>NZ_WHOH01000003.1:371757-743514 GCF_009741735.1 Lentibacillus sp. JNUCC-1
GAATTATTATGACATGGTTTGTTCCAAAAGATACTGCTCAATTTACAGAAGATAAGTTTCCAAACTTCTCCAGAGTAAGCGGAGATCGACATATAATCGGTACGCCTATAATCGATGGAAGACTTGTAAGAGTCAGCGGAGCCCATGCTATGAAGGTTTTAAATAATGCAAACGAGTTTGATAAAAATGTGGATGTGCAAGATATTCTTGAGGTAAGAGAATCCTTGAAACACCTTATGCCAGGAATTAATCCGGATCCTGTATCCACTATCCCATTTATGGATGGATACACTACTGATCAATTACCATTAGTGGGTGCAACAAAGAAAAGCAAAAACATTTTATTGATGTGTGGTTTCTCGGGATCAGGTTTTTCTCAAGGCTCTGCCATGGCAAACATTGCGGGTAAGTTAGCAGCAGGTGAAAAAGTTAGTCATTCAATAGACCATCTTTCTCCTAAAAGATTCGATCTATAAGTAAAAACATCACTTTTCGGGATCGGGTATGATATCGGATTTAAAGTTTTTCATACATTAAAAGGAGGCTCTACTATGAAAAAAGTAAAATATTCTTTGCTCGCTGTACTAACAGGTATGTTTTTAATGCTAGCCATCGGATGTTCAGAACAAGGAAGTGCTTCAAACAACAATGATAACACAGCTACAAATGGTGATGGGTCACCCTCAGGTAATCAAGAATTAAATATGGCCCTTGATACAGACCCTCCTACATTTGATCCGAGAAAAATTGGTGATGCGACTTCTGATGTTTTATTGCATCAAATGTTTGAGGGGTTAATGCGGCTAGATCAAGATGATAATCCAAAAGAAGCTATGGCTGAAACATATGAGGTGTCAGATGATAAACTCAAATATACATTTACAATAAGAGAGGACGCTAAATGGTCTAATGGGGATCCGGTAACAGCAGAAGACTTTGAGTATGCATGGAAATGGGTACTTAATCCTGAAAACCCCGACACCCCCGCTGCGGATCAGATGTTTGTTATTAAAAATGCGAGTAAAGCTAAAGCTGGAGAAGTGGCGGTAGATGAAATAGGAGTCAATGCAGCAAATGAAAAAACGCTAGAGGTAGAACTTGAGTTTCCAGCGAATTATTTCTTAGATCTATTAACAAATTCAGTGTCTTTTCCAGTAAACAAAGAAATTGTTGAGAATAACTCTGAATGGGATCAAGAAGCTGGGGATGATTATGTCACAAACGGACCATTTAAGCTCGAAGAAAGAGTAAATAAAGATAAAGTAGTATTAGTTAAGAACGAACATTATTGGGATGAGGAATCAGTGAGTTTGGATAAAATTAATATGCCGATCGTTCCTGATGAAAATACAATTTACAACCTTTATGAAAATGGTGAAATTGATTTTGCTGGAGATCCAGCAGGAACGCTCCCCTTGCCGGCTATAAACGCTTTAAAAGAAGAAGGGAAACTAAATAATCAAACGAGTGCAGGAACGTATTACTATGCATTCAATATTCAACAGAAACCTTTCGATAACGTTAATATAAGAAAAGCATTTTCATACGCCGTCAACCGGGAACAAATCGTGAATAATATTACGAAAGCTGGACAAAAACCAGCTATGGCATACGTTTCCCCGCCAATTTGGGAAGAAAATGAGGAAGGTTATTTTAAAGATAATGATGTGGAAAAAGCTCAGGAACTACTTGAAAAAGGGCTTCAGGAAGAAGGGTACGACGACATAGAAGATTTACCAGAGATTGAGATAACTTATAATACTTCAGAAGAACATGCTTCTGTTGCTCAGGCTATACAAGATATGTGGAAAAACACCCTAGGAGTAGAAGTAACACTTAATAATAAAGAATGGCAAGTTTATCTTGATAGTATAGATCAAGGTGAGTTTCAAATCGCCCGCTTGGGATACGGTGCTAAAGTAAACGACGCATTTGTGGATCTAAATGCTTACTCTGAAAAATCTAGAGGAAAAAATTATATGGACTGGGAGAATGAGGAGTTTCAAGACTTGATGAAGCAAGCACAACAAGAAAAGGATTCAGATCAATATAAAGAGATTTTGCGAGATGCAGAAAAAGTCTTAATGGATGATGCGATAGTATCACCTCTTTATTTCTTGGTATCCTCTCATGTAGCAAAGGATTATGTTCACGATGTTCACATAGATGTCCTGGGAAGAATCCAATTGAAATGGGCTTATCTATCAGAACATTAGACAGATTGCTAAGCAGAGTGTAGTTAATAGGGAAAGTTGTAGCGGAGGGAGGCTTTTAAGCTTCCCTCTCAGCTCATCTCATGAATAGTTTTCTCAAGAGTTAAAACGATAAGTGGATATAACCGATTTTGGAGGTGTTAACCAGTGAAAATGTATTTATTAAAACGAATAGGGTTTATTGTTTTATCACTATTTATAATTGTTACGATTACTTTTTTTCTAATGAAAGCTGCGCCTGGGGGACCTTTTGCTTCTGAAAACAACGATTTGCCTCCTGAGGTGAAGGAACAGCTCTATGAAAGTTATGGCCTGAACGATCCAATTCATATTCAATACTTTAAGTACTTGAAAAGGGTTATTACATGGGATTTAGGGCCTTCTTATAAATATACAGGACGAGACGTAACTTCAATTATAAATGACAGTTTCCCATATTCTTTTGTTTTAGGAATAGAAGCTATTTTGCTGGCTGTGGCTTTAGGAACTTTTCTTGGAGCTATAGCTGCGTTAAAACATAGGAAATTTGGAGATCACTCTACAATGGTTTTTGCAGTCTTAGGTATATCAATACCTAATTTTCTTTTAGCAACATTGTTGCAATACGTCCTTTCGATTAAGCTCCAAGCTTTACCAATTGCAAAGTTTGATTCTTTTTGGCATACGATATTGCCTGCGATGGCTTTGGCTGCTACACCTTTAGCTTTTATTGCAAGGTTGATGCGCTCCAGTATGTTGGAAGTATTAAACGCCGATCACATAAGTACGGCAAAAGCAAAAGGATTAACGAGAAGAGCGGTTGTCTATAAGCATACTGTTAGAAATGCTGTATTACCTGTTGTTTCTTATATTGGACCCCTTGTAGCAAGTGTTTTAACGGGAAGTTTCGTGATTGAAAAAATATTCGCTATACCAGGGCTGGGTAATGAATTTGTAGATAGTGTTACTAATAGAGATTATACAGTTATTATGGGTACGACAGTTTTTTTCAGTGCTTTGCTATTAATAACTATATTACTCGTTGATTTGCTTTATGGCCTTATCGACCCTCGGATTAAGATTACTGAGAAAGGGCGGGGAAGTTGATGTCACAAACGAACGGTAATTTCACAAAAGAAGACTTTGATTTTACAGATGACAGTGATTTGTATGATGGTGAAGAGATTGCTGGTGAAACATCCAGTTACTTGAAAGACACGTGGCGTTTATTTAAACAAAATAAATTAGCTGTTTTCGGTATAGTTTCCATTTTAATCATGGGGATTATGGCTTTAGTAGGGGGATCTATATCTGGACACAATTACTATGATAATAATTTAGTTAATGCCAACCAATCGCCTTCTGCTGAGCATTGGTTTGGCACAGATAATCTGGGGAGAGATATTTTTGCCAGAACATGGTATGGAGCTAAAATATCTTTATTTATAGGCCTCATGGCTGCTCTAATCGATTTAGTGATCGGTGTCATTTGGGGGATTACAGCAGGTTTTTTGGGCGGGAAAGTCGATGAATATATGATGCGCGCTGCTGATGTTTTATATGGTTTACCATATTTGCTGGTAGTTATTTTATTGTTAGTCGTTTTACCGCAAGGGCTTTGGACTTTGATTATCGCTATGTCCATCACCGGGTGGATCAATATGGCTAGGATCGTTCGTGGAGAAGTTCTTAAGTTAAAATCCGAAGAATATATCATGGCTGGGATTGTATTAGGAGCGAGTAAGGTTAGAATAATGACGAAGCATCTTATTCCGAACATTTTAGGGCCAATCCTGGTTACCCTAACTTTGACAATTCCAACAGCAATATTTACTGAAGCATTTTTGAGTTATCTTGGTTTAGGCGTACCTGCCCCGCTTGCAAGTTGGGGAACCATGTCATCTGATGCATTGCCAGCTTTAAGGTATTATCCATATCAAATATTCTTCCCTTCGTTTTTTATTTGTTTGGCGATGCTGTCATTTAACCTAATAGGAGATGGTTTAAGAGATGCATTGGATCCAAAAGAAAGAACCTAAGAGATTAACAGGAAAAAGAAACCTTAGGCATTGAAAAGAATGCTTGTGAGAAAAACAGAAGAATTATAAAAAGGTTTCAGAGACATGATACTAAACAATTCAGGAGGCTCGCAGATGAACAAAGTACTCGAAGTAAATGATCTTTCGATATCATTTGACACTCATAATGGTGAGGTGGAAGCTGTTCGTGGGATCACATTCGATTTGTATGAGAAAGAGACCTTAGCGATAGTTGGTGAGTCTGGATCAGGTAAAAGTGTCACAGCACAATCAATCATGAAGTTAATATCAACCCCACCTGCACGCTATAAAAGCGGCTCTATTGTATATAAAGGCGAAAATCTTATCTCAAAGTCCGAAAAAGAGATGGAGAAATATAGAGGGAAAGAAATAGGAATGATTTTTCAAGACCCAATGACATCCTTAAATCCGACGATGCGAATAGGTAAACAAATCATGGAAGGTCTCCTTAAAAATGAAATGATCAGTCGTAAAGAAGCGAAGAAACGTACGATAGAACTATTGGAGATGGCAGGTATACCTAATGCGACCGACCGTGTGGATAATTACCCACATCAGTTTTCCGGTGGAATGCGCCAGCGTGTTGTTATTGCAATTGCTCTTGCAAGCAATCCAAACATATTGATTGCAGATGAACCTACAACGGCATTGGATGTTACGATCCAAGCTCAAATTCTGGAATTAATGAAAAACATTCAGGAGAAAACAAACAATTCCATCATATTCATCACACATGATATGGGGGTAGTCGCAAATGTAGCAGATCGTGTGGCAGTCATGTATGCTGGCAAAATCATCGAGATAGGTAGAACAGATGAAATATTTTACAATGCTAAACATCCTTATACTTGGGGGTTATTAGGTTCTATACCCACACCCAATATGGAAAAAGGTGATTTGGTTTCTATCCCAGGAAGTCCCCCAAATATGTTAAAACCTCCTGTAGGGGATGCATTTGCTCCTCGCAATGCTTATGCACTTAAAATAGATACCAAACAAGAACCTCCAATGTTCAAAGTATCCGATACACACTATGCAGCGACGTGGTTGTTACATGAAAATTCACCAAAAGTTGAACCCCCGGAAGAAGTCAAAAAGCGTATGAAAGGTATATCCAGCAAGCAAAAAATTGGTGATGAAAAATGACGAAGAAAATACTCGAAGTAAAGAACTTAACAAAAGCATTCCCAGTCGAAAGAAAAAAGTCATTTAAAGCTGTTAATGATGTATCGTTTGATGTATATGAAGGAGAAACCTTTGGATTAGTTGGAGAATCAGGTTGTGGTAAAACAACAATGGGGCGTACCATTGTTAATCTTTACGAGCCTACTAATGGAAAAATAATTTTTAATGGTCAGGATATTCATGGAGCTAAATCGCCAAAACAGCGAAAACAGTTTAATCAAAAAATGCAAATGATATTTCAGGATCCCTATGCCTCATTAAACTCTCGAATGACAGTTAAAGATATTATTGCAGAGGGAATTGATATTCATGGATTAGCATCATCTAAAGAAGATCGCACTAATCAAGTGAGTCAATTGTTAAGCTTAGTGGGACTAAATGACAGTCACGCTAACCGATATCCACATGAATTTAGCGGGGGTCAACGTCAAAGAATTGGTATAGCCAGAGCGTTAAGTGTCAAACCGGAATTTATAGTAGCCGATGAACCTATATCTGCTTTAGATGTTTCTATCCAAGCACAGATTGTCAATTTATTAAAGGAACTACAAAGAAAACAAGGCTTAACATTTTTGTTTATAGCCCATGATTTATCGATGGTAAAATACATTAGCGATCGTGTCGGTGTTATGTATAATGGACACCTTGTTGAAATAGCTGAAAGCAATGAATTATATAATAACCCTTACATCCTTATACCAGGTCTTTATTATCTGCTATACCTGTACCAGATCCTGTGTATGAGCGTAGTCGTCAACGGTTTGCATACGAGGCAACTCAAGACAATACTTCAAATTCTCAGTTGCGTGAAGTGACCCCTGGCCACTGGGTCCGTTTGTAAAATAACAGGTCAGTCCCCACGTCATTCCAGTTTTCAAGTGACAAGGGACTGACCTTTGCTATCTATTAATTCCCGTGTGGCATGGGGACGGTTTTTAAAGGGGTTAATCGGAAGTTTTACGCTTAAGAAAGCACAAAAACGGACATCATCTGCCCATTGTGTCTTCTTTTAATCATATGTAACTACTTATAACAAAATTTGATTGCATAAGGAGAATGAAATCGCGCTTTCCGATACGGTTAAGTTGAGTTTTTCGAAGGAGTTTGGGCAGTTTGTGAAAGTGGGGTGTTTATGGCACACTAGAAATGTAGGAAACGGCAGTTAATTTATGTACCTATAAAAAAAGCCACTTGCCAACATCCAAAAAATTACATACACTCCTGTTTGGGCAATACTTTACGGGAGGTAGTATAGGAGATGTTAGCAATGGCTGAAATTAATTATATCAGATGTGAAACGAATAAAAAAGGTCGCAGCTATGCAGAAGTAGCACGACAGACGGGGATAGATAGTCGGACAGTGAAGAAGTATTCCGATATGGAAGATTTCAATCCAAAAGAGCCTATCAAACAAAAAAGAAGATCCCCTGTCATGGACCCGTCAAACCTATTATCGATGAATGGCTGATGGAGGACTCCAAAAAGAAAAAGAAGTTTCGTCGGACTGCGAAACGAATCTATGATCTATTAGTAAAACACCACCAGTTTACAGGTTCTGACCGTTCGGTCAGGGACTATATTTCCAAACGAAAGCGAGAGTTAATGGAAGAGAGTGAAGAGGCAGCTCTTCCTTTAGAAACAAAGCCAGGGGCTGCTCAGGTGGATTTTGGTGAAGCGCCTTTCCTACATGAAGGCGAGGAAGTCGTTCGGCATTTCTTAGTGCTTTCCTTCCCTTACAGCAACGCATTTTTATATCAGGTGTTTCCGTCTCAGAATCGAGAGTGTTTTCTTCAAGGTTTAGCGAATATATTTGAATTTCTTGAAGGGGTGCCGCATACTATCCGTTTTGATAACCTGTCACCTGCCGTCAAAAAGTACTGCCGGAAGGAGAACGTGTGCTCACAGAGGAATTTGAACGATTCGCTGCACACTATGGGTTTTCTTACGAATTCTGCAATCCGAACAGCGGCAATGAGAAAGGCCATGTGGAAGCCATGGTAAAGTACATCCGCAATAATTATTTGTTGCCAGCTGTTCCATACAATCGTTTGGCAGACTTAAATGAACAAGCTTTTGTCTGGAGTGTAGGTGATCGGGAAAGAGCTCATTACGAAAAAGCACTGCCGATTACCGAACTACATTCGGCAGACAAAGAACGATTATTGCAATTGCCAGGCAAGGCATATGAATGTATTCGTTATGAACATTTGAAGGCAGATAAATATGGATTTATCCGGATTGATCGAAAACAGTATTCTACGTCACCTCGCTTCGCCGGGCAAGCAGTGACAGTCAGGCTTTCATTTGATCAGGTGACCATTCTAAATGAAAAGAATGAAATTCTAACCACCCATCCGAGACTCTATGGAAGCGAACGAAAAGCGATGAATTGGCAGCCATATTTAACCTTGATGGCCAAACGTCCAACGGCATTAAAATACAGCTCTTTTTATGACCAGCTACCTGAAGAATGGAAGGTCTACTTTGAAGCCTGTTCGCCGGAAGAGAAGAAAGCCGGATTGAGTTTACTGGCCGTTCTTCTGAAGGATCAGGACTTCCACTTGCCGACTGAGGCATTACATATGGCCTCAGAGCACGGTCATCCAACCGCTGAATCGATCAAGCATGTCTACTATCAGTTAGTTAATGGGCGTGGCATTCGGGAGACACTGTCGCTTCCGCGACTGCCGAAGAAAATACCGGCGGCAGAACCTACTTCACGCGGGCTTACCCATTATGATCAATTATTTACGATAGCCGGGGGTGAGCAGGTATGAAGGAGTTGATCGAAGAACACGCGAAGCGATTAAAACTTAGTTGGATTCGAGAACATTATCATGAGGTGGAAGCTGCCTCTCACGAAGAGTTTTTACTGAAACTATTCGAAAAGGAAATCGAGCAGCGCGAAGAACGGAAATTAAATCTATTGATCAAGCAATCATTATTGCCAGATATATCCGGCAGGCAGTTTGAGTGGGATGGCATTCATATGAACAGTGATCTCTCGAAAGAAGATGTATTAGCGGGGGATTTATCGATAGGAAAGAAAATCTCATTTTATATGGCGGCGTAGGTGTAGGTAAGACTCTTTTAGCCTCTCTTTGCGGCTGGAATGCAATTCATCAGACAAAAAAGAAAGTGCGCTTTTATACGGTGGCACAGCTGGTAAATCAGCTGCTTGAAGCCAATGAGAAAGGGTCACTGGGCAAACTTTATAAACAGATTGAGAGTTTAGATTTATTGATATTAGACGAACTAGGCTATGTGCCATTGCATAAGCAGGGAGCAGAGCTCCTGTTCCAAGTCATCAACTTGTGTTATGAACAGCGAAGTGTAGTCGTCACTACGAACCTACAGTTTGGACAGTGGAATCACGAGTTTGGAGATCCCATTCTAACAGAAGCGTTTATTGATCGTTTGATTCATTACTCGCATTTATTGGTGTTCAACCGAGAAAGTTTTCGGCATAAAGAATCGTTACTCAATCATTAAAAAAGGATGTTGGCAAGTAGCTACATTTTTAACTTCCAATTTATACATTTTCTACTTGCCAAATACAATTATGGCAAGAAGACATTTTCGTCTGCAGCGAAAGCAAAAAGAGGCTGAGCTTAGAAAACAGGAATTAGAAAGATTGGGTAACTTAAACAGCTTAAAGAAAATGACGCCGATTGATTTTGAATACTACATAAGTGATTTGTTTCATCAGATGGGGTTTGATGCACATGTGACTAAGGCAACGGGGGATGGCGGTAAGGATATTTTGATTTATAAAAAAGACTTCCATGCCATTATTGAATGTAAGAGATATGTGAAACAAAAAGTGACACGGCCACACGTACAGAAATTTTATAGTGCTATAATCGATTGTAAAGCTGACAAGGGTTATATAATCACAACAGGTGAATTTACAGCACAGGCGATTTCATATGCAATAGGCAAGTCAATTGTATTAATTGATGGGCGGCGACTGATCAGGATAATCGAGGATATTACACAAGGAGCGGAACAGGGCGCTCATGCAGACATGATCTTGAGGCTGACTTAATGTTAACGGGCCTAGGTTCTTTTTCATTGAACACACACAGGTGGGGATTATTATGGAACACAATACAGAAGAACAGATCTTAGAGGAATTAAAAAATATCAATAAGTCGTTAGACCACTTGAATGAGAAGATGGACCTTATTGAACGTGATGAGGACACAAGTACGACTTCGGATATTTTAAAGTCACTGTTGCTTGGGTTGTTGCTTGTTGGTCCAGCCGCAGCTAATAATGGTAATCTGGCAAGTTATCCAAAATTGGTTTTTTAGCTGAAACCAGTAGATAAAAAGGTGATAAAGGAGAAAGTTCACACCGTTTCAGAGCTTGAAAGCCGCTAAGTCTCGATACATAGTCAAAAAAGACATTACTAACCTAAAACCAAATAATGCATGAATTAAAATCCTGGAAAATAAAATACACCCTGAAAGAAGTGTTACAAACCATGAAAACCTTATTTCATTCTAAAAACGACTTGCTCTATATCGAAAAACTAGAAGAGAAGATTGATGAGTTAAATGCTGAGCTGGATGAGGACAAGAACCGGTTACAAATCTTCCTGAATGATCTACATAAAGAATTATTGGCGGTCGTTAAGCAGCATGATTATGTTAATACGCAGCATGATGTGTTAGGCGATATGTTTTTGCAGCTGCACCAGAAGTTTCAGAAGGTGGAAGACAGTACGATGGAATCCATAGAGGTTTCTAAAAAGATGTTAGAGCAGGGGAACACGCTGTATACGTCGTCAAATGAAATGGAGAAGGCTTCTGAACATAGCAGGAATTCGGTTGAAGAAATCAATACGGTTATTAACAATTTAGGTGAGCAATCCAAACAGACATCGGCAAGCATGAGCCGTCTGGAAGATAGGTCCAATCAAATTAAAAACATCGTCGATATTATCGATGATATAACGAAACAAACCAATCTGCTGGCTTTAAACGCTTCAATAGAGGCTGCCCGAGCAGGTGAACAAGGCAAAGGATTTGCTGTGGTTGCAGACGAGGTACTCAAATTGGCTGAGAACTCATCTAACAGTGCAAAAGATATCGCTGAATTGGTGGAAAAGATACAAGAAGAAATTGAAGATGCCAATAAAAATAATTTATCAAACATCACCCTGGTAGAAGAAGGCATTGAATCAAGCAAAATCACATCGGAACAAATCGATATTCTTATGCAGCATATTAATATTGTGCAGAAAGAAGTAATAGGATTATTGGATCATATTGAAGATCAAAAGAAAAACACAGAAGACATTGTCTATAACTTTGATGAGACAACACGTTTATTCAATGAAGCAGATGATACAATTGCCAAACACATTGAAGATGCTGATGTGGTTGGAGAGGAATTGTTGAATGGGATTAGTAAGGTTAAGACTCTGCTTGAGGATGTAAAATAGTTTTTTGATACATGGGGGTGGTTCTTATGCTTTCTTTTATATTGTGGAAGCATCGGATCCGATCCCGTGCTTTCTCACTGGTCCCGTGGATACATATTTTCAAGAGAAGGGTGCAGTTGAGGAATAAGCAGTGTGCCGTTATAGAGCCAGATTGTTGAATACGCTAAGGTGGTGAAATGATGAGTAAAGATGAAGGTATGTTTGAAAAATTTATCGAAGACGAAATGATGGATATTGAAACATTTAATCTCATTTACGATTTTGTTGCATTGGAAAATTTCCGTCAAGGTGAGTATGAAGGCAATATGTTTGTTATTAGAAAGATAAATGCAAATCATATACAGTTAGAAGATGAAGTAGCGACAGAAAACACCTCCATTCCAACGGTGTATACATATACAAAAAGAAGTTTCTATCGCTTTTACAATCACATAAGCAAAGTTTGTAAACTATGCCAGAATCGGGGGCGTTTGCAGCGTAGCGGTATTCGAGATACCAGCTAATAGTTGTCAATACTTTGGGCTAAAAAACCTTAAAAAAACATGTTACACTAAAATTGGGCATGCCAAAAGCCCTTATAGTTGATAACAATAAGGGTTCTGAAAAGTAAGATAATTTAATGATCATTATGACTGATCTACAAATACTTTCTTGCTGCTTAGTATGGCATGAATCCAATGAACAAGCTTATTAGCACACGCAATGACGGCAACTTTGTGTAGTTTTCCTTCATTCCGCTTGCGTTGATAAAAGGCAATGAGCTTTTTGTTTCGATTTTTAGCTAGACCGCATTGAACAGCCGAATAAAGCGCTTGACGCAGTCTTGATGAGCCTCTTTTTGTGATGTTGTTAATGGATGCCTTGAATTTGCCTGATTCAAAGACACTTGGATCCAATCCGGCAAAGGCTACCAACTTCTTAGGATGATGAAACAGGTTGATATCCCCAATTTCGGAAACGATTGTTGCAGCAATCTTATTTCCGATTCCGGGAATGGATTGAAGAAATTCATAGTCTTCAAAGGTCTTCGCTAGGGCGTCTATCTCTTCTTTTAATTTGGATAGATGCTCCTGGAATTGAAAAAGCATCTTAATGTACATGTTCAGGCTAACAAGCTCTCCATGACAAACTGGAGACTGAAAAGGATTGCGTTTTGCTGCTTCTTTTAGTTGGGATGCTTTATCCAAAAACCATGCTTTAGAGCGTCTGGCTCCGAACTGTCGCATTTCATCAGCTAGCTCTTGTGGCGTAACTCCTTGAATATCCAATGCGGTTGGATAATGCGCTAAAGTGTTCAACGAAAGCGTTCCATAAAGGTCACTAAAAACGCTTTGGAATTCAGGGAAGACCTGATCTAAAGCAGCCTGAAATTGAAGCTTAACACCAACATAGCTTTCTGTTAATGCGCTGTGCTGCCTTGTTAAGAGACGCAAATTCAGGGCTTTCTCCGTCTTCTTTTGATAGTATTCAAAATCTTCCTTGTAGTATAGCTCTCCTAAATGAAACGCATCTGCTTTATCGGTTTTCACCTTGCGTAGGCTTGTTTTTCTGGCCTCATAGGAAACCACCGGATTGATTAAGCAGTACGTTATGTCTTGATCCTCAAGAAATTGCAGTACAGGCATGTGATAATGCCCAGTAGATTCAAAGATCACAACCGGAGGCTGACCAGAAACCTGTTCCACCTCTTGATAAAACCGATAAAAAGCATGAAGTCCTTGTAGATCATGAGCAAATTTAAAGCTTTGCTTATAAGTCTTTTTCCTCTGTAGGAATGCTTGGACCTGGCTTTCGCCTTTTGCGATATCCAGACCAATAACAGGATCCATATGAAATACAACTCCTTTAATAAATTCGCCGGTACGCCCCTACATCACTTGTAGTGTCATAGCTTCGCTTTTTATACGGGGTCCATGCCCCAACCAGCCTCAAACATGTTTCTACAAGGAGGGGGTGGACAGTATTACGGACGGGATCAAGTCCCACGGGCCATTGCGTCCTACCCCGGCTACCTCAAGCATAAAACCTATAAAAAATAGGTCAACCAGAAATGACTGGCTAACCATATAATACGATCGGGCCATTTAGCGGAATAATAAATTTAAAGGAGTAGATAACTTATGAAAATTAATTGGACATTGTTCTATTCATATCTTGTTGTATGGATTGTTGCAGGAGCAGTGGTATTTAATGATATAATTCCAATGATTATTTTTATAATTTGTGGTGGAGTATGTGGCGGTTTAATACTTGCTACTAAAAAGAAGCAACAGCAATGTAGTTAAATAAATATATAAAGAATTTTTATTCATTCAACGGGCGCAATAACGGGATAAAGTTATGCGTCCAAATTTCCATTGTTGGACCATACTGTTTAAAGAAAAACAGTAAAATAAAGTGAGGAGGATATGGGAGTTCCTTGATATCGGGCGCGTTCTTTGTTTAAGAGTTGTGTCTCTAACGTGATCATGATTGTGAACAAAGCTAATTGAACTTATAACAATCCTTATTCGAGGGAGGGTAATTATCAAAAAAACTTTCATTCCAACTGACTACCTAAATGATGATGAAAGAAAGCTTCTAGTAGAAACAAGAAAACGGATTAAAAGCAGTAATGTAAATGAGCTATGGTACTACGAAATTGTCCTGGATCTCCTGATGAAACAGTCCTACAGCCGATATAGAAAACGAGAGAATGAAAAAGAGAAAGTGAATGAGGAAGATGCAGCCTTATTCATTCTTAGCTCTCCAAATTCAGATGAACGTCGTCGTTTCTTAGATGATTAAAAAAAATAATAAAAGTGCTAACTGAATGAGGGCACAATGATCTGAGATCTAAATCCATCTCTTCTTTTCATTCTCCTCAAAGTACTTTTCACTGACGCTCTTATCACTGTCTTTTTTAAGGTGTTTTTTGATGTTTTCTTTATCTTTGTTTGTAAGTTTCAACTTCTGTTTTTTATTTTGTTGATCTGACATTAAAAAAACCTCCTTCTTGTTTTTCATTATACGCAAAATGATTACGAAAAAGAAGGAGATAAAGGTGAAATCGCTGTTATGGGTGTCAGTCCCCCACACTGTAAAGCTTTAAGTTGTCAGAGGCTTGAGCCTGTTTACACCTAACGCGCTTCTGCGCGGGAGGTAATGGGATAGTCCATCGAATAATCTTGGGTTGATTTGTGGTTTGCTATTCATTTTGTAAGCGCTTTAATTATGACGCGACGGAATATTAATTTTGATTTACATAATCTGCAGGAATTTTGTTTACTTTTATTGAAATATATCTAGAAGAAGTACTTGGAATTGTCATTAAAGTGAGAAACAAAAGTGTTCACGCCCTTCTTAATAGTCAATATCCCTTCATAGCGTTTACATCTTCTCGCCAAGGAGATGAACATCATTTTCCTTTCATTGACGACGTGGAACTGTCAAATATCTTTAATCCGTATTACGAAGTCTTAAGTTTTGAGCAACTGAATAAGCCTGTAAGGTATCATCAGCAAGGCACAAACATTACTCTTGAAAATGAAAACACATTGCACCAAGCGGACTTGAAGCAACTTGCCTTTTGGAAGCCGAAAACAGTTGGAGAGATTGTATTCAATTATTGGGATTAATTTTTGCTATCAGCTAAATGAGTAATGAAGCACTTTGCCTGAATCAGGCCCCGTTTTAAACATCCGGCTGTAAAGGGGGAAGTTATTATGGCATATATTTTCGGTGGGTTAATCTTTATTTTCTTCAAAACAAATTTCAGTTTTTGGGATATCGGAGTGATTTATTACATCACCAACTTCATTGGATATGTATTGATACTCTACGGGGTAAACGAATTGGGGAGATCAAATCAACGCATTTTAAAAGTCAGACCCTATGCCATTTTTATGATTGCTCATAGTATGATCGTTTTCTTATTGAATGTTACAGGTCATTCACCGTTGACGATGGCGATGTCAACGACGCTACAATCAATAATAGCTTTAACGGGTGCTGTGTTTGTTGCTGCTGGTATGTTTATGACATTTATAATTATTTTCCAATTGGTAGAAGGTTTAACAGGCAATATGAGTGAAAAGCTCTTAGAAAATCTAATAACCATTATGATGTTAGTGTTCATATTGGCGGGTATCACTTCTATCCTTGGTTTAATGCCATTGTTAGTATCCAATATAATGGGTGCTTTATTATTGCTTGAGGTGTTATTTTTGATTCGTTATTATTACGTTTTCCTGGGGAGGAATGAATCACATACATAGAAGTTCTGTTCTGGCTGGTGGTTAATCCTTTTTCAAGTAAACGGGAGGAGGATTCAAGGTGATTAAAAAAGCTATGCCCTATGCCTTGATATTTTTTGTGACATTCACGTTATGGCAATGGTTATTCAGGCCGGAAGTTCAATGGATAGATAATATTGGCGTTTCTGTTGCTGTATTCTTAGGTTATCTATTTTTACAATGGGTAAGTAAGCCATATAAGTATAAAAAAGATGAAAGCTGAACCTTTGGCTAACCAAAGCAGTTGTTATGAAAGGACAGTGTTCTGTGTTTTTCCTTCAGTATAGGAGCGCAATGTACACAGATGATTGAACCAAAATGTAAAGCACAATTTTTAAAAGAAGTAGTCTAACTCAAGTCATTCAAGGAGCTGGTACCGTGGCGAAACTGAAAAGAAATGACCCATGCCATTGTGGGAGTGGAAAAAAGTATAAAAAGTGCTGCATGGATCGTGATGAGAAATTTTCGGCGATGCAAGCAGAAGAGACAAAACATGAGGAAATTGCACTTTTATCGTATGAGGAAGTGAATGCGTTAACAACTGACGAGATTATTGAGCAGCTGCAGCGGCTGGGCGTGCCGTTTGATGAACAGACGTTTTTGAAGGATGTTGAGCGGTTCTATTCTGCAGAAGAGGTGTCTGATCATTGGTTTGATCAATATTCCCTTGTGATTAATGGGCCAATGGAAGATTTTCCTTGGTTTGCGGCTTGGGTGCTGTGGGATAGGCTGGCACCGCGTGAAAATATTTCGATGGAGCACATGGATGATCTTATTATAAAGGGTACTGATTACTTAGAAGAAGGCAAATTCGCGTTGGCTTGTGATGAGTGGTGGAAGGTCTGGGAAGGCATCACTTATAGAATTGATCGCCGCTATAAGGACTTTGATTATTTGGATGACCAGTATAGCGGCACATTTTCCATTAGGGATTTCTTTCATGATCTGGAGTACGCGCTGCTTAATGCGGGCTCTGAGGATACCGCTTATCTTAATAAACGGATTCAATTTTGTGAGGCGTTTTGCACGTTCTTCCCTGAAGCAGATGAAGAGATTTATCATAGCATGAGACGCGCAATAATTGATTCATACGGTGAATTAGGTGATTTTGATAAAGCTGATGCTGAATGTAAGCAGTTGGCAGCCGAATTTCCTAAGAACCCATGGAGCTATACCGTATGGGGAGATCTGTTATATATCCATAAAGAACAGGACCTTCACCGGGCGAAAGAACTGTATGAAAAGGCCATCTCACTTGCTAAGGATAAAATGGACGCAGAAATGAATGAAGAACGATTAATTGATTTGAAGCAGGAGTTGTAAGGGAGGGGTAACAATGACGACGATGAGTTTAGGTGTCCCCAGTTTAATATTACTCCTTGTGCTTGCCTTGCTTGTAGGCGGGGTGTGGGCGGCAGTTCGGTTGGCGAAAAATAGATAGATGAGGTATGGGGGAGCCGTCCGCCACTCTGTTAAAGATTTAAAGTGACAGGTGATGCTCTCAATCAGGCCAGATTGTTAAACATTTTTCTTGGTTTGGAGGATATAAATGAAAAGTTGGTCAGGTTCAGCAGCAGTTTGTTTTAATGAAAACGGTGAATTATTGATGGTAAGGGCATTCGGCTCGGATGAATGGGCGGTCCCTTCTGGAGGAATAGAAGAAGGTGAAACCCCGGAGTGTTGCTGTATAAGGGAAGTAAAAGAAGAGACAGGGTATGATGTGGAAGTTATTGAAGAACTGAAAATTAAAGAGGTTACAATTCAAGGTATAGAAGTAAAAACATATTATTTTAGAGTAGAAAAAAATGGTGAGAGTGATGGTTTCGAAGACCCTGATGGTATCATAGCTGAAACCGATTGGAAGTCAACAGATGAAATAAAAGTATTAAAGCACGCCTATCCCGATGATAGGGGTTTTTTACTTCAACAATTTTAATGTAGAATCTTTAACAAAGGGGCGGTATTACAGTGTAAGGGCATTCGAGAATCGGGCCATATTGTTGAAGAAAGCTTTTTTAACTTGACAGGGGAGTTATTAGATGATAAATTTTGATTGACCAATCAAAATAAATATTATTTAATCAAAATGGAGGCTGGCTGAAGTGAGTAATAAAGTGGATGAATTTAACGATCTTCCCCGTTGGTTTCAACGTATCATCCCATTAATAAGTGTTATTTTGTCTGTACTTGTAATTTCATATGTTATGTATCTATATAACCAAGAATCATTAGAATTTATCCAATGGGTCCGTTTGATTACCTTTACCATTATGGGCGTGGTGTTAATATTTTCTGCCATTGTTTATGTGTTCAATGCAGAATTATCTTGGAAATGGTTAATAGGTGGATTAGGATTGTTGCCTATATTGCTTTTGTTACAACTTTTTATATTTCTTATGACGATTATAAGAATGATTACTAACTCAATCTTTCAAGGAAGCCTTCCTGAACCGATTCAAATGTTTATTGAAAACTACCCAAGTAAATTTGATGTGGTTATATTATCAGTACTTTTTATCGTCGGGTTATTATGGATCATTGATAAGTTGAGAAAAAAATAAGAATGAGGAAACGGAGGAACTACTATGGTGGATCAACCATCTTTTATAACAGAGGCAAGGCGAGAGCAAATCATTAAAGCTACAATTGAGGTGCTCGATGAAATCGGCTTTGTAAATATAAGCTTGGCTAAAATTGCAAAAATGGCCAAGGTTAGTACTGGATTAATCTCCTATCATTTTGAAGATAAGGAAGATGTGTTGAATAACACGTTAGTTTATTTATTAAAAATACAATTTGATTTTATAAAAGAAAGAGTATCAAAAGAAGAATCTGCATATGATCGACTAATTGCTTTCATTGATGCTTCTTTAGCTTATCAAGGAACGCATAGGGTTAATAATATCGCACTGATTGAGATTATTTTTAATGCACGTACGGAAGATAATGTTCCTTATTATAAGTTATCGACTGATGAAGAAGATCCGTTGTATGTGTATTTGGAGGAGATTTTACATTATGGACAAGAGACAAATGAGTTTTCTGAATTCAGCCCAAAGAGCCTTTCTATCATGATACAAGGAGCAATTGCTGAAAGTATGCTTATGAATGGAGAAGGATTTAACTTAGAAGCATACAAGAATGATTTAGTAAATATGGTGACAAAAATGATTAAATAGACCATTTATTATCGATTGGATTCAGTACTGATCCAAAATAAAACAACTTTATGACGAGCATCGTAGCTTACACAGGAATGTGCACATTAACACATCACTTTTAAATGACTTTATTGTCACTACACAACTCTATAAACTAGGAGAATCATTATGGCTGAGTTATATACTGATAAAGTAACTCAAAAGAAACGTGCAATATCTTTAGATATCGCACGGGGGTCTATGCTCTTTTTGATTATAATTGCACATATACCATTGTTTTTATACATGATAGAACCAGGTGTAATAACAAAAGTAGCTGGGAGTACACCTTTAGACCATTTCTTAAATTTTTTAATGGAAATTATAGTAGATAATCGCGCGCGTCCATTATTCGCAATACTGTTTGGTTATGGTCTAGTCATGATTTACCGTAAACAATGTGAAAGAATGGGTGTTGATGAAGCAAACCGCATTATAAAAAGACGATGCTGGTATTTAATATTGTTTGGCGCTATACTCGCTGGTATGGCAGGTGGACAAGACATATTAATGACATATGGTATTGCTGGACTCATAGTAGTTTCTACCTTGAAAAACGATAACAATAAGATTAAGAAATATGTGTTTATTTCCACAACCATGTGCCTTATTTATATACCAATCTTGTGGGGCGGTGTCTTATTAGGTAACCAATCTTATGGATTACCGGTAGCATTAACTGGTCAAGAAACATACTTAAATACAATGCTTGATCGACTGATATCTATACCTATTATTCCATTGTTTAATCATATCTTCTTCCCTGTTATCCCCATAGTACTAATGGGGATTTGGTTAGGAAATTTAAACTTATTAATTAAGCCACACGAGCATATAAAACTGCTAAAGCAATTAACGGTTGGTTGTTTAACTATTTCACTGGTAGGTGCCATACCACTCGTACTGATAAATGATGTTTGGTTTCCTAGTCTCTTTATCGCAGGAGTAGCATATGGTATTCATGTACTCACTGGTTTTGCCGGTGGTGTAGGCTATGCAGCACTATTTGGACTATTGGGATTAGGCATTAACTATAACGGCGTAATCGTAAAAGCAATCACAGCAATGGGGAAACGTTCATTAACATTTTTCGTCATACACGAAGTTTTGATTGTTATACTACTGTCTCCAATCGCGTTCAATTTAGGTGCATACTTAACTGTCACAACTTCCGTACTACTAGGCATCGTTATGTGGGCCGTTACGTTATCAGTCGCATATTACATGGATTGTCGTCAATTAGAAGGTCCATTAGAAAAATACATGCGTTATTTGACTTATAAAAAATGCTAAACACTATTCCATAAACGGGCGCGCGCGACAAGCTTTGCTATAAACGCTACCAAGCGTGAAAGGCGGAGAATTCATAAATGAATTCTAACTTTACAACCAAGGAAGGGAATGACGGAACCATGTTTCCCAAAACCATCCCGTCAATACTCCTGCATGCGTTGTGACTGACAGGTTACAGGGTTTGAAGTACAGGTGGATAAGGCAGAACGAAGGCTGAAGCCACTCCCACGGAGAAGGTATGCCAACGGATATGCCCTACGGCTGAAAAACTGGATATGGTGAGAATGGCTTCAAAGATATGGAGCTGACGAATAACCGAATATACAGGTCTAAAGTTTGAACATAGGGAAACTTATGTCCCATCCAACGATGGGGTGAGTGGTGTGCAGTAAAAATGCGCCCTATGAAACACGCTATACCGAACAAAGGCGGTATCCAGCTCACAGGCTTCCAGGGGACACCTAAGTTCAGTACGGATAGCTAGGTTGTAAGGGACTTGGAAAACAAGGAACGTTGAAACAAGGACTGTCATCCGAAACGTTTGCTATAAGACTTATGCCGAAGGGCATTTATCCTTGTGAGGGTAGGGGCATGACTGATGAATTTCCTGTAATGGGAATGGAGGAACAGCCCCAAGTCTAATAAAATGAAAAGTTATTTTCCATACGTGCATTGCACCGGTCGGGTAGGAACGTGGGAACATCACTCCAACAGGAGGGATGCCACAGTGCAAGCTTTACGATATTGGGATTACTACGATATGACGGAAACGTTTACGGATTTATATGATAAAAGTTTGAATCAACAAGCTTTTTCACATCTTTACGATGTTATCATATCAAGAGAAAATATCTTGCTTGCTTATCGTACTATCAAGTCCAACAAAGGGTCTAAGACACCTGGAACGGATAGAAGAACGATAAGTGATATGAAAAAATGGTCTGAAGAAAAACTCATGATGGAAATCCGAAACCAGCTAGAAAACTATTGTCCGAAAAAGGTTAGACGAAAATGGATTGAAAAAGATAATGGAAAGTGGAGACCCCTCGGCATCCCTTGTATATTAGATCGAATCATTCAACAATGTTTTAAACAAGTGCTTGAACCGATTGCGGAAGCCCAGTTCTATAATCATAGTTATGGATTTAGACCATTACGTTCTGCGCATCACGCCATGGCAAGAATTCAATCTTTAATCAATCAAGCCCATTTTCATTTTGTGGTGGACATTGATATAAAGGGATTCTTTGACCATATTAACCATACATTGCTTATTAAGCAACTATGGAATATGGGAATCCAAGACCGAAAAGTACTAGCTTGTATTGGCAAAATGCTCAAAGCTGAAATAGATGGTGAAGGAACACCATCTCAAGGCGTTCCGCAGGGTGGATTGTTATCAACTTTACTTGCAAACGTTGTGCTGAATGACCTCGACCAATGGGTTGCGGGACAGTGGGAATTCTTCCCTCTTTCCAAATCTTTTCAATCTAGGACTGGTGAAACACTAGCCAAAAAGCGTACTAATCTGAAGGAAGGCTATCTCGTTCGCTATGCGGATGATTTTAAAATTTTATGTAAGGATGGAAAAACAGCCCAAAAATGGTACCATGCCGTGAGGCTATTTCTCAAAGACCGTTTGGGACTGGATATTTCGCCTGAAAAATCACAGATAGTGAATTTACGGAAAAGAGAATCCGAATTTCTAGGATTCACCATCCGAGCTGACAAAAAGGGTAAAAAGCGTGTTGCACGCACTGGCATTAAAGCGAGTAAAAAACGCAAAATCAAAGAAGAGGCTAAGAAACTAATTCGGAGAATTAGAACCTCTCCCTCGGCAATGAATGCGTTGCTTTTCAATAGTTTTGTTTTAGGAATTCATCAATATTTCAAAAGGGCTACCAAGGTTAATCTCGAGTTTTCACGTCTTGCCTATGATTTAGGTGCGTTCATTTACAATCATCTTAGACCAGTGGGCAAATACGGTCATCCAGCTAATCCGCCACCAACTTATAAAAAGATGTATCCTAATAGATTTAAAACATTTCAAATTGCTGGTGTATATCTATTCCCACTTTCGGATGTAAAAACGTTGAATGCCTTTGGATTTACTCCAAAAATGACGCCTTTCACGGAAGAAGGAAGGAATATGATACACAAAAAGCTGCGTTCAGACATCCAAAGCGAAATAGGCTTACTCATGAAATCAACACTTCCAAACCGAAGTATTGAATACATGGATAACCGAATCAGCAGGTACAGTATGAAGATGGGAAAATGTGAAATCACAGGCGCTGAATTGCCTGCGGCTGATGTTCACTGTCACCATTATGTACCATTAAGCCTTGGCGGAAATGACCAATTTGATAATCTCCGTATCCTTCATAAAGGAATACACAAGTTAATCCATGCCACTAATAAAAAGATGATTGATGGACTTATAAAAGGATTTCAGCTTACTGGAGACATGATAAATAAAGTCAATCGTTTCCGTAGGAAATGTGAGCTTGAAACGATTTAAAAATTCCAAACATGAAGTAACGAGGAACTTATAACTCAGTATATTTTGTTAGATGGAACGCGGAGTGCGGGGAAACCTGCACGCTCCGTGTGGAGCAGGGGAAAAGCTGGAGATGACCTCAAAGGCTTACCTATTGCAAACGATTGTGGAATAAGTATTGTGTCTGGTTTTAAAAAGGGTCTTTTTTTGAAGAAGACGTGGAGGTTCAATAGGATATGGAGATTATAAATTTAGCGGAAAAACAGATGAATGGGGGCACAGACTGTAATGTCCTAAGCGGTCCGTTTTTTAGAGAATATTTTCGATCCTTCAATTCTAACGCTAATTTCGAACAAGACACCACTCAACTTATGCGACTGTATACTTTGCAAGATGTATCTGAAACAATTTCCTTTTTGGAATCAATGGCTGAAGAAGTGCTTTATCGCATTAATGACGTTCTAAATAGGGACGCTGATTTCGACATTATAGTCTTTTTTGGCGATTGCAGCTATGATGGTCACGGAATTTTAATTGACAAGCAGCCTTATGTGTTTTTCGATTTAAATGCCATAATACCACGGCTTGATTTTTATAATTTTAATGCCTTTATTACACATGAGATGCTACATGCATTACATTATTCTCTTAATCCCGATTTTTATCGGGGGAACTTTCGCGCGGTTGAAGAAAGGTATCTAAAGTTATTACTTTCTGAGGGGATAGCCACGCACCTTAGTTATGTCATATCAGAGGAAAAAATAGAAGATACTTATTGGTTTGGTTATCTTAAATCAGAACACGTGTGGGATTGGGTGAAAAACTGCGAAACAATGAAAGCTGATACTGGAGCCGATTTGCATCGGGCAATTGATGCAGGCAAATTAGATAACACCTTGTATAACCGCTTATTTGGCATTGAAGATTTTACAAAGCTTACTTCATACCGGACAGGTTACTACTATGGTGCAGAAATTGTTAAAGATTTTCTGGCAGATAGAGAAGATGTGAATGAAGTATTAACGCTTGATTATAGTAAAGCAAAAGATATAATACATGATTATTTTTGATCTTTGTTTCAAAATGTCTTGCAAAACCTAGAAGCAGTTGTGGAAGAAGCACTGTGCCTGAATCGGGTCAGTTAATGAAATAACATGCTTAAAATAACCAGTCAGGGGAGTTAACGCGTAATATGTATCTATTAAATTTTGGGAGTGAATATAATGGATAATATTGAGCTGAAAAGTTTAGTACCTGAGTTTCTAGAGTTTTACAAAAAGGCAGAGCGTGAGGGGATAGACAGTGAACAGCGGTGGAAATTATGGAAGGAATATTATAATTTTGCAGCAGTGCCTCCCGGGAAGGAAGGGGAAAAGCTTGCACGGGTATTATTGGATGAATCTTGGGATAAATACAGTCAGAAGATCAATTATATAAGTAATTGGACATTGCCTCATTATCAAGAAGTCGACCAATATCTAACGAAGATAAAAACCTTATTAGGGTGTGAACAGCCAATCAACTTAGTATTGATTTATTTTGTTGGCGCGTTTGACAATAACCCTTTTGTAGCCCCATACGATGAAGGGCGATTAGCATTGTGCCTTCCAATAGAAACTGAAGTCTCAGATATCACACTTCCTCACGAACTCACGCACATAGTACATTCAAGAACCGCGAGCTTGAAGGTAGAATGGGAAAGAACGATTGCCTCACTGATATTACAAGAAGGATTAGCAACGCAGGTCAGTAAATACATAATCCCAGGAAAAGAAGATAAATATTATATTGAACATAAAGACGGTTGGTTTGAGTCTTGCAATTCTAAGAGAAATGATATTTTAAAGGGGATACTTCCGTATTTAGAGGATTCTACATCGGAATCTCTATTTAAATTCACATTTGGTATGGGGACTACAGATACTGAAAGAGAAGCATATTTTGCCGGGTGGGAAATTGTAAATGGTTTGCTGGAAGAAGGAGTAACTTTTAGAGAAATTGCATCTGTCCAAGAAGATGAAATGCCTGATTACTTGCTTGAAAAATATCCTATGTTACTCAATTAACGGAATGCAGTTGGTGTAGAATGAATGTGGTTCAAGCGGCTTATATTGGTGAGGAGTATATTGCTAAGACCGTCTTATTATGCACCGTGCCATGGGGGGAGATTCTTGTGCTTCCTTTTTATGGTGTGGAAGCATCGGATCCGTTCACATGCTTCCACTATGTATGGAATTTTCATAGTAGGAACTTTCTCCATTATGATTAATGATTTGCCAAGCCATTCTCAACACAATGCAGGGTATACCTGATCAAGAAATAAATGAATGTATTATTCAAATTATCGTATCGCTATCACATATTAAACAAGGGGGTATAACTTATGGAAGACCAAAACTTATTCAAGATTATGGATGTACCCGGGTTTGATCAGAAAATAGGCGAATTAGTTTCTATGATGAATTACGCAAGATTTACCACCCTAAATGCAGTAAAGGGACTTACTGTGGAACAGCTCGATTATCTACAAGACGAGAACAGTAATACCATAGGTTCACTTCTCTTGCATATGGCAGCTGTTGAGTTTGGTTTTCAGGTTGAAATATTCGATGAGAGAAAACCAAATGATGAGGAAAAGAAGAAATGGGGAGCAGCATATGCACTCGGGATCGAGGTCGTCAGGAGATAAAAGGACAACCCCTTGAGTATTATTTAGAGAGGCTTGATAAAGTGCGGGAGAGGACGTTGAGAGAATTGAAAAGTCGTAGTGATGAATGGCTATATGAGGAAAGACCTTGGGACGGACTGCCTTCAAACAACTTTTTTATTTGGTTTCATGTTTTTGAAGATGAGATAAACCATAGAGGTCAAATACGATGGTTGAGAAGAAGGGCAGAAGAAAGCCTTTAACAACAAATAAAGGGAGATTAATATATGTTGAATGGAAATAAGGTGTTATCACAGGACCAGCGTGGAGAACTACTCAGAACTTTGAAGGACCGTTTTGAGAAAAAAATGCACCGCCATGATAGTCTTGAGTGGGCTAAAGTACAAGCTAAGCTCGAGACTGATGTTGAAAAAATGTGGTCGCTCAATGAAATGGAAAGAACCGGTGGTGAACCGGATGTTGTTGGCTATGATGAAAAAACGGATGAATACATTTTTTACGATTGTTCATTAGAAAGTCCAGAAGGCCGCAGAAGCGTTTGTTATGATCGTAAAGCACTTGAGTCAAGAAAAAAGAACAAACCAGAAAATAATGCTATTGATATGGCGTCTACCATGGGTATTGATCTTTTGACGGAAGAGCAGTACCGGGAGCTGCAGAAACTTGAACATGTCGATTTGAAAACATCAAGCTGGGTGCAAACACCTGCCAATATTAGAAAGCTTGGCGGGGCAATCTTTTGTGATCGCCGCTACGATACAGTCTTTGTATACCACAATGGAGCGCAATCCTATTATTCTGCAAGGGGGTTTCGTTGCTCGCTAAGGGTGTAAATTTTGCATGGGGAGCTGAGCATTGCGCTAGAATTGGGCCATTTAATGGAATAAGACTTTCTGAATAACGATGAGGATCGTGCAAGAAGCCAATATTATTTAAAACAAAGCATATTGCCTAGTATAGGATTGTGATGCTTACTACAGTTCGTCACTCCACCTTGCCGATGTATTGCAGTTTGACAGTGTTATAGAGTATTCAATAATTTCATAGGTAATCATTTATAGCCAGTGTATGGATTCTGCACTTGGGCCAATCTTGAATAAAAATCAGTGTTCAATAGGTTTGCTAGTTGAAATAAAACAAGAAGAAAAAGATCTGGTTGACAAGACTTAAATGAATTTCCGGATAATCCAATTTAATTTGTGGTCGAAAGGTTAAGGAGATCATTTCATGACAAGTTACGTATCATTGTGGTTAGGAGTATTTCCAGATTTTGAAGCGGTAGATCAATATATGGAGGTTAAATACACTGAAGATGGAGATAGCATTCCCTCTGATTTTGAAAAGGATTCCCGGTTGGGATATTACGACAGAGTTACTGTAGAAAAAGATTGGATGCCGGATGCAGGTGACGAAATAACAAAAATGTTAGCAGGCTTTTCCTATGACGACCAAATCATCAGCCAGTTTATGGGAAGTAAAGTGACATCTCGATATAACACAATGATCTTAGTGTACGGTTATAATTATTATGATGAAAGTAGTGTTATTAATTCGATAGATAGTAAGAGTTATAAGATTGATTATATCGGTAACGCGGCTTATAAACATGAATAATTTATCGAGATTCGCGGGGGAGGTGTTTGAATGGAGAAAGTAAGTCATGAACCGTTTCAATATACGAATCGGCGACAAAAATCAGAAAAAGTATTTGGCTATATTATTTTGATTTTATTTGGTCTGGGCTCTTTAGGGGCGATTTTCTTCGGTGTTTATTTACTCTTTCTTGAAAATGATGAATGGATTGCATCATGTTTCTTAATCCCTAGTGGGTTGCTATTGCTATGGATTGCTTGGATAGCATATGTTCATAATGTCAGGAAAAAAGACATTATATACGACTATGTTCTCTATGAAAATGGAGTCGCCGAAGAATGGCATGATCAGAAAGGGAACAAGGTTAAAGAAAATCAGATCACTTTTGGTGATATGGATAAGGTGCTTATTGGTAATTATGTTGATCGCATGCCCGGGGGAAAGGGGCGTATTGATTATTTCAGATTCGGTGTATTGGTCATTGTTATGTATCAAAATAACTATTTTATGCAGCACATTTTCCAAGCTGATGAGTTAACGGTATGGCTTAGCAGAATGAGAGATAAAGACATTTCTTTATTTTATACACCCTATGATTTAAAGCAGGCATTTTTAGACCGCGCGCAATTCGATATAGATTTCAATAATATTAAGGGTATTCCCTGGGAGGAAGTTGAGCAAGAACCCCGGTTGGCCAAGAGATGCATAGCAATCCATTTACAGAATGGCAAGATGAAGACATAAAAGAAATGAAAAAGAATAGAATACGGAAACGCTCTAGGCGGGTGGATTGGTATGTGACGGCCGCAATATTTATCTATGCGCTGTTTACCGGTGCAGTCATTTTGCCACAGGTGCCACTGGATGACGGAACATTCGATGTCGCGTCTGATCTTTTCTTTTCCGCTGTCTTATTGGTGAATTTACTCATCCCTGTTATTTTTGTTTACTGGCGCAGCTATACAAAGTGGTATATGCCGTTTAGTTACTTTTTGTCCGCATCGTTCGGGAATTGTTTGGCTTTGGTTTTAGTCCATTTGTTTTCTTCCGGGCCATCTTTATATGGAGCAGCACTATTTACAAATGTTATGTTCCTGATCTTGTTGTGGTATCCAGCGCTAGCTATTATAAAGCTGGCAAAAGTCGTTATTATGTTCATATACAGACATAATTTGATTTAACTTCCTTTAACTTATGAGCGATTTTCAAAATCAAGGGGACGGACGGTTCTTATGCTTCCTCTTTATAGTGTGGAAGCATGAGAACCGTATCCATGCTTTCACCTGCATTAAACAGAGCTTTTCTTCATAGTATTTCAAGCAACATTCAGCGAACGATATCATCTTTTTCATCGAAATAAAGGGTTCCATCGACCTGCATTTCCGCATAAAAAATTTGGTCCAATGAGTTGATTCCAGCCTGTTTCATCTGCTTTTCAATCCAGTCCATATTCAGGCCTAAGTCAGTTAGATTTTGTCTGTTCACCGTTCCGTCAGAAATGACCTCGGTCCCAATCGGATATACGTTTGGTGTCGCGCCGGGGAGGTTCATGTCGCCTTTAGTGACGCACTGCTTGATTTCCTTTTTCATAACGGAAAGTTTTCCGCTCGTCTCGAAAATGGCATATTCTACATCAGATATGAAGAAAATATTTTTTTGCCTGAGCAGGGCGATCAGGGAATCAATGTCTAAGCGGGCGCTGCGCAAAGAATCCTCCATAATTTTCCCGTTTTTAATAACAATAAGCGGGGCGCCTGTTGTCAGTTTGCGTGCTTTCCTTGATTTGATGTCGATATATCCCATTAGCAGTGTAAATAAAGCCCATCCGACCAATGCAATAATACCGTTTTGAATGCTTAGGTTTTCACTGGTTACAAGTGTTCCAGCAATGGTTCCAATAGCAATCGCCGAAACAAAGTTAAAAAATGTCATCTGACTGATTTCTTTCCTGCCCATTATTCTTGCTAAAGCAAAGAGCAGTATAAATGATAACACGATTCGAAGTACCAATTGATTAATCTCCATTTATATCCCCGCTTTTCCTGTTACATTATTCGAGTATATATTTCACCTCTATTGTGTGTTGATGCTACGTGAATATTCATCTTTTTGAAGGGTGGGTAAATCGAGGGATCCTATAAATAAAGACATCTCCTAGTTCATCGTTATTTCGTATTACATGTTGTATAATAAACATAACATTCAAAGGAAACAGTTTAGACAGAACTCATAATATCAGGCATAAGTTCCAATCGGATGCAGCACTACAAAATGCAACCGCTTTAATTGTTAAGTGGGCTCAAACGGATGGTGAAAAACATAAAAGAGCTAAAGTGAAAATGGTTATGGGGGGTCAGTCCCCCACTCCGCAAAAGCTTTAAACCGTCAGGGGACTAACCCCGTTCTCTGCTGATATTACAAGAAGGTTTAGCAACGCAGGTCAGTAAATACATAATCCCAGGAAAAGTAGATAAATAATATATTGAACATAAAGACGGTTGGTTTGAGACTTGCAAATCTAAAAGAGATGATATTTTAAAGGGGATACTTCCGTATTTAGAGGATTCTTCATCAGACTCTTTATTCAAATTCACATTCGCTATGGGGACTACAGCTACTGAAAGAGAAGCATATTTTGCCGGAAGAAGGGAGTAACTTTTAGAGAAATTGCATCTGTCCAAGAGGAGGAAATGCCTGATTAACTTGCGTGAAAAGTATCCTATGCTACTCAATTAACTGAATGGAGCTGGTGTAGGATGAATGTAGTTCAAGGGGCTTATACTGGTGAGGAGTATATTGCTAAGAGCGTCTTATAATGCACCGTGCCATAGGGGAGACTCTTGTGCTTCCTTTTTATGGTGTGGAAGCAGCAGAGCCGTCCCGTTGTTTAGTCTGTTGCTCTCGTTCTGAGGTGTTTTGCTCACGTATGTGGTGGAGTTGCTCTCGTTCTGAGGTGTTTTGCTCACGTAAGTGTCGGAGTTGCTCTCGTTCTGAGGTGTTTTGCTCACGTAAGTGTCGGAGTTGCTCCCGTTCTGAGGGGCTTTGCTCACGTAAGCATCAGATTTACTCCCGTTCGCAATAGACGGCAGGTTCTTTTTTATTACCGGCCTTGTTTTCATAAACAGTTATTGGACCATACAGCTTTTTAGTTCTAGATGAGTTTTTATCCGAATCGAAGAATGGAGAAAATCAATCATAAAAACATCCATCGATCTAAAAGATGAAGAATGAGAGAATCAGGAGTAGTCAATCTTAAATAATCAACTGGTCGGCCATTTTGTTGAGAAAGGGGAGACTGACTTATGAAGAGAAATATTATATATTTTGTAGCAGGTCTCTTAACTTATTTCTTGGTATCTACTCTAATAGGATTTTTGTAAAAGTCAATTTAGGAAGCTCGGCTATCGGGCGCAAAAACCCTGCAGGTCAACTCTCTGCAGGGTTTTAATTTATCTAAGGCACTGGGAAACCGTTCCTTGGGTAGAATGTGTTCTTCCTTGGATAGAATGCATGCTTCGTTTGATAGATATTGATCTTGCTTTGATAGACAGGAATTCTCGTGTGCTAGAAGAGGTTCTTGCTTTGATAGACGGGGATTTTCGTTTGATAGGCAGTATTTGACTACTAAGGAAGAAGAGCAGCCGGACTGGATTGGAAGGCGCATGGGTGTAAACGGTGCCAAGCTGACAACTTGGCTTGATGAAAGCAAACTCCATTATTACACGGATGAATATTTGTATGGTACAGGAAAACATCCAATGGATATTATGTCTGACTTATTGAAAAAACTAAATCAGGATAAAAAACGAATCGGTGTCGAAATGGGGAGCTATCACTTTTCAGCCATCCAGTATGAAACCTTGAAAAAGCGGCTGCCTGATGCGACTTTCTGTGATGCGACAACTTTAGTCGGCAATGTACGGATGATTAAGTCGAATCAGGAATTGCATTATATGCGGAATGCTGCCAACAATGCAGAGCATGCCATGCAGACGGCGCTTGAATCACTGGGTAAAGGCGTTCCTGAAAACCAAGTCGTGGCAGATATTTATCAAGCACAGCTGACAGGATTTGAAGGCGTGGACGGGGATTATCCGTCTATCGTTCCATTTTTGCTCTCTGGTGTGAAAACATCAAGCCCGCATTTGACATGGGGAAATGGCGTTTTTAGAGGGGATGAACTGGTTACGCTTGAGCTGGCAGGTGTTCATAAACGGTATCACTCGCCGCTTTCCAGAACGTTTAAATTAGGGAACCTTTCAGAAGAGGAAAAGCATCTGGCAGACGCAGTGAAATATAGTCTTAACACGACATTAGAGGCCATTGAACCAGGAAAAACGTGTGGTGATATTACCCGAGTGTGGGTCGACGCGATTAAAGAATACGGTCATGAAAAATATGATCGACTTGGGTATTCGGTTGGTTTTAGTTATCCGCCGAACTGGGATGAAAATACAGCCAGTATCCGTTTGGAAGATCAAACCGTTCTGCAGCCAAATATGACCTTTCACTTAATCCCAGGCATTTGGGAAGAAGATCGAGGTGTCGAACTGAGTGAAACGTTTGTTGTGACGGAAGATGGTTGTGAAACATTAGCTGAATTTCCGCGTAAAGTGTTTGAAATATAAGGAATTGAAAACGCATTCAAATTTTAAATAACATCATCAACTCATTATGAAAGAAGAGATGATTAACTTGGCTCAACGTAAAAAAATCACAAAACAAGCAGAAGAACTAAAAGCGGATTTAGTCAGTTGGAGAAGACGATTTCATAAATACCCTGAACTCAGTTTTGAAGAGCATGAGACTGCTTCGTTTGTGGCAGACCAATTGAATCAGATTGACGGAATGAAGGTACAGACTGAAGTTGCAGGAACAACTGGTGTTTTAGGCACCCTGACTTCTGGTGAAGGACCGACGATTGCAGTGCGCGCTGATATGGATGCATTGCCCATCACAGAACAAAGCAAGAAAGATTATGCCTCTCAGAACGAGGGGGTTATGCATGCTTGCGGACATGATGCGCACACCGCTATTTTATTAGGCGTAGCACATGTGCTGGGAGAAAAAATTCAGCAAAAAGCTATTAAAGGCACCGTGAAGCTGCTTTTTCAACCGGCTGAGGAAAATCCGGATCATAAAGGCAATACCGGGTCGAAATATGTGGTAAGTGAAGGTGTGTTTCAGGATGCGGATGCGGCTTTCGCACTTCATATGTGTCCTTGGCTGGAAGCGGGTGAAGCCCAATTAAATGCCGGATACAGTATGGCGAATAACACTATGTTTAAAGGCACCATCACCGGCAGCGGTGGTCATGGCGCCTACCCGCAGCAGAGCCAGGATCCGCTTTGGATGAGCGGGCCTGTCATGCAGGCACTCTATGGGATTGTTGCAAGGCGGGTTTCGCCGCTAAAAGCCGGTGTCGTGACGGTCGGTAAGTTTCACAGTGGCTCTTCTACAAATGTCATTCCGGAAAAAGCAGAAATCGAAGGAACGATCCGGAGTTACGATCCACAGGTGCAGACATTTTTAACGGATAAAGTGAAACAGGCTTTTTCGGTAGCAGATTCTTTAGGCGGGCAAGCGGATGTAGACATCACGCATGGCGAACCTCCATTAGACAATCATCCTGATGTCATTGATTGGTTAAAACAAACCATTCAAGAGAACTATCCCGATTTTTCGATTCATGAAGGGCCTTATGGATTAGGAAGTGAGGATTTTAGTTATGTGACTCAGGAAATGCCGGCTGCGATGTTTTTCCTCGGCTGTAAAATAGCAGGGGATAAAGAGCGGGACTTGCATACCTCAGATTTTGACATTGATGAGGCTTGTCTCCCTTATGGCGTTTCCATTTTAGTAGAAACAGCTTTAAGGTATCTGGACGGCACTTACAATTTAAACACGGGAGAAAAATAACGAGACAGCCAATCGTTTTATAAGAGGTGAGGATAGAATGATCGCGGAAAAGTTGATTGAAAAGATGTTAATCGGCGGAAAATGGACACGTAAATCTGAAACAATTGACGTCTATAACCCGGAAACAAATGAAGTCATCGGTACCATACCGAAAAGCACACGCGAAGATATGGAAAAGGCCATTCAAAAGGCAAAAGAAGCCAAAGAGAAAAATGGTGTATTACCGGTTCACGAGCGGATTGAAATTTTACAAAAAGCGGCTGGCTTAGTTAGAGATCGGAGCGAATCGTTTGCAGAGATCATAGCGTTGGAAGGAAGCAAAACCATCACAGAAGCGCGTGGTGAGGTAGGCCGGACTGCAAGCATTTTACAAATGAGTGCCGAAGAAGCAAGGCGAATCAATGGGGAAACGATTGCTTTCGACCAAGTGCCAGGAAGTGAGAACAGAGAAGGGTACTATAAGTATGAACCAGTTGGGATCATTGGTGCGATCACTGCTTTTAACGATCCTCTCAATCTCGTCGCCCATAAAGTAGGCCCGGGATTAGCGGCTGGCAACCATATGATTGTGAAACCGACATCCGAAACCCCGTTTAGTGCGCTTCATTTGGCAGAAGTTCTTCTGGAAGCAGGGCTGCCATCAGGTATGCTATCTGTTGTTACAGGAAGCGGAAGTGAACTGGGTGAGCCGCTTGTGAACGCCCCTGATATCGGAATGATCGTATTTACCGGCGGCCTGGAAACAGGGGAACACATCGCCGATCAAGGCGGAATTACGAAATTGCAAATGGAACTGGGCTCCAATTCGCCTGTGATTGTGGCAAAGGACGCAAAGTTAGAAAATGCTGTCGCAAGCAGTGTTGGTGGCGCATTTGGAGCGGCTGGACAAAATTGTCTTGGGGTTCAGCGTATTTACGTTCATGAAGATATGTTTGAAGACTATACCAAACAATTTGTTGAACAGACAAAAAAGCTGAAGATGGGCGCGAAAATGTCTGAAGACACGGATATAGGCCCGATGATCAGTGAGGATGCAGCAAAACGGATTGACTCATGGGTGAAAGAAGCGAAAGAACGCGGAGCAAAAATCCATTGTGGGGGTGAACGCGATGGTGCATACTATGCCCCAACCGTATTAACCAATGTACCGACGGGATGTAAAGTGGTGCATGAAGAAGCTTTTGGCCCGGTTGTCTCCTTGTTCCCTGTAGCGGATTTTGAGGAGGCGATTGAGAGAGCGAATGCGGTGAATTACGGTCTTCAGGCCGAGGTGTTCACCCAGGATATTGACAAAGCGCATGAAGCCATTAACAAATTGGTCGTCGGCGGCGTAATGATTAACGACAGCAGCGATTACCGCATTGACGCCATGCCTTTTGGCGGCCGTAAAGGTTCCGGAATTGGCCGCGAAGGCATTCAATATGCGGTGGAATCTATGTCCGAGAAAAAAGTGGTTTGTTTTAATCTGGCAAAATAAATGGGTGAGCGGACGATTTAACTATAGGTGAGGAGGTATTGAAGTACGATGGCACTTAATAACAACAGTTCTACCCAAGATATGGATATCATTAAAGAGCGTGAATCACAAGTACGGAGTTACAGCCGTAACTTTCCCGCTGTTTTGCAGAAATCCAAAGGCTATAAAATATGGGACAAAGAAGGCAATGAGTATATTGACTTCTTTGCAGGTGCTGGCGTTTTAAACTATGGGCATAATAATGACAAAATCAAGCAAGCGGTCGTTGATTACTTTGAAAACGATTATATCGTGCATAGTTTAGATATGTTTACAGAACCCCGAGCGAATTTCCTGCAAAAATTTAATGAAACGATCCTGAAACCGAGAGGCCTGGATTATAAAGCCATGTTTGCAGGGCCTACAGGAACAGACGCAGTGGAAGGCGCTTTAAAACTTGCTCGTAAAGCAACTGGCCGGACAACCATTATGGGCTTCACGAATGGATTTCACGGTGTGACGTTAGGCGCGCTCGCGGCCACTGGAAACGTCGGAAAGCGACAGGCTGCGGGAGTTCCCCTTTCAAATACAGTGTCGATGCCCTTTGACGATTACTTGCCTACGCAAGAGTCTTTAGATTTGGTTGAACGCTATATCAAAGAGGGGGGAACAGGTGTCGAACGTCCCGCTGCGATGATTTTTGAAACGGTTCAAGGTGAAGGCGGTATTCACGCCGCAAGTATGGAGTGGATTAAAGGCATCGCGGATATTGCGAAAAAATATGATATTCTGCTGATCGTTGATGATATCCAAGCAGGCAATGGCCGTACCGGGACATTTTTCAGTTTCGAACCAGCGGGCATTAATCCGGATATCGTCACCGTCTCTAAATCCATTGGCGGCTATGGTATGCCGCTGTCCTTCACCCTTTTCAAAGAAGAATTGGATATTTGGGAACCGGGTGAGCATAACGGGACTTTCCGCGGATTCAACTCCGCGTTCATTGCAGCAACAGAAGCTCTATCCTATTGGGAGAATGATGATTTAGCCAATCAAGTGAAGGAAAATGGCAATTGATTTCCGACTTTACGAAAAAAGTAGAAAAAGCGTATCCGGCACTACAAGCAGAAGCCCGTGGACGCGGCATGTTCCAAGGGGTAGCCTGTGGTTTAGACGGAGCGGCTGAGGAAATTATTAAAGAGTGCTTCAAGCGCGGACTCGTGATGGAAACATCAGGACCAAATGATGAAGTATTTGAGTTCCTTGCCCCGTTGATCATTGATCAGTAAGGACTGGAAAAAGGCTTTGCCATCATCGAAGAGAGTATACAAACGGTTTTAGCAAAACATTAAAGTTCGGATAAAACATCGGGACGGTGCTTGTGCTTCCTTTTTATGGCGTGGAAGCAGCAGGGCCGTCCCGTTGTTTAGTCTGTTGCTCCCGTATGGAAAGGAAATTTACTTGGATCAGTTATGTATCTTTGCTGCTTAGCTTCATACCAGTAATTCTTTCCTATTTAATAGCTGAAGGCATTATAGGGCTCAATTATTTCACCTATGTGCTTCCATTAACTGTTATACTATCTTTGATTATATCAATTATTTCACTGAGGAAAAAAGCTGAAAAATAGTTGATATCCGCAGTTGCCTTGATTGTAACAATCTGGGGCGATCTTCTTGTACTTGCAGGTTTTATTGTTTCCGATATGGTGCAGCCTACTTAAATGATCGCTACATAATCGTATTCCGGAATCTGTCTAGATTGTTGATTAACTTAATGGGGGGAGCATATGCTGAATAAAGTTAAGATACCGATGATTATGATCTTATTGCTGATTGTCATTATTGTCGTTGGAGATGATGAGACAAGACACTTTTTAAAAGAAAGCGCTAAAAGGATGCTGAAACGTCCGACAAGAGAAGTGTAATAATACTTTTATGACGTGGCATGGGGGCGGTTCTCGTGCTTCCTCTTTAAAGTGTGGAAGCCTTAGGACCACTTCTTCAAATCAGGCCATTACCTGGAAGAATCTATTTGAAGGGAGGTTACAAAATGCTGATTACGAAAGCTCTTTTAAGAGGCGGGATCCCACTCGTTATTATGAGCGGTATTGCTTTCTCATTATATCTTCAAGGTAAATATTCCGATGCTAAAGGAACATTTATGGCAAGTCTAATCGCCTTTTTTGTTGGGGCAGCAACAGTTATTTATAATATCGATGATTGGAGTTTTATGAAGCAAAGTGGTGTTCATTTTTTAATCATGTTAATGACAGTTTATCCAGTACTATTGCTAAGTGGCTGGTTTGAAATTTCTTCTGCAATGGACGCTTTTAAGATTCTTCTACTTTTTGTTTCAGTGGGTTTAGTTATATGGCTTGTAATGTATACATTAGCTAAGGTTTTTTCTTGGTAAATTGAAAACACGGGTAAGGTGCTCATGCCGTTATCGTTGGATAGAAGTCGTCCTTGCCTGGATAGAATGTGTTCTTCGTGATAGAAGGGGTTCTTGCTTTGATAGAGAGGAATTCTCGTGTGATAGAAAAGGCTCTTGCTTTGATAGAAAGGGGTTCTCGTTAGATAGAAGACATTATTCCCTCCTCATCAAACCTTTCCAATATGATTGCCCATTTTGCGTTTATTAATCCGCTTATCGGATGAGAAAATTCAATATACATTGAGGAAGGACTTGGTTATAATCAAGGGGATGATGGGGATTTGAATGAAAATTCTGCTGTGAACAGTTTTATATTTTCAGGGGTCGTACAGGATTATTCATCAGGTCACTAAAGCTGAATGCGGCTCCAGGTGAGGTGGAAGAAACAAAAGGGGAGGATGGCATGGACACGAAATGGGTTGCTGAAAGATTTAACGACTTTGCTGCTTTAGAATGTGAAGGTTCTAGCAAGCTGTATAAAACCTTATCAGAACAAATTGCAGAGGATCATGATGTATTGAAGCTTTGTTTACATGTCAGGACAGGTCAACCGATTCCGAACCTGCTCTTAGGAGCGGTACATTATTTGCTGCTCAAAGGTGCAGACCATGAGCTTAAAGCGTTCTATCCAAGTATCGTAAATGAGGTGAAGAGGACAGATAACCCTTTTCCTCTATTTAAAGATTTTTGTATTGAAAACGCTGAAAGCATCATTAGGCTGCTTGAAAACAGGCTAGTCCAGACAAATGAAGTACGTCGATGCACTTACCTCTTTCCGATATTTTGTTACATATACCAACAAACCAATAAGCCCCTTTCACTCATTGAAATTGGTACAAGCGCCGGGTTACAGCTGTTATGGGATCAATATGCATACTCCTATGACCATGTTCAAATCTATGGAAATCGTGAATCGCCTGTACATTTGAGGTCTCAAGTACGTGAAGGGGGCATACCTCAAAATGTTTTATCCGTAAATCCTCAAGTACATGATCGACTCGGCATCGATCTGCATATTAGTGACCTTACCAATGAAGAAGACTACTTATAGCTAAAAGCATTGATATGGCCAGAGCATAAAGAACGGCTGGAAACCTTTGAGAGTGCGGTTAAGCAATTGCGATTAACTCCACCTAAGCTCATTGAAGGGGACGGTGTGGCATTACTTTCCGAGATAGCAAAAGATATTCCAAAAGATACAACAATATGTATCTTTTACACGCATGTAGCCAATCAAATGCCGAGCGAGGTGAAGCGTGAATTAATGAGTAAAGTTAATGAAATAGGAACAAAAAGAGATGTCTTTCACATTTACAATAATATGGATGATCAAAAGCTTCATGTTGATTCTATTATTAATGGGGCGGCGAGGACAAACACAGTTGGTGAGACAGATGGTCATGCCCGGTGGTTTGATTGGAATTTACCTGAAAACGTCCGAATGTGACTGAATAAGTGAAATGGGGAATTTGATTATGTGGAAAAAGATAGAGTGCCTTGCGATTTATGCAAAGGACATTGGGGAAGCGGTGAAGTTCTATCAATCGTTAGGTTTAACGAAGGCGTGGGAAACGTATCAAGACAATGAAAAACAGTGGAGTCTTGTAGGGATGAGATTCCCCGATGGTGATTCCGAATTGGTATTGAAAAACAATCCGGAATTAAATTTTGCTGAAACAGAAATTGTTGTTGAAGATGTTAAGGCGACTTATGAAACATTAAAATCCAATCCTGAAGTTGAGTGGATTAGAACCCCATTTCCTAATTCATTAGGTGGCCACGTTGCAGTAATGAAAGCTCCGGATGACAATGTATTTGTGTTAGTTGGAAAATGACTTGGTAACGTTTTGTAAAACGCGGTTACAGAATTGAATTGTGCCTGTTGTGCCTGGATTGGGGCGTATTGTTTTGATAGCACAGCGTTGTCGTTGGATAGAACTCGTTCTTCCTTGGATAGAATGTGTTCTTCCTTTGATAGAATGCATTCTCCGTCTGATAGAAACCGTTCTTCCTTTGATAGACAGGAATTCTCGTGGGATAGAAGAGGTTCTTGCTTTGATAGAAGACATTCTTCGTTTGATAGGCGCAAATGCTCCCGCTGGAAAGCGCACGAGGAAGGGCCTTTACGAAACATGAGGACAAGTCCTGTGCTTCCTCTTTATAGTTAAGGAAGCATCGGATCCCTTCCCATGCTTCTCTGGTGTTTTGCTCACGTATGTGTCGGAGTTGCTCCCGTTCTAAGACGCTTTGCTCACGTAAGTGTCGGAGTTGCTCCCGTTCTGAGGCGCTTTGCTCGCGTATGTGTCGGAGTTGCTCCCGTTCAGGGCGCATTGCTCACGAAAGTGTCGGAGTCGCTCCCGTTCTGCGGTGTTTTGCTCACGTAAGTGTCGTAGTTGCTCTCGTTCTGAGGCGCTTTGCTCACGTATGTGTCGGAGTCGCTCCCGTTCAGGGGCGCTTTGCTCGCGTAAGTGTCGGAGTTGCTCTCGTTCTGAGTCGCTTTGCTCACGTAAGTGTCAGAGTTGCTCCCGTTCAGGGGCGCATTGCTCGCGTAAGTGTCAAAGTTGCTCTCGTTCTGAGGCGCATTGCTCCCGTATGTGTCGGAGGAAAGCGCACGAGGACGGTCATCATGCTTCCTTTCCCAGCATGAAACCGTCCTCGTTCTGCACCTTAATTAGACACTTCACGATCGTTATGCGAATAGACAACCATTCTTGGTGATGGGATGTCAATGCCTTGTTCGAATAAGTGTTCTTTGACTTCTTTCCGGATGGCCCTGGCACCGGCCCATTGCATGACGGGAAAGGTTTCGGCGCGAATGCGCAATACATAATTAGACAGCTCAAGCGCCTGCAAGCCGTTGATTTCGGGTTCTCCGATAAACATGTCGTATTTTTTCGGCAGTGTGGTTAAGATGTTACTGACTATTTTCTCGATGTTCAGTATATCTGTTTCATATGGGACATTGACTTCAACCATTGCAAAGCCATTACTTGCGGAATAATTGGTTACGATATCAATTTGGCCGTTGGGAATGACATAGTTCTGACCATAGAAACTTCTTAATTTCGTGCTGCGGAGCCCGATCATCTCGACATCCCCTTCGATCCCGCTCGTTTCAATATAATCGCCTACTGAAAACTGATCCTCGAAGATAATAAAGAAGCCTGCGATGATGTCTTTAACCAGGCTCTGGGCCCCAAAACCGATTGCAAGCCCAGCAACCCCGGCACCGGCAAGCATTGTTTTTATGGGAACGTTGAAGGTGTCCAGAACCATCATGGTCGCGATAAACATGATGAGATAGGACAGAATGTTTTTTGATAAACTTTTTAGCGTCTGTTCCCGCCGGTTCGTTGTCAGCTTGATCCGCGTTTTTTTCTTGTCTTTGAAAATGGTATCGATGACTTTATTTCCTAAGTGTTTGAAAACGAGAGCAAGGATGATGATGGTGGCGATTCTCACGAGTGTTTTGCCTATTGAAATCCATAATGTGCCACCTGTGATATATTCATATAATGAGTAGAGAACATCCGTAAGAAAATTCATATTGCGCCTCCTAATTGCATAATGACATTCTAGATATGTTGGCGGGCGGATGCGATTCAGAGTACATATGCTGTCACATTTTCAATTTATTGCCGCCTTCTAAAGGGTATACACACATATCAGCTGCTATGTATTACAAAACCGATCTCACACATCCTCTTCCCTAAACCTTACCACTTCAAGACGAAGAGAGGTAGTTAAACGAAAAAATAGGTTGGCAGTTCTTTTCTTTTCCCCATAAAGTGGTGTCAGAATTAGCCTTGAATATATTTAGGTGTATCTTTTTCAAATGAGATGTGTTACACTAAGAATAACTTAATTGTTCGTGCTAGGAATACAAGATTTTAGCTATAACATAACAACTTATATCATCGTCTTGAATTATTGAAATGAGCAATCAAAGTAATAAACGTGCACAATGCACAACGGAGGAATTACACATGAACACAGGTACAGTAAAATGGTTTAACGCAGACAAAGGTTTCGGTTTCATTGAAGTTGAAGGTGGAGACGACGTATTCGTACACTTCTCAGCTATTCAAGACGAAGGTTTCAAAACTTTAGACGAAGGCCAGCAAGTTACTTTCGACATCGAAGAAGGTAACCGCGGACCACAAGCCGTTAACGTCGTTAAATAATAATGCATAGTAAAAAGCCCTTCTATTATAGAAGGGCTTTTTTTTGAGTCCTGAAACATGAGAAACGTTATAATGTTTCTTCCTTTGATTTTCTTAAGATGTTGGTGCAAGCCGTTGCCACATGCCATTCTCCATGTTTATCAATGCCCTTTTTCTATACTCCCATTAAATAATTTAATTAAACCATTGAAATTAAATCCCTTTTGCTGTAATGTAACGATAACAATTCTGCAGGTTATCTAATTTCAGCAGAAAAAGGGATGTTTTTTTATAAGTGGAGGGTTGAAGAAATGACGGTGAAAAACATGGCAGCTCTATATGGAAGAAGTTTTTTAACATTGAAGGATTTTTCCCAGGAGGAAATTTGTGAACTGGTTGATTTCGCTAAAGCCCTAAAGGATATGAAAAAAGCAGGGAAACCACACCGTTATCTGGAAGGACAAAATATTGCGTTGCTGTTTGACAAACCCTCGACACGTACGCGTTCTGCATTCACGGCAGCTTGTGTGGACCTGGGCGCACATCCCGAGCATTTGGGAAAAGGGGATATTCAATTCGGCAAAAAGGAGTCTGTACGAGATACGGCAACTGTTCTGGGAAGGATTTTTGACGGCATCCAGTATCGCGGCTTTGAGCACCGGACGATCGAAACTCTAGCCGCCAATGCCAATGTTCCAGTCTGGAATGGCTTGACAGACATCTACCATCCGACCCAGGTGTTGGCTGACTTTCTCACCATCGAGGAGAATATCGGACACTTAAAAACCCGTCGTCTTGTTTACGTTGGAGATGGGCGGAATAACATGGCTACAAGTCTGTTAATCGGCTGTGCCAAATTGGGGATGGACATCCGGATTTGTGCGCCTGGCCCGCTTCAGCCGGATGAAGAAATTTTGGCCTACGCAAACCGTATCGCGGATGAATCCGGCGGGCGTGTCATGGTTACAGCAGATGTTGCTAGCGCTGTAAAAGGTGTTGATGTCATTTATACCGATGTATGGGTATCGATGGGGGAAGAAGAACAGCTGGAAGAACGCATTAATTTATTAAGACCTTACCAAGTGAATTGGGCTATGCTGGATGCGACCGGAAATCAGGATGTGCTGTTTCTGCACTGTCTCCCTGCTCACCACGACCTCGAAACGGAAGTCGGAAAAATTGTCTATGAAAAATATGGATTGACCGAAATGGAAGTCACGGATGACGTGTTCCACAGTTCCCATTCTGTTGTGTTTGACCAGGCGGAGAATCGATTACATACGATCAAGGCGCTCATGGCTGCTACAAACGGAGATTTTTCTGGCGGCTAAGTGGTACTCAAGCAGTTAATAATGTTAAATAGTAAAAGAGGTTGGGACAAAACAATTTTAATGGTGAAAACACAAATAATAGCTTAGAGCTTTGGGCCCCGCTCCGGGAAAACACTACGCTTTCCGTGGGCGCTGCTGAGCCTCCTCGCGCTACCGCGCTCCGGGGTCTCATCGAGGCTTTTCCTCCCACTGGAGTCTCCGTGTTTTCCCTCCGCTAAATCATAATAACTCGAACAATTACCTGTAATAAGATAGAATTGTTCGGGTTTTTTATTTATGTATATTACTTTTGTCTCAACCTCTTTTTGAAATTACGGGTCATGCATCCTTTTAATAGTACGCAACAACTAACACGTGCTCTTCGTTGGATAGAAGTCGTTCTTCGTTTGATAGAATGCGTTCCTCCTTGGATAGATGCTGTGCTTGCTCTGATAGAATGGTCTGTTCGTTTGATAAAACGCATTCTTCGTCTGATACGAGCCGTTCTTACTTGGATCGAAAACATTTTTCCTTTGACAGACGAACTTGCCCTCTTATCAAAAATATGGGGACGGCTCCCATGCTTCCTTTTAGAGTCTTGGAAGCATGAAGGCCGTCCCCGCATGTTTTAGTTACTGTCCTTATGCGATGGGCTGTTGGCTGAAATGGATACGGTCATCACGGTATGACTTGAACCACCTTCAACTGTTGCGTTAAATACGTTTTCCAAACCGGCAAACACCTGGGAAGCGTCACCTTCTAATTTCGTGGCGTAGTGGGCATGGGACACGGTGACATACTCTTTCATGGCTTCAATTTGCTGGTAAATGGCATCCATGTAATTGCCACCACCGAGAGGGTAGAGGGAAAACTTAGCTGCGACGTATTGTTTCCAGTCCCTGACCTTTTCTTCATTTAATGGGACCTCATCCACTTCAAGATAAACGTCTCCTTCAGAATCTCCCGGACACCCGACCGAATAGGTCGCTTGGAATGCAACATGTTTCCCGGTCTTTGCAGCATGCATGAATAAAGCCTTGGTTACATCGAAAATGTGAACTGATTTTCCGCGAACGGTTGTCGAGACATCATCTGTTTCGAGCCAGACTTTGGAAGTGTCCACTTCTTTCAATGCCCCCATTATAATGTCAACAAAATCATCACTCATCGGATGAATGGAAAAACTCGCACCTACAATGTTACTCACACCACAATTTTGATCTGTCATAACAATTCCTCCTAAACATTATTTTTTCACCAGTTAGACGGGAAAGCGGAACGCCGTCTAACTGTGGATCGTCTGAATAATTTTCCTTTTCCATTGAAGAAATTCTTCGGAAAGCAAGAGCTCTTCATCTCTCGGTCTTGCAAACGGTACTTTTACAATGTCTTTAATTTCCGCGGGATTGACGGATAATATGATGATTTTGTCTGATAGAAACAATGCCTCGTCGATACTATGGGTAATGAACAAAATCGATTGATCATATTCTCCCCAAATGGACAACAGCCATTTTTGCATGTCTGTCCGCGTGAACTCATCAAGTGCCGAAAAAGGTTCGTCTAGACACATGAGAGATTGGGGGCTTAACAAGGCACGGATGAAGGCGACGCGCTGCTTCATGCCGCCGGATAATTCGTGCGGATAGGCATGAATGACATCGCCAAGTCCTGCTCTTTCTAACATGGCAGCGGCACGGTCTGGGTCTTTTTTTCCTTGTAATTCTTGTCCCAGTAATACATTGTCTAAAATTGTGCGCCATGGGAAGAGGGAAGCCTGCTGCGGCATATAACTGATAAAACCGCTTTTATTTGTAATTTGGTCACCGTTCAAATAAACATCGCCGGAATCTGGTGTTAAGAGCCCGCCAATCAGACTGAACAGCGTACTTTTACCACTTCCAGATGGCCCAATTAACGATACGAACTCCCCATCCGCCACATGCAGCGAAATATCATGCAACACCTGCTTATCTCCAAATGACTTACTCACATGACGTAACTCAAGCATTTATGCATTTTCTCCCTTCTGCTGCCACCGGATGAAAAACTTCTCCAGCAATAAAATAAGTCCAAAGAAGGCCAAGCTGATAATCATCGCCACGATAATGGCCACAAACACGCGAGATGTCCGGAAAGAAGAGGCTGCGAGTGTCATAAACACACCGATGCCTTTCTGGGCGCCGAGCCATTCCGATACAACCGCCGCCATGACACTATATGTGCCTGCGATTTTAAGTCCGGAAAATATGGCTGGAATGGCATGCGGCAGTTCCAATTTCCAAAACAACTGAGCTTTATTGGCGCCCATCATTTTCATATAATGGACCAGCTCACGATTGGTTTGGGTAAACCCGCCCAATGCAGATACGGCAATCGGAAAAAAGCATGCCAATGTAATGATGATCAGCTTTGGCAATGGATTAAATCCAAACCAGATGACGAGTAATGGTGCAAGTACAATAATGGGCATATTCTGAGATAAAATGATAAACGGAAAGAATGTCTCCCGCACCCTGGGCATCAAATGCAATACGGTCGCAACCCCTAAACCAACTGTTGTGCCGATCAGGAAACCTGCCACAGATAATTGGACTGTGGACCCTACGTGCGGCATGAATACAGGTATAACACTTTTAGCTTCCATCACAATATCAGATGGCGCCGGAAGCAGCCATTTCTCAATTGCAAACAAGCGCGTTGCTGCTTCCCATAACCCAATGAATAGGAGAATCGCTATAAGCGGCCGCCATACTTTTCCCAGCCAATTTGTCGTCATCGGGATCTCTCCGTTAACTTTTGCGAAAGAACGCGGGCTGCGCTTAACTTTGACATATCATCACTCCTGCATGTTGTTCTATAAATCTATTTTTCTGGTAAAAATTCATTCGTGAATGCCTGCTCCACATCAACAGGCTCATCAATAATGTCATTGTCTAATAGAAAGTCAGCAAACTTCTGCCATCTGTCCTGTTCTTGTATCCCAAACCGTTCGGCATCATCTTTGTACCTAGGTGATAACCACTCTTGACTGTGCTTCACAAGTTCGGGATCAAGATCCGGCACACGATCAATTAAGATCTCGGCCGCTTCTTCTGGATTGTCAATCGCAAATTCATAACCTTTTACGGCCGCATGTGTAAAGGCTTTGACCGTTTCAGGGTCAGAAGCAATCATCTCTTCGTTCGTCGCAATTATCGGTGTATAAAAATCAAGCTTATCGGAGTAATCAGCAAGGTAGACCATGTTCAAATCGACACCTCTGAGCTCTGCTTCAATGCCCGTCCAGCCGTAATAAACGAGTGAGAAATCCACATCCCGTTCAACCGCTACGAAAAAGTCGGAGTCGCCAGTTGTGATGTAATCGACCTCTTCCACATCGGCATTGTCATTCTTCATCAAAGCTGTCATCATTGCTTTTTCAAGGTCAGATCCATTTGCACCAAACTTTTTACCTTCAAAGTCTTCAGGTGAAGTAATGTCTTTGTCTGCAGGTGATGCATAACCAGCTGTATTGTGTTGTAACACGGCAGTGATTGACACCACCGGAAGCCCTTCTGAGCGCGCCTGAGTCAACCCTTCCTGATAGCTGATCCCAAAGTCAGCTTTCTCCGCCGCCAGCAATTGGTTCACACCTGCTTCTCCAGGGAGGAGGATCTCAACATCCAGACCTTGTTCTTCAAAATATCCTTTTTCCTTTGCAACATATATGCCAGTGTGATTGGTATTCGGTGTCCAATCCAGCGCAAATTTAACCGGTGTTAAATCAGAATTATCCGTGCCATCGTTTCCTGTATTTTCTGCCTGACCGGTGTTTTGACCACAGCCAGCCATGAAAATGAACAATCCAATTAGTACGACCCTAAACAGGTTCTTCAACGTCATTCCTCCAGTAAACTTTTACATGAAGGTGTCCTTTAAATGATCAGCAGCATGGCGCCGGGAATGTAGAGTGGCGTGGTATCTATTCCTGTAAAGGAGAGAGCTCTCCTACTGATTCGGTTTCATTCTATCTTTTAGTCCGCCATGAAATATGAACAATAAAAAATGCGCTAAGGTTAAGGACCTTTAGCGCACAGGTATCTCATTTATGCAAATATAAATGACAAAATGAAATGTTCCCTACGCTGGTGCCAACCAGATCAGGTTCAAAGGGTCCGTATTTCAAGAATACGGTCTCAGCTAGCATGACTAGCACCCCCACATAAAAGTATGTAGTTTTTTGTGTAATGCATTACAAACGCAAGTATGTCATATGTACGGTTAAGTTGCAAATTTTTGAAGTGGAGGGCGTGGGAGCGGCGGAATCAGACATGTGTTTCTTCTTAAATACATCCCTTGCAACATCAATATTTCACATCATATGTAGTATAATAAGCATAAGATTCATTTGAATATTTCCTCGAGGAGGCGTTCAGAATGAGGAAGATTGAAGGTCAAATGGCAAAAGTAATGAAGGAAATCATCTCTGACGGTGACCCAGTTGTTGAAATTGAAGGTAAGAAATATTACCTTTCTTTAATTGAAAAGCCGGAATCCACGGTTACAGAAGATGTAGAAGCTGACCCAGAATTAAAAGAAAAATTGCTTCAAGCCAAAATGGATATTTTGCATAGTAATACCTACACAACAGAGGAAGTAGTTGAAATGATTAATCAGGGAGAACTTTAAATGAGGTTGGAATGGACTGACCAAGCATTAGAGGCTTTTCGAAATATACGCAGCCAACATTATACCCAGACTGAGACTGCAGAATATAAAAAACGCTTGCCAGAAATATTCAGGAAAAAATCACTTTACTTGGTGTAAGTACTTTAGTAGAAGAAAAGGAATGGAAAGGCAGTTACAAAATCATTATTGATAAGATTGTTGTCTATTATTCATTCTCAGAAAAACAGAACGTGTGTTATATAGAGTACTTCAGGCATTCTAGCCAGCATAAATAATCCATAATAACTGGATGCAAACCGCATCCTTTTTATTTTATCAAAAATAAACGAGAAAACGCCAAGCGCCGTAAAACGCGGGGACGATTCTCATGCTTTTTTGGGAACGGGAGGGGCGGTTGGGAGAAATACCATGGATAAGGATTTGTTAATTTTGACAACGAAAGCTATGGTGAATCGTATGATATAACAGGAATTGAAATTTTCAAACCAGCCAGATACGTGAGTAACTGATGATTTATTATAAAGAGGTGTTTTATGAGAAAGCTCCTTGTATCGTTGCTAATAATGATGTTATTTAGTGTTTCGCTCACAGGATGTGGTGAACCCCACACGGAAGGTATTGTGATAGAGGCAGATCAGAACTCAGTTTTGGTAGCTGGGAATCTTTCTACAGATCGGTACAAGGAATTGAAGCGTGAATCAGCTTCAGATGGGGATATATTCGAAGCGGTGAAACAGGAAGTACGTGACACAGGAGGAGCTATTGATTTAGTTGATTTCACGTATGAAGATGCCAACCAATTTGCAGCTGGTGATGAAGTTATCGTCTGGATTAAAGGCGGGATAGCAGAATCATTTCCCGGACAAGGCGATGCTCGAAAAATTTCATTGAATGAGTAAAGCGTTATGAGATGGTTTTTTGTATGGTAAATTATGTTAAAACTATGTTAGTTCAAAAGAAGCAGCGGATATTTTGATTTTTTAGCTTTAGCCTTATATTTCCTGGAAGCAGTTCCATTAGCGGGGTATGTGGCTCATAAGTTGGTCGAACAGACGAATTGAATGATGTTTTGTAAGCGGTCTATTTAATGGGGTGGCAAAATTATTGGGTTTACGAAGGGGGATAAAATGAATAAATTTAAAGCATCAAAAAGCAATGTGACGCATATAAGTACTAATATCTTTGCCTTGTTATTAATTGTTTTAGGAATTAATACGCTAAGGTATGGCACTTATCTTTTAGAGGGCTCTGCAGGTGTTTATAATTGGGTGCTTTTTGTTTTCAACTTGTTCTCTTTGATTTTGATTGTGATTTTGAAGGTTAATGGGCGGATAAAAATATTTGGTCCGGACGGGAAGTAATTAAAGACAGCCGCTGTGATCGGGCAGTTTTTTGAACAGGACCGGGTTGCTTGGATAGAACGCGCTTTTCGTTGGATAGAAGGTGTTCTTGCTTGGATAGAACGCGTTCTTCGTTTGATAGAGCTTGTTCTTCCTTTGATAGACTAGAATCTTCGTTGGATAGACAGGGGTCTTGCTCGGATAGAAGACACTCTTCGTTTGATAGATGTATTTGCTCCTGATCGGAAAAGTAATCATTTCAGGCAGTTCCATCATATAACACAATTCGTTCCAAAAAGGAGGACTTTCACATGTCATTCACGACAATTTTAGTCTATTTAACATTGGCGAGCTTGTTATTTACCATTAATGATGTGAATAAAGTTAAAAAAGAAAACGAGAAGCTTAGAAAAGATGTTGAGGCATTAAAAAAACAGGTTGAATAAAAAATATTTTAACCCATTAGCTGAATACGCCAGCTAAATTTAAAGGGGATTGGTATGGTCAGTAACCCAGCTGGATTTTGGATAAGGTTAGGTGCGATTATTATAGACCAAATATTTTTATTCCTTGCATTGGGAATCGTGGGTTTTCTTTTGTTTAAAGAATTTCTTGTTGAAGGCTTTTTCGTGGATGCAATAAGTTCGTTATATTTTGTGCTGCTACCTATTTTTTGGTGTGGATATACGGTTGGAAAAAAAGGGACAGAGATTCGTATTGTTCGTGAAGATGGTGATGAAGTGGGTTTTGGAACTATGTTTTTGCGTGAAGTTGTAGGTGGTTTCGTTTATGTTCTAACATTGGGTATTGGTGTGATCGTAAGCGTTCTCATGGTTGGTCTTAGAGAAGATAAACGTTCGATTCACGATTTTATCGCTGGGACCTATGTGACTTATGATGAACCCGATTAAGATTGTGCCCAAGGATAATGAGCTTGTGCTGAAATGGCGATATAATCTTCAACATTTTAAAGTCAGGCAAAGGAGTGTGCATCCACTTGAAACCAGATCAAAATGATATTGTGCTAAGTTTGCTTGTCTGTTTTTTTCTTTCGTTTCTCATTCCCGGCATTATTTTTACCGATGGGCTGGTCCGGTATGAATTCGGTTTTCCGTTTTGGTATATAACGGTGTATCAGACCGAAGCGGGGAGCGTATGGTTAGGCAATAATTTTTTTGCGGGTAACGCTGGGTTGTCCATTAATCCGCTCTTTTTTCTTTTCAATGTGATGATCATGTATTTTGTAATCCACCGTATTAGAAAGCGTCCAAATAAGCGAAGGAAAACGGAGAAGGAGGTCGTGAAATAAACATGTATTCACAACCGCTCTCTCTTATCCGTTAACTTCTGTTTAAGCTGTAAACATTCCTACGCGTTTTGATTTGCGAACCGTTTTGACAGTTGTGCCAGCAGGTCGGGCTTATCATCACGATGCATCACAACTTCAATAAACGTCAGGCTCTCATGATTGTTTTCCGCTGCTGTTAAGGCTTCCTCGAGTTCGGTTTCCGTTTTGACTTTAAACGTTAGGCTTTTCCCTTGGGGGCTGAAAACCTCAGGCAGCTTCTTGTAATCCCACATCGGAATATCATTATAAGGCTGATTTTCTCCGTGAATCGCGCGCTCGACCGTGTAGCCGTCATTATTGATCAAGAAAATAATCGGTTTGATTTTCTGTGAGAGCATGGTTGAAAGTTCTTGTGCTGTCAGTTGAAATGAGCCATCTCCGATAAGAAGAATGTTCCGCCGGCTCATATCGGCAAGCTGTGATCCCAGTAAAGCCGGGAAGGTAAAGCCGATCGATCCCCACAAAGGCTGTCCGATAAACATGGTATCTTTCGGTATTGGCATCGTCGCAGCACCATAGTAAGACGTCCCCTGTTCCGCCAGCAGAATATCGCTTTCTTTCATAAAGTAAGACAAGCGCTCGAAGAAACGGTTTTGCTCAATGTTTTCTTCTTTTGCCTCATATGGCGTCTGATTGATTTGTGCCTTCAGCGGCGTAATATTAAGCTCCTCAGCATTTTTTGGCGTAATTTTATCGCTTAGTGCTGAAAGTGCATCTTTCATAGTAACTGGTGCATATTTTTTGTCTGAAGTCTTCACAGAAAAAGGAGTCATCTGTATCACGTTTTTTCCTGTGAAGTCATAAGAAAAGCCGCCTGTCGTTGAATCGGTCGGTTTGGCACCAATTTGCAGAATGCAATCCGCGTCATCCACGCGCTGCTGTAAGTAAGGCGCACTCAGTTCCCCGTTGTAGACCCCAATAAATTGTGGGTGCTCTTCGTTAAAAGCGCCTTTTCCACCACTCAATATGGTTACAGGAATCCCTGTTTTATTCGCGAATTCCAGCAATTCTTTCCGGTTGTCATAACGGTTTACCTCGTAACCGGCTAAGATGACAGGCTGATTTGCATTGTTAATCATAGGTGTAAGTTCCGCCAGCATCTGGTTTAAAGCTTCGTGATTGCTGGTAGCGACTTCCTCATGTAAAGGACTTTCCGGCTTGTTGGCAGGTTTATTATAGACATCAATCGGTAAGGTGATATGCACAGGGCGTTTTTCTGTCATACAAGCAAGCAGTACCCGGTCAATTTCTTGTGCGGCGTTTTCTTGTGTTAATAAGGTTTGGGCCACAGTCACCTCTTGAAACATTCTGGAAAAGTGGTCAAACTTGCCGTCGCCCAATGTATGGTGGACATACAAACCATTGTCCATCACTTTTGTTGTCGGTGCGCCTGAAATCTTCACGACAGGCACATGCTCCGCATAGGAACCGGCAATGCCGTTGATTGCGCTCAATTCACCAACACCAAATGTTGTGCTTAAAGCAGCAAACCCGTTAATGCGGGCATAGCCATCGGCAGCATAAGCGGCGTTTAATTCATTCCGATTTCCAACCCATTCCATGCCTTCATGATCGATTACATCATCCAAGAAAGCTAAGTTATAATCTCCCGGCACGCCGAACATATGGCGGATACCGAGTTCTGATAAACGGTCTAATAAGTACTTTCCAACAGTATACTCATATTTCATGATTGACACCTCAAATTCGTATTTTTATCATGTTAGATTTAACATATATACATTTTCTATCCCCTGGCAGGTGAAACTTCTGGGCAAAAATGGGATGTATGTATAGATGCATGTCAAAACTAAAGGTCAACTGTATTGACCTTTTTAGAATAACATCTGAACTTTTATAGGTCAACCACATTGACTGATATTTTATTGCAGGCAACATCATGCTGATACCCAAAATGCGGATCATTTGATATTCTTTAAGAAGGGGGTTTAAACGCAATGGACAAAAAACGTGAAGAACAATTAAATGAGACACTTATGCTGTTTTACTTTGCCTACCGTACATTTACAAAAGAACCCGATCGTATACTCGAACAACATGGTATTCACCGTCTCCATCACCGGATATTATTTTTTGTGGCCCGAACACCGAATATTCGTGTTCACGAGCTTTTGAAAACGTTGGAAGTCTCCAAACAAGCTTTACATGCGCCCATGCGTCAGCTCATCGAAATGGGGTATATCAACAGTGAACCGGCTGAATATGATCGCCGTGTCCGGGAGCTGCAACTAACTGAAAAAGGTCAAAAACTTGAGATGCAATTAAGCAATGTTCAACGCGGTAAAATGAATGCCATTTTTGAGGAGATGGGCCCAGAGAGTGAGGAAACTTGGAAAGCGGTTATGAGGCACATCATGGACATGGACCATGAAGGTCATGAAGAATAGCTGAAGACTGGGGCCGTGTTGACAAGCAGGAACCCATTTTTGAAGGCATATGTTTCAGGGAAGATTGATGCCTGATTTGCAGATGTGCGAATCTGATCTCCCCGATAAAGACGACTGCTTATGGTGAAAAGCTGATTCCTAAACGCGTTGAATATAACCAGGGGGGGAACTGCCCACCTGTTTTTGAAAATGGAATGGGGGGAGAAAGAATGAAAAAGTACATAAGAGTCGTTGTCGGTATCAGTTTCATATCTTATATATTTGCACTGGTAATCCTGTTGTTTATCGGTGGCCGGGGTTATAGATTTTCAGACCTTTCGTTACTGGAATATATAATGTCTTCATCCAATCTTGTTCCGTTTAAAACGATCAATGCATATGTACAGGTACTCATTAACGGCAGCATGAATGCCGATATACCCTTAAAAAACCTGCTAGGTAACGTATTGCTGTTTTTGCCCATGGGAATCTATCTGCCTTTTTATATTAAAAAGATGGGGAGAGCGGGCATGTTTATCGTTTCAATGATTGTCATGTTATTTTTGATTGAAGCGGTACAGATCGTCACAAGAAGAGGAAGTTTTGACATAGATGATTTTATTCTTAATATGGCTGGGGCTTTAATAGGCTTTGGAATTTGGAAAATGGTGATGAGAAAAGGATAACTCATGCAGATCACAGCTCTTTTGAAAAGAGGGGAATGGAATGACTTTGTATTATCAAGAATACGGGGATACGGAGGCTTCACTCATCGTGTTTTTACATGGTGGAGGGGTGAACAGCTGGATGTGGGATAAACAAGTCCAGTATTTAACTGGATACCATTGTGTGACGATTGACTTACCCGAGCAAGGACTGAACGCACATGAAGGGCCATTTTCAATTGAATCCAGTGCAAATAAGATCATTGAGCTGATTGAAGAGATTGCTAACGGGAAGCGTGTCACTGTTATTGGTTTTTCGTTAGGCGCGCAAGTTCTTGTTCAAATGTTAAGTGTTAAACCGGATTTAGTTGATCACGCCATGATAAACAGTGCGCTGGTGAAACCGAGCAGACTCGGCGTGGCAATGGTTGACCCTATAATTCGTCTAACATTTCCAATGATTCGAAACAGGACTTTTTCAAAGCTGCAGGCGAAGACACTTTTGATCAGTGCGGACTACTTTGAGAGGTATTACCGTGAAAGCAGTCAGATGGAACGCCATACGCTGGTTCGGATATTAAGAGAAAATATGTCTTTTGAATTACCTGCTGACTTCGCTAAAGCACGTGCGAATATATTGGTGACTGTTGGTGAGAAAGAAAAAGGCATGATGAAAAAGTCAGCACTTGAGTTGGTGCACCATAATCAAAATTGCACTGGTGTAATGATTGCTGGAATTGGTCACGGGGCACCATTGGCAGTACCGGAGTTGTTTAATCAGATGATTGAAGAATGGATAGAGGCTGGTGAAGTCTCATTTGACTCGACAAAAACCACTTTATAGTTGAGTCTAACGTTACGTCATACTTTATGATCATAACCAAGTGATAATTTTTTAGGGGATGGTCAAATGGATACATTCAAAGTTGTAGACACGTTCAGGCAGTATGATGAATTGCTTGAGATTCAGGATTTAGATCGGCGACGAGATTATTTTCGATATGAAATGATGGAGCCCTTTAGGCACATGTGGAACTTGATCAATGTGCCCCTAAAAGCAAAGCAGCAAAATGGCTATGATGTTATCATGGCTGCCAAGATGCTTGGTTTTGCAGATGTCGGTGATGATCAAACGATTAGAAAAGCATTAACTATTCTAAGAGATTATGACGCCTATGCAGTTGCTGAGCGGACGCTTGAAAACTGTATCGTAAAGGCTTCCGATAAGGGACTGAAGATAAATGCAGATGAAGTAAAAATGGGATTGTATGTGTCTGATCCTGAAAAACTGACGCTGCAAAAAGGGTATACGGGATTTGGCGGCATACCGGGCTATATAACTGTGAACATCTATCCAAACGATTACAACTTGCCGAAGATCCCGGCGGTCATCGCTCATGAGTTTCACCACAATATCCGTTTTTCTTATTTTGACTGGGATCATGGGAATGTGACGGTAGGAGATTATCTGGTCATAGAGGGTCTGGCCGAGTCTTTTGCTAAGGAATTGTACGGAACAGAGCAACTGGGGCCTTGGGTGACAAGCATGGATCAAGAGGAACTGGAATATTCAACTGAGGTTATTGGTGAAGCCCTTGATATTAAAGGATTCGCTGAAGTGAGCAGCTATATGTTTGGTGATAAAATTGCCGCGCAAGAGGGGTACCAGCCTGTTGGGCTCCCGTTTTGTGCGGGCTATGCAGTCGGGTATAAGGCTGTTCAGGCTTATATGGAAAAACATGATCAGACGATTTACGAAGCGACATTAATGCCGGCTGAAGAAATCATTCATGGCTGTGGGTTGTTTACTTAGAATTTAGCGGCGCAAGGAACTCAGGTGAATGCGGATCTAGTGCTTCCTTTTTGGAACTGTAAGCGGCAAAGGAGTCCCAGTGTTTGTTAACGTGAATCATTTCGACCGAACCAAATGCATACGCCAAATGATTTATCCGTCGTACGTTTAAATGACTTGGTTATGAGCTCGTTTTTTCTCTTAACTTCTTTCTCGACTGGAGACAATGTTCCTCTAGCCAAGGGGATGTTCAAACTTCTTCTTTTGAGTGTAAGTTTTTGATTCACAATCATCACCTCTCTTGCATTAGGATATGCCAAAGAAATATAATCATGAAAAAAGCACTCAACTAGAGTGCTTTAATTTTTTACGGTATGCTTTTTATGAGATCTTCTAATCCCCAAAATTCTTCGGTTTGCTTCCCTGATTTTCCGGCTGTGATGACTCTCGCCTGCTTCAGCTAGGGGAATATTAAGGCTTCTTCTTGGCGGTTGCGTGTTCATTGATCTGTTAACTCCTTTTCCTTTCTCTCGCTCAGCTAGAATCTTCTTCAACACTCGTCACCACCTTTGTCATGTATATTGTTGTCTACAGCTAAAGTAAAGACCATCAGCATCATATTCAAAATATTGGTATCGACATCGTGGATATTAACTTCATCACTGATACTCGTCACTTTTGCAACATATTCCTCATCTAATATCTGCAAAGGCATTAGCATGTACTTGTCTTTTGACGAATAATACGCTTTTCTGAGTTCCAGTTGTCTTTTTATTTTTCCCTTGGTGTCACCCTTCAAAACCGCAGCTCGTTCTTCTGAAGTTCTATAAGGCAAGACATCAACGTTTAGGAATTCCTTTCCTGCATACGCATTCATGGAGTTCTCTAATTCATGAACATATTCATCCTTACTTCTAGTATAACTTGGATACTCGAATGCGTTCAAGACAAACTCCATATTGTCGACCTTTCTGTTTGTAATGTTCCACAGTTCCTCTGTTTCAGAGACTTGTTTTTCCCTCATTCTCATTTCGTGACCACCAATTTTTGAGATATAAAGATTGAGAAATAATAACGAGTCAACGATCACAAAAGCTACTAACACAATCAGATAGCTTGTCCATTTTTCAAAGAGGCTATAAGGATGGTTGGTTAGGTAAACCAAACAACCCAAAATAAAAATCAAATACCAAGTCCTCCTGATTACGTCTGTATTTTCAACCAAATGCTCCTTTTTCCACGCTAAAATCGTGTAAATGACCAGGAAAACAAATAAAAACCACAAACCTGCAATAATATATGGTGCCATATCTTCTCCCCTTTTTATTGCCTTTTAGTGTCAACAAAAACAAAATAATCCCTTGCCCTCGCAGGGTAGACGCCACTGGTCACCCATAACTCCCAAAAGAAAGCATCCTTTTTCATACCTATACAACCTTCAATAAGAAGGCCAGGTTTGACCAGCTTGCAAGGCATCCCTACAATTTGATAGACTCTGTCGGAATCGATATCATTTATGGTGACAACATCATCGTATACTTCTTTAACTTGGAAAATGCTCTGAATGTTATTCGCATAGTGGTTGTGGTTTGTGGTATTTGAGGTTAAAATCTTTTCGAAGTCCCAGTCATTCTGATGAATACCTGGGAATGCTTGCTGGAAAAGATGGTTTAACAGTTTTTCACAATGGAGAAGTTCTGACTTGGCTTGTGCCTCATACTGCTCAACCACTTTAAGCCATGATGTTCCAGTACGCTGATCCAGCCACTTAACGAATCGTCTGAGCTGCAGCAGAAATATCTCGGAGTCTCTTTGTTTTTTGGATATTGTCATATGGTCGTGGGGATAATGGACAAAAATAAATTTCTCCCAAAAAGATGATTGACATTCTTGCCACGAGGAGGGGCAATGGTCTTCCAATGTATCGGTTAAGTAGTAGGAAAAAATACGAAGAAATTCGTTTGTATGTTTTCCGGAACCCTTTTTTAATTTATAAGCAACTAAATCATCACTGTAAAACTCGAGTAAACCTCTGTAGCGCATATCAAATTTAGAACTAATCTTTAGCTTTTCCATCATTGCTTTATGTTCATCGGGATGGGAAAAAGTTTGCATTCGAAAGGTTACTTCGGTGTGGCCTTGAGAAGTACTTTCGGAGGATGGAACAATTCCACGGGGATCAAAATAGTGATTTTTCATAAGTGTCATCTACTTTCTATTAGATTTAATAATGAGATGCGTTTGCTTGAGGGGAGCGGGGGAAAGGTTAACATAATTATAGCATGACTTGTCAGAAATGGAAGTTTTATTTAAAGATTTTAAAAGCGTATAACATAAGCTCTAAAGTGCGCTGTGTTGAAGTGAAATGTACAGGTAGGAGTTGCACGTTTTCCTCCGTACAGAATTCAGATTACAATCAGCATGGAGTTAGCTGATAAATTCGCATATATATTGAATTATAGATTTATGTTGTTTTTTTGCCCCCTCGGTTATAATTTAATGAGAATGATCTTCAGTCAGCTGACGGGCCGGCGCGTGGATCCGAGCTTTGTTTGTTACCCGCCTTTTTACAGCAACTTTGGGAAAAATATAACGATCGGGAAAAATGTGTTTTTCAATATGGGGTGTACGTTTCAGGATAGAGGCGGTATACATATAGCTGACAATGTGCTGATTGGAATGAACGTCACGATTGCCACATTGAATCACGGGTTGGCCCCGGACGAAAGGGACACAACAATTGCCTCACCTGTTTACGTCGAGAAAAATGTCTGGATTGGAGCGAATGTGACCATACTGCCCGGTGTTACGATCGGTGAGAACGCTGTGGTCGCAGCTGGCGCGGTCGTGACGGGAGATGTCGCAGCGAATACTGTTGTGGCAGGTGTGCCGGCGAAACGGGTTAAAACGCTGTGATAAAGATGAGCTGTTTTCAGCTACCTCGCGGGATGCGGCCGATAAATGCAGCCGCTGCTCTGGAAAAAAGATTGACTTTTAGTATGTGAAATGGTTTACTATTAATATAATTTCAAAGGGGAGTAGCTTTTACAGTTAAGTCGTCAATTCAGAATGTGGCTCACATTCTCGGCTTCTCTGGCAACTCGGACGTGTTGTTAGCAAGACCTTTGCCTATGTGGTAAAGGTCTATATTTTTTTAGGGGCTTTTACCATGTGGATGGTACGAGCCTCTATTTTTTTATATCTGAAGGGAGCACACAACATGGACGGCATTTGGCTGGAATACGGATGGACATTATTAGTACTGATTGGACTTGAAGGGATTTTATCTGCTGACAACGCACTCGTTATGGCGGTGATCGCAAAGCATCTCCCAGATGATCAAAAAAGAAAGCGATCAATTATGGCATTATCGGTGCCTTTATTTTTAGATTTGGTGCCTTGTTTGCGATATCGTTCATTGCCAACGTGTGGCAGGTTCAGGCGATTGGTGCCGCATACTTGATTTATCTGGGCTTAAAACACGTGATCTCAAACAATTTTGGTTCGAAAGATGATGAGGAGAGTAAGTTGGAAAAGAATGCTGCTGGGAGCGGGTTTTGGCCTACTGTTGCCAAAATCGGGCTGACGGATCTTGCTTTTGCCATTGATTCCATTCTTGCAGCGGTGGCGCTCGCGATCGTGCTGCCGAATAGCCCGCTGCCGAATTTTGGCGGTATGGACGGTGCCCAATTTGCCATGGTTGTCCTAGCGGGGATTGCTGGCTTGATTCTTATCAAATTTGCCGCAACATGGTTTGTAAGCCTGCTTGACAAACGGCCGGGCCTTGAAACAACTGCATACTTAATCGTAGCCTGGGTCGGCGTGAAACTTGCCGTGATTACCCTGAGCCACGAATCAGTGGGGATCTTGAGCGAGAGCTTCCCGCACAGTACAGGCTGGAACTTCACTTTCTGGGGACGCTCCTTGGAATCGCCGTCTTAGGCTGGTTTGCTTCTGGTAAAACGATGCCAGAGGAAAATAGAGCGTAATCGCTAAACAGTGAGCATAATTACTGCATGTTTGATGCGTGGGTGCTAGTGTGACATATATGCTTGAAACAGCATGATTTTGATAGTCGTTTTAGGAGGCCTTGCAGTTATATGAAAAAGAAATATGAACCTTTGTTTGACCATGTGCAACTCCGCAACAAAACGGAATTGAGAAATAGATTTGTTTTAGCACCACTCACACATGTGTCATCAAACGCAGATGGTACCATTTCAGATGATGAAATTAAATATATGGCGCAGCGATCGAAGGATGTCGGTTTAGCGATTACTGCGGCGAGTCATGTGACAGATCTGGGAAAGGCGTTTCCTGGCCAGCCTTCTGTGGCACATGATTCCGATATTGATGGTTTAAAACGGTTGGCGAAAGCGATGAAAGAAAATGGTGCCAAAGCCGTTGTGCAAATTCATCATGGCGGGGCCCAGGCACTGCCGTATTTAACGCCTAATGGCGACGCGGCCGCACCGAGCCCGGTAACATTGCGCAGTTTCGATGAAGAAGCTGAGCATCATGCTCGGGAAATCTCACAAGACGAAATTGAGGAGACGATCAAGGCTTTCGGTGCGGCCACCCGCCGTGTCATCGAAGCCGGTTTTGACGGTGTGGAAATTCATGGTGCCAACCGCTATTTAATTCATCAATTCGTGTCACCCCATTTTAACCATCGTGAGGATGAATGGGGAAAAAACCGATTTAAGTTCCCGATGCGTGTGGTGGATGAGGTTGTTCAAACCGTTAAAACACATGCAGATGACTCGTTTATTGTTGGGTATCGATTTTCTCCAGAAGAGCCTCAAAATCCAGGCATTCGTATGGAAATCACCGAAGAATTGGTGAAGCAACTAATCGAAAAGCCATTGGATTATTTACATGTTTCCTTAATGGATGTGCATTCAAAAACGCGTGCCGGTAAATATCAAGGCCAAGAAAGAATTGCCCTCCTCCATCAATGGATTGACGGGCGCATGCCATTAATTGGTATTGGGTCGATCTTTACGGCAGATCAGGCATTAGAAGCTGTAGAATCCAAAAACATTGATTTATTGGCATTGGGCAGAGAGATTCTTTTAGATCATACCTTTGTTGATAAAATCCAAACAGGTAACGAGGACGAAATCGTGTCTGTATTTGATCCCGATCGAGCGGACAAACATGATTTGCCGCCCAAGTTATGGGAGCAATTTTATAAAGGATTTTACCCAGTGCCAAGAACAGACCAGCAAGATCCCCGTTCCTCGGTGTGATTGGATTGTTTAGTGGTAATAGCGGTTTGAGAACGCATATAACAGATTGGCGGCGGTGCAGGGGCTATCCAAGTTTTTGAGGCTGATATCCAGAATTATTTTCATATATCCAGAATTTCACGGTAGATATCCAGAAAAAGAAGCGTTTATCCAGGAATCATGAGGATTTATCCAGAATTCACCTCGGTTTATCCAGGTTCCCGGCGGCAAGCGACAGCCACCGCAGCCCAGCCGTCTGCAGAAACATCCCGCCTAGTACACTAAACCTACAACAAAGGCCGGTCCTGCATCGTGCGGACCGGCCTTTTTGATTTACATATTCGCTGCTTCGTTAGCAGATGTTTTCACGTCGTGACTATGTTTCCGATGATACAGCACGTTCACAATGGCACCAATCATTAAAATCAGTCCAGTCAGGAAAAACCAGATCATTAAAACAATGACGCCGCCGAGACTGCCGTATGTGGCCGAATAGCTGCCGAAGTTACTGACATAGAATGAGAAGCCGAGCGAGACGAGCATCCATAGCACACTTGCGGTGACAGCACCGGGTAAGACGTGCTTGAAAGGGAAGTTCTTGTCTGGTGCGAGTTTGTATAACATCGCGAGCAGAAGCGTGATGACGACCACACTGACCACCCAGCGAAGAACCTGAAACAGGAGTGTCATTGCTGCAGACAGGCCGAAGAACGACTCGGCGAAATCCAACAGGACGCTTCCGAATACAGGTAAGAGAATCGCCACGCCCAACGCCAGAATCATGCCAAGGGTCAGACCGAGTGCGATGAGACGCACAACGATGAAATTTCGTGACTCTTCCACTTCATAGGCCTGATTGGTGGCTTTGATGAACGCATTAATACCTGCAGATGATGACCACAAGGCACCGATAATACCGACTGTTAAGAGGCCGCCCCTTGGGGTATTCACCAAGCTGATGATATTTTCTTCCAAAATGGTGCCGATGCCGCTTGGCAGTACTTTTTCAATAAATCGAACGATGTCATTCGGATCAACGTTGAGATAAGGAATAATTGTAAAACAGACGACTAATAATGGCACACTTGCTAATAAATAATAGTAAGCCTGTGCAGCGGCTAGAGTTGGAACATTATCTTTCTGAAACTTTTGCATGAATGTTTTTCCATAGTTTATAACCTTAGACATATGCATACCTCCAACGATGCTTTGTTGACTATATACCCCGTTGGTGAGGGTTGTAATCAAAGTTGGAAAATGATTATGCTGTTTTATTTTGCCGCAGTCGTGGTATAGTGGAATGAAAGGAGGACTGTGGGATGGAAGGCGTCATTTATGTTGCACTATTTTTAATTTCAATCGCATTTGCAATCGTAGTCGGGTACATATCGTTTGTGCTCTATCGGATCACGACGATGCTGAAAACAGTAGATAAATCGGTGGGGGAGCTGGAGCAGGAAGTTACAGGCCTCATACCGCCACTCAGGGAATCCATTCAGGAAACGGATAAGCTCGTTGATGATATCGATGTAAAAGCACAGTCCATGGATCACCTTGTTACGACCGCTGAAAATTTGGGCCAAAGTGTGAACGACCTCAATGCGACTCTTTCCAACACCACTGCAAAGCTTTCTGATGAAGAACTTCAAAAGAAAACCAAGGTGTTTACAGAGGGGCTGCAGTGGAGTGAGGTTGCCTTTAAGTTGTATTCCAGATGGAACAAGTCATCCAAAAATGAATTGATGAAACAAAAGCAACCGACAGACATTACACCAATCAAACAGACAGGGGAGGGGAATAAACATGTTATCAGGAATTGGTATTTTACTTATTGGATCAGCTTTTTTAATCTTGGCTGTTTTTCTGGCCCACGTATTGAACAACCTTGCGCACGTGCTGCGTGGTGTCGAAAAGACGGTCGAAAAATTGCCGACTCAGCTTGACAATGTATTCAGTGAGACCGGAAATCTTATACATGAAAGCAACCGCACACTCGGTGACATCAATGACAAACTGGAGCAGCTCAGCCCGTTGTTTTACATTGCCGGGGACATGAGCAATGTGACCCGCAAGTTCTCGTCGTCCCTTGTAGACGTGACCGAGTCCGTGAAGCAAAAGACAAGTGAGACAAGTGAAATCACGAAGAAAAACAATGCTGGCGGTCTATATGGCTCATTTGCTATGGGGTATTATTTGCTGCAAAAACGCAGACAAATGAAGAAGGATTCAGCTAAAGGGGCCACCCGAGATGAGTAAACCCAGTACAAGCAGCCTGGTGATCGGCGCACTTTCCGGAGCGGTGCTGGGTTTTGGAATCCGTACAGTTGTTTCCAAAAAAGATAAAATCAGCGCAAAAGTTAAGGAACTCGATCGCCGGTTGTATGAAGACGGCAAGGTGCAAGCGAATAAGATCAGTCGGATTAAGCAGGATGTGAATGAGCAGGTTAAGCAGTGATAAATCGTAATGATAAGGATGCGAATCGCCATTGATTTCGCATCCTTATTTTTTGTGGAAGCACGGAAACGTCTCTCGTGCTTCTTTTTATTGTGTTTATTTGGAGATTGGTAGCCGGAGCTGGCACCCATTTCCATTTCTAGAAAACCTGTAAGGATAGTGTTCTAGAAGTTGGAGATGACATTAAGATTCCGTTGAGTAAATAATTATTTACTCGTGAAATGAGTGCCAGTTTTCGGTGCTGCTGAAGTTTTAAAGTAGCAGGAGGCTGGCATTTATTAATCTTTTAACAGTTTTTAATAAATTTTTCGGAAGCAAACTAAATAAACTAAAAAGATCTGCTATAATAGAGTCGAGACCTATTCAGAATTATTAAAAATAAAACGGTGCATGTCTCGATGAGCGACCCTGACCAGTGGAGTGGAGAAGATGAGATGAAGATTATCCTCAAACATATTTTAAAAAATCTATACGAAAAAAAGCTGCGGACGTTTATTATTCTATTGACCGTTCTTTTGTCGACGATGGTTTTATTTATCGGCCTGAGTTTAAATGACATTCTCAATAACACATATGCAACGATGGTCAAGGGCGCATATGGTGATGCGAATGTCCTTGTTGAGAAGGCGACAAATGAGGAAAATCCGTTATATGAAGCGGATGCTATTGAAACTGGTCAGATTCATATCGATGAACGGGTTGACATGATACAAGCAGTCGGCAGAAGTCAACAGGGTGGGGACAATGTGAAGGTGTCTTTGACCGGCTTGGATTTGCAGGCGGCGTCAGAGATGAATATGGTCAAGGTGATGGATGAACCTGAGGACTTCGCATTCAATAAGAACGATGCCGTCATCAGTTCACGTGCTGCCTCCAATTACGATTTGGGTGTTGGTGAGCAAATAACGGTAGAAATAAACCAGGATACATATACCTATACGATCGGTGCGATCAGTGAGGCAAATGGTTTATTTTACTCGGAAATAGACGATATTCTGCTGGTTGTACCTATGAATCAGGTCAACGACATTTATGGCACGAACAACCTGGTCAATCGGACATTGATCAAAGTTAATGATGAGAAAGTTGATACGTTTACTGAAACATTGGCTGGTCTCAATACGCATTTTTCCGTGGAACCGACGCGTAAGCTTGATGCGGAAAGCCGTGATGACGAGGCATTCAAAACAACTATGATTTTATCGATCGTCATCATTGTGATGATCAGCGCATATGTTATTTTTTCATTGTCTAAAGTCATCGTTGCGGAACGCATGCCTGTTGCTGGAACATTTCGAAGTGTGGGTGCCAGTAAGCACATGATCAACCGTATGTTACTGATGGAGTTTTTATTTTATGGCATCATTGGTGCTGTAATGGGCATCATACTTGCCGTCATTTTGCTTCCTGTAGCTGCTGACAGTTTTAACGAATATAAAGCATTTGGTGCGAAAACGGTCGTCACCTATGATCCAGTCTATCTGGCAATTGCCTTTATATTCGGTGCCGTCTTCCCGGTGATGGCGGGGATGCTGCACATTTATCGTGCAGGCAAAAAGCCGCTTAAAGAGATCATTCTTAACACCACACATACTGTTAAGGAACAGTCAAAAGCAGGCGTATTTATCGGTGTGGTCCTGTTTGCCGGCTCACTGGGGTTACATGTTGTGAATAGAAAAGATGATCTCCTGTTAGCGGTTGGTGCGATCCTATTGCTGTTCATTGCGATCGTTTTGCTGATGCCGGTATTGTTAAGCGGTATTTCTAGGCTGACACAGATGTTGCTTGCCAAGGTGCCCATTGGTGAATTGAAGCTTGGCGTAAAAAATATCGCCCATAACAAAATGGTTTCCAATAACGCCAGCATGATTATCGTTGTTTTTCTGCTTTTGTTAATGATCGGGATAACGAGTGCCGGCATCGATCAATATATTAAAAACACGGTCGAACAGGACTTCGATGTCCTTGCTAATAGTACGGACATGGACTTTACAAAATATGAAGACATTGAAACGATTGATGGTGTTTCCGAAGCTTATTTTCAGCATATCAGTGCTGCTGGCTATGATGATGGCCGTGATACGTTTATTGTTTACGGGGTCCAGGATATCGAGAAGTTTGATCGGTTTTATTCGGGCGCGACTTTTTTGGATGAAGCGAAAGCAAACCTCAACACACTGGACAACGGGGTTGTGATCGACACGTATCAAGCCAAACGCTATGGTTTGAAAACAGGAGATACCATACGGCTGGTACCCCTAGATCAAGACCAGAAACCAATCGGTGAGGCGTATGGACCGGTAGAACTAGAAATTGCGGGAACAATGGATGCTGCTTCACTTTCAACGAACCGGAATATCGCCATTCTTTCATTGGCATATTATCAAGCTCATTTTGTCGATGCATTTAATCAAATCGAAATAAAGACAGATGCGTCTAGCCAGGCAGAAACGGTTAAAGAAAACATCGAAAATCACTACCCCAATTCTGGACTGACCATCCAAACATTTGAAGACATGATTGGCTCTCAAAAGGAGACAGTCGATACGTTGATCCAGGGTGTTCTCGTCATCATACTCCTGGGACTTGTTATTGGGCTCTTAGGGGTATCCAACAATTTACTCGTTTCCTTTATCGAGCGAAAGAAAGAGTATGCCGTATTGTATTCGGTATGTATGAGCAAGGGCCAGCTCGTTAAAATGCTTGTTTATGAGATGATCATGACGTTCGTCTCTGTGGTCGTCATTGGGCTGGGGCAGGGCTTCTTATGAATATCATATGGAGCCGTCTGCTCTCTGCAGCAGGACTGAGGATTGACTTTTACTTTAACTTTGAAATCTTTCTCATATTAAGTGGCGCGGTGCTCGTGTTGCTTGCCTTAGCAGCGCTAACGATCGTCCGGAAAATCTTGCGGTTAAACGTGCTGAATGAATTGCAGTACGAATAAGAGGTGTGAAGGGAGAAAACAATGCCTATTCTTAAAGCGGAGAAACTATGCAGGCACTATCAAATCGCCGGAAGAGAGGTCGCGATTTTAAGAGGTATTGACATGACGGTTGAAGCCGGAGAGTTTGTATCCATTATGGGCCCTTCAGGCTGCGGGAAAAGCACATTGCTTTATTTGCTCGGAGGGATTGATGCGCCAACCTCGGGGAACGTTTTGTTGAATCAGCAAGATATCAACAAAATGGATGATAAAAAGAAGAGTGTTATCAGGCGGCAATCGATCGGGTTTGTGTTTCAGTTTTACAACCTTGTCCAAAATTTGAGTGTTGAAGAAAACATTATGCTGCCGGTTACAATGGATGGGAAAAAGCCAAAAGATTATCAAGCCCAATTGGACGAATTGCTGGACATTGTCGGCTTGACAGAGCGGCGCACATTTACACCAAGAAGACTTTCTGGCGGCCAGCAACAGCGTGTTGCAATCGCAAGAGCGGTGATTCTCAATCCGTCGCTCATTCTGGCAGACGAACCGGTGGGTAACCTGGACAGCCAATCAGGCGCGGATGTTATGAACTTATTCCGCCGAATCAATGAAGAAAAAGGCATCACCATCGTCCAGGTCACCCACTCGGAAAAACACGCCAACATGGGAAACCGCATCATTCACATGAAGGACGGGGTCATTGAAGCCGATCATAAAGTGGTCTGTGGATAGCCTGATATCCAAATTAAAAAGCTCAGATCCATATCTGAGCTTTTTGTGTGCGTCGGTTTAACCTTTTCTTTTCTTAAAGATATAATACCCTAATGTCGCAATGCCATACCAGCCTTCCAGGTGATTGCGGCGGGTAAATTCGTGTCCTTCTGATGTATCCGTTTTGACCTTCATGACGGCGTCGGCCATGGAAGACGACACGTGCTGTGTGGCTCGTCCAGCGTCACCGACAATGTCAAAAAGCGGTGTGAGTTTTTCAACCTGATCATTGACCTGATTCAGTGTTTTATCACTGCTTTCCAATGTGCTTTTAGCCTGGGTCATGACACCATCGATTTGCTCCGGCAGTTTATCTGTCGTGTTTTGCAATCCATCGAACACGCCGGCGAGTTTGATGAGCGGTTTGATAAGCATGATGGCAATAATAAGTGCCGCTATTCCAAGAATCAGTAATCCAATACCTGACCAATCCATACTGACAGCTCCTTTTCTATGTGGTCTTCTTTTAATAATACCACAAACCGGTGAAATTAAACGATGGTTATGATTGTGAGGGTTGTGGTTTGAATGCAAAAAATATCAAACACACCTTTAAAATTGGTATAATGGATCAGACAGATTATCTATAAAGGAGTCACACACATATGAAAAAATTCATCAACGCGAATATATACGGACAGCCGGAAGCTCATGAAATTTTAGTGGAAAACGGTCATCTCAAGGCGATCGGTAATGGTTTAATCGCTGCAGATGATGTGATTGATTTAGAGGGCCGGCTGGTGCTGCCCCCTTATGTGGATCCGCATTTGCATTTGGATTATATTTTCTCGGGATTGGGTGAAGGCAATGCCAATGTCTCTGGTACGTTGTTCGAAGGCATCCAGCGCTGGAGTGATAATAAAAAGTCATTAACAGAAGACATGGTCCGCGAGCGTGCAATTAAAGGTATTCGAAAAGAAGTGAGCAAAGGGGTTCAATTCATCCGTACACATGTGGACATTACCGACCCCCATTTGACAGGAATGAAAGCTCTGGTGAAGCTGCGGGAGGAATTGAAAGATATCGTGACATTACAGCTTGTGGCCTTTCCGCAAGAAGGGTTCTTCCGATATGAGGGCGCTGAACAGTTGATGGAAAAAGCCCTTGAAATGGGAGCAGATGTCGCGGGCGGCATTCCACATTTCGAAATTTCATATGAACATGGTGTGGAATCGTTAAAGCGTATTGTCGACATGGCGATCAAACATAATGTAATGATTGATATCCACTGTGACGAAAACGATGACCCTAACAGCCGCTTTTTAGAAGTGTTAAATGCCCTCGTGATAGAGCGGAATTACGGTCCATACACAACGGCAAGCCACACGTGCAGCTTTGGCTCAGTGGAGAACAGTTATGCCAATAAGATGCTCGGGTTATTTAAGGCGTCCCAGATCAACTTCATTTCATGCCCAACAGAAAACGCGCACTTGCAAGGACGGGGTGACAGTTATCCGAAACGCCGCGGCTTAACACGGGTCAAAGAGCTGCTCGCCAACGGAAACAACGTCGCTTTTGCCCAAGATTCCATTGCCGATTACTGGTATCCACTAGGAAACGGCAACATGATGAACATCCTGGACAACGGCATCCACTTGGCCCATTACACACATATAGATGAAATTAACAAGGCGTTCGACCTCATCACTTTTTACGGCGCCAACATTATGAGGGTGACCGATGAATACGGCATTGAAGCAGACAAGCCAGCCAACTTCATCGTTCTGGAAGCACACGATCCTTATGAAGCCATTCGCGAGCGGGCGGAAGTTCTTGCGTCCGTCAGACAGGGCGAGTATCTGTTTAAGCGTGAACCGCGGAAGAATGAAGTGGAAGTGGATTTTTTGAAGGCGTAGAAAGAGGCTTCTCTGTTTGAGATGTTACCCTGAATGGGGATGAACGCTACACGATAGAATAAGATGATCTATATCCAGGTTTTTGAAGCGTATATCCAGATTTATTTGCGTATATCCAGGTTTTTCTAATGGATATCCGGAAAAAACGGCGGTTATCCAGGTTTTGATGGCAGATATCCAGATTTTGCATCCATTTATCCAGGTTTTTGAGTATGACTGCTGATTTACGGATCTTGAGGAGGAAGTGCTCGGTGACTATTGCAAAACGAACATGCAACGCGCATTACAAAGGCAGGCGATCTGATTGAAACCATTTACGGCAAATGTCATCACCGTGTTGAAGAAAGTACCAGCAGGAAAAGTCATGTCATATGGGCAGGTCGCCCGGGTGGCCGGCAGTCCAAAGGGGGCCAGGCAAGTCGTAAGGGTGCTGCACTCGATGAGCCAAAAATACGACTTGCCGTGGCACCGAATCGTAAACCGGGAAGGACAGATTGTGCTGCAAGATGAGGAAGCGGCACAGAAGCAAAGAGCGCTGCTGGAACAAGAAGACGTGAGTGTTAACAGTTTGGGACGCGTGAATATGTCAGAATACCAATACCAACCAGATTTCCATGTGCTGGATGATGATGCGTTTCTGTAAAAGGACCAAAGGATCTATTTCCCATGGTTCTTTTTTCATGAAACTTTTTAAATCATAAGGAATTTGAAGGTAAACTGAGTAAATAACAGTTATTCGTTCTTAATAACGAAAAAACGTGTGGATTTGGAGTTTTTCAACTTAGGAAAATTGAACTATAATCGGTTTAGGTTCTTTATAAAGAACAACTAAATAAAGCATTAGCACACTTCAAGGCTTTATTTATGAATTTGACAATATGGTTGTTCTTTATAAAGTATAAAACTTTACGAGGTGATGCGGTGTAAGAGACACGGGGAGTGAGTCTGTTTTTGGATATGTTTGCATCTTAAGAGTCTACATAAGAGGAAACCAAATGCCTAATATCAAGGCGAAATAAGGAGGAAACATTATGGACATTAAGAAAAAACTAGGGATTGGTGTGGTAACAGCAGCATTGGGCTTATCATTGGTTGGCGGAGGAACATTCGCCTATTTCAATGACACTGAAACAATGGATAATAAGTTTGCTTCGGGGACATTGGAGTTGGATGTCTTACAGGTTGGTAATAATCCATCCACGTTTGAGCTAACGAACCTCAAGCCTGGAGACCTGATGCGGCGGTCATTTACATTAGATAACAGCGGATCACTTGCAATTAAAAATGTATGGCTTGATTTAACTGCTGATGGGTATGACGGCCAAGAAGGCGTAAGTATGGATGATTATTTAGATCAATTTAAAGTCAAGTTCTATAGATCTAAAAAAGGCGAAGATGGGGAATTTGAACTGACATCGCACCAGATATTTAAAAATTTCAATGCCACATTAAAGGACTTGGTAAATGGTAAAGATCTCACAAATTTAGTTGCAGATACGAGTCTGCTTGATGAATCTGGGAAGAGAGTCGATATCGCACATGGAGGCCTTAACGCCGATCCAAAACAACAACAAAGAATTGAAATTGAAATAGAGTTTGTAGACAATGGGGATCAAAATAGATTTCAGAATACCACTGCAGATGTTCATTTCAACCTAGAAGCTACGCAAGACACAGGAACCCGTTTTGACTACAACAATCCTGACGCTAATAATGCCAATGGGAAAACAAAATAACTGATTGTGGGCCGAGAACTGGTTTCTCGGTCCATTTTTATATTTTTTATTTTACTTAACCTGGCATGTGCCACGTGATGATTCAATCATTTTTAGTTAGCCACATTGCTATGAACACTCCTCGATCACGATTTGTTTGACCTCGTATTTGGATCTTTTTGATCAGTCGATTGTACACTACATCCGGTTGAGGTGAGCCAAAACAGTGAGGACAATAGAACAATCGCTGTTTCCCATTTACAAATGTGCTGATTTGAATTTAGTCTGTGAAATGATAGTCTGTAAGAAAGGGAAAGGAGTTTGATTGATGATGACTACGCCGATTCCTGAAAAAGTCCTGAATGACGGGGTGCCGATCCCTGCGATAGGTTTCGGGACTTTTAGATTGCAAGGTAACAAGGGAGCGGATGCCGTTAAGACTGCGCTTGATAACGGCTACCGTCTAATCGACACGGCTTATAATTATGAAAATGAAGGCGCTGTGGGTGAGGGGATCAGCAGAAGCCTGGTTCCAAGATCCGACATGTTCATCACTTCGAAGCTGCCAGGACGTTATCAAACCTATAATGAGGCAGTTGCGGCCATACAAGAATCGCTGTATCGCACCCACCTGGACTATTATGATTTGTATCTCATCCATTGGCCGAATCCGCAGCAGGGCCATTATGTTGAGGCGTGGGAAGCGTTGATTGAAGCGCAAAAGTGGGGCCTGATTCGCTCGATTGGTGTCTGCAACTTCCTGCCTGAACATCTGGAGCGGCTCGAGACTGAAACAGGTGTGAAGCCGAGCATCAACCAAATTGAATTGCATCCGTTTTTCAATCAAGAAGCACAACGCGCCTATCATGCGGAACATAACATAACGACGCAGTCTTGGAGTCCACTGGCCAAAGCTGAGGAAATTTTGCAAAACGAAACGCTCAATGCAATTGCCAAGCGTCACGGGAAAACCGTGTCACAGATCATTCTGCGCTGGCAGTATGAGCTCGGCAATATTGCAATCCCTAAGTCCGCTTCGGTTCAGCGGCAGCGGGAAAACATCGCCATTTTTGACTTTGCACTGGGCGAAGCTGATATGAATGAAATCAATGCTCTAAGCCGGGCAGATGGCCGGTTGAATGATCAAGACCCAGCCACATATGAGGAGTTTTAACTGAATTGAAAAGGAGCGGCGTATGGGTAGTAAACGGCCGCTCTTTTTTGATGGGGATTGGGGATATTATCCGAGCTGTTAACACATTCGAACCTCCTAGAGGATAGCGGCCGTATTTATATTTTTCCGCTCAGTTTGTGATCTGGTAAATTCTCCCCATTAACCCAATCAGCAAAGTTGAAATCTAAGACTTGGTCACTTTGAGCAATGGTCGTCATGATTCTGGAATCTTCAAAGCCGTATGATAACGTATGGAGTGTTCCAAAAAAATCATCATAATCTGTGAAAAATAATGGTGAATGCCGGTCCTTGAAATGAGCAAACATTTCCTCATGGGTCAGATGTTTCTGGGTAAGAGCTTGCAGATGATCGTTGCGTTTGAGCGAACCATCGATTGACACTCTGTTTTGATTGGCCAAGGATTCGTTTTGAAAATGATTTACGCAAGACAGTGCAGCTTCTCCTGACCTCACCATCACTTTTTCAGGACCAGCCTCTACCACTGCAATATGGCCATTCCGATCGCCAAGTGAAAAATTATAACAAGCAGCATGCGGGATTTCTTTTAACAGTTGGATGGCCTGATCCACTGTCGAACACGTATCCAAAACCATTCGGATTGCCGTCCAGGGGGAGATGCCTTTTGAGTAGCCATGATTACTTACAAAGTGCAATCCTAACGCCAAGCCCGCTTGATTGATGCCATCATGACGGCCGAGAACCTGCAAATTGTAGCCTGCTGTGGCAAATGCCTCTTCCGGCTGAACCAAACTGAAAATCCCATCATACAGAACAGGAGAAAAGTCGTAATTCCTCACATAATAATCTTTGGTCACGATTGCCGAACAGCCCATCGCTTCGGTTTTTGGCAGGTCATAGCCGCTAAATAAGGCAGTAGCCTTCTCAGTGGGGACGTTCAGTCCATAAGCTAAACCTTCCAGCTCATCCAGCAAATGCGGGGCCAGGCCTGAAAAAATAGAGTGATAGCTTTTGTAATCGATCTCTGGTCGTGTTGCCGAATCCAACACTTTCAATAGCGGCTTATGATGTATGTACTGGCCAAACTTTAAGCCAATATTGAATGACGTATCTCGAACTTGAATGATGTCCACCGAAAATCCTGCCATTAAAGTCCCTCCTTTAAATTCTTGATTCTGACGAACGCGCCGATGTTTTAACCCAGCCGAGGTCCATGTTATGAATACCAAACCTCATAGAGTTCGTCCCAAATGCCGAACATCTACATTTCCGCCTGATAGCACACAAACGATCTTTTTCCCGTTAACATTCAATTTCCCCGTCATGGCAGCGGCTACGGTGACAGCGCTTGAAGGTTCGATCAGCTGTTTCATGCGCTCAAGAACGAGGGACTGAGCTGTACGGATCTCTTCTTCTGAAACGAGCACAAGATCATCCAAGTACCTTTGAACAATGGGAAAAGTCATGCTTCCGGGCTGTGTCGTTCTGAGCCCATCGGCAATTGTTTCTGTTGCCGGTATCGGAGTGATCTGTTTGTTTTGCAAGGAAAGCAGGGTATCGTTGGCTGTTTCCGGCTCTACTCCGATCACTTTGACTCTCGGTTTGGTTTGCTTGATGGCGGTCAGGATGCCTGAGACAAGACCACCACCGCCAATTGGTACAACCACCACATCGACGCCCTGCAGCTGATCGAGAATTTCCAGACCAACCGTGCCCTGGCCCGCCATAATTAACAAGTCATCATAAGGCGGGATGAAAACACCGTGGTGAGCTTTCGCCAATTCTTTCGCGCGCGGCAGCCGCTCTGCTGATGTGGTGCCACACGCCTCAATTTGGCCGCCATATGCTTTGATGGCATTGAGCTTGCTTTCATTCGCATCCTCAGGGACGACAATCGTGGCTTGAATGCCTAATTGGTTGGCGATATAGGCGACAGCCTGGCCGTGGTTACCGCTTGAAGCCGCGGTCACGAAAGTCGCCCCTTCTCGTGCAGCCTGCTTCACTTTGTTGGTGGCACCGCGGATTTTAAACGATCCCGTTTTCTGCAGATGCTCTGCCTTGAAATACATCTCATTTCCACAAATGGCGCTGAGTTGTGCGGAATGCAGCATCGGAGTTGTGTGAATGGTGTCAGCAATATTTTCTTGAGCTTGTAAGATATCTTGAACAATGATCATATCGGCATTTTCCTTTTTGAAGTGTTTTTTTGTAGATTGTTGCTATTTAGTATGGGAAGTTTTGAAAACAAGTAACGACAGATTCACATGAACTGAATGTGCATATCCGCGTCTGAATGCGCATATTTGAGATTGAATGTGCAAATCCCCGGATGAATGTGCAAATCTGAGACTGAATGTGCAAATCCCCGGATGAATGTGCATATCTGGGATTGAATGTGCAAATCCGCGGATGAATGTGCATATCTGAGATTAAATGTGCAAATCCCCGGATGAATGTGCAAATCTGAGAATGAATGTGCAAATCCCGTACGAAGGTGCATATCCAAAATCCAATGTGCGAATCCGCATTCGAACGTGCACAATCTTGCTGAAGTACAAAACATGGCGTGTTTTCCTAAAGCTGTTGCTAGAAGCAGTCACACGAATACTCACTATGTCGCCCTTTGTGTCTACTATTCGTTGAGGATTTTAACAGTAAAGCGGAAAAGGACCTTTTTGAATGATTAGAATGTTGTTAAGGCTAACATATCACTTTTAACTGTTTTTTTAAAGATAATAAAACAGAAACCTCCGTACTGTTGCTGTTCTGCTTTGTGAGCGTGTTGTTGATTTAATCAATATATTATCCATCGTATTTCAAAGGGGTGGTTTTGAAAATTTGGTAAAGAAGACATAGAATAGAAGTAAGTAAAAGTAAGGAAGAGAAGGGGGTTTTTTTATGGAAGCGAAATTAACCAGTAAAGGGCAAATTACAATTCCTAAAGAAATACGGCATTTATTGAATCTTAAATCCGGGGATGTACTGTCTTTTGATATTCGGGAAGATGGTGTCATGATGAATAAATCCAGTCGTCCCTTAACCATTCAGGAGCGCTTCGCAAATTACACTTTCAATAAATCTAATGGTGTAGATGAATTCATGCAAGAGGTCGAGACTGGGGATGATGTAGGGGAGGAACGGTGATGACCTATAAAGCCAAACAAGGGGATATTATCTATCTTGACTTTAACCCTCAAAAAGGCCGTGAACAGCGAGAAAGAAGGCCTGCAATAATTGTAAGCAATAACTTTTTCAATCAGTTAAGCAATTTGGCGCTGGTTTGTCCGATTTCCAATGTTAATTCTGATTTCCCCCTTAATGTCATTTTAGATAAACATACAAAAACAAAGGGTTCAGTGTTATGTCAGCATTTGAAATCCCTTGATTTATTCGAACGTAATGCTTCATTTATTGAAAGGATTCCTGATCACTTAATGCAGGAGGTACTGAATATTATTCATAGCGAATTTTAGTATGTTTCTTAAAAAAATCAGCCCCTGCTTTTTCAACAGGGGCTGATTTTGGTATGTAAGATCATGTGAGTTTTTTATATTCTACAACGGCATTCATCGCACGCTCCAAATCGTATTTCTCAATAATGCCTTCCATGAGAAAATAGACAATGACCAAGCCGATGATGGTAATGAGCAGAACGATGAGTATGATGTGTTTTCCTTTCACGGGTATTCCCCTCGTTGATGATACTTTAAACATAGCAAAAAGGCCTGGCGCTGTAAATGATTTTAAGCCAGGCGAATTCACTATCTGAGAACGGTGCTGACGACGTATCTGTCGGGATCAATATCGAGTTGCTGATCGAGTGCCCATCTGGCTAGTTGTTGACCGACAAATGGACCGATGGTGATGCCTGATGAGCCGAGACCATTGGCGAGGAGCAGTCCTTCATAGCCTGGAAGAGTGCCGATTACAGGCATGGCGTCAACGGTGACCGGACGAAAGCCAACGCGTGTTTCCAGAATGCGTGCATCTTTGAGTGCTGGGATGACGTTAAGGGCCTGGCTCAAGATTTCATGAGCGCCGTCAACGGTCACATCTGTGTTGAAGCCTTTCCAGTCGTCACGCGTGGCGCCGATGACGAGACGATCACGGAATCCGAGCACATAATGCCGGCCGGGCGGGTTGATGACAGGCCAGTCACTGGGCTCAGTGTCATCCAGCTGGACATGCATGATTTGTCCTTTTTGCGGCCAGCCTCTAAATGTTACACCAAGCGGGACGAGCGTGTCGCGCATCCAAGCGCCATTCGCAGCGATGACTTGGTCAGCAGCCATATAGTCTGAGCCGAGTTTAACGCCTTTTACTTGGCCGGCTTCGACATCGAGGTCTGCGTGGGCCTGAACGAACTTGGCACCGTGCGCTTGGGCCGCGTTAAGCAGCGCTGTCTTGAGCGCACGACCGTCGACACGGGCAGCGCCACTTAAGTACACAGCTTCATATCCATCAGCAAGCATAGGAAAGAAGGCTTTTGTTTGTTCAGCGTCCAGGCGCTTAACCTCGCCGATTTCCGGTGCTTCTTTTTGTTTGAGCCGGGCGCGCTCGGCCATGTCGTCGAGGACATCCGGATCGGTATGAATGTTCAAGCCGCCAACTTTTTTATAGCCTGTATCGGCTTGGCCCATTGCTTGGAGTTCGTCCACAAGCTCAGGATACAGCCGAGCTCCGTTCACAGCCAGGTGGTACCAGGCCTTATTGCGCCGTTTCGATAACCACGGGGAGACGATCCCTGCAGCGGCATCTGTCGCAGCACCGGGCTCATTGCGGTCAATAATTGTCACGTCAGCCCCACTTCTGGCAAGGTAATACGCACAGGAAGCGCCGAGAATTCCGGCCCCGATTACAATATATTTCTTCATAAAACATGTCCTTTCAGTAAGTGCAGTGAGTTGAACTATCTTTACTATAGAAACAAAATGGTGGGTTGTAAAATAATAGCCGTTGGGGTGGGTTAATCCGTTATATCGGAAATTTTGCATCGGATATCGGAAATTCTTGTGCGTATATCGGAATTTTTGAGGCATATATCGGCGAATTCGACTCATATATCGGAAAAAGCATGAAATCAAGTCGTAAAGTGAAATTCAAAAACCTCCCAGACAGGAGGTTTTTTCTAGCATTGTTTATGTAAATGTGCGCTAAGACTTTTAGCAGTAAAAAAAGTTAGTCAAAAATACAAACGTTTGTTTCTGTGTGATATAATGACGATAGTGCAATAGGGCTTTCATAGGTGGTGGCTCACCCCTTTTAATAGAAAGGGGGTGACTGTGATGACAGTTTTCGAGACGTTGTTTCTTATGATCTCGTTTGCAACATTGATTGTTGTAGCACTGTCGGAACAGAAAAAATAACCACCCCATGAGCTTGATGAACAATGAGGGTGGTTATGCTTCCCGAATTGTGAGTCACCCCTTTAAAGGGGTGTTGCACACGACCGGATGGTGTTCACGCACCATTCGGTCTGTTTATTATATGGTGCTTCTATATTTAGTATACCTTATTTTAGAAAAATGTAAACACACCTGAGCACCTGTGATGACAGGGTGTCTCTTTTGCCACAGCAACGCTTTTTGTGATAATCTAATGAGAGAATAAAGATGGTATTTAGCATGAGACAAGGAGAATGACGATGGAAAAGACATTGATTTTTGGACACAAGAACCCTGATACAGATACGATTTGCTCGGCCCTTGCTTACGCGCATTTGAAAAACGCGATTGGCACGGTTGCAGAACCTGCACGTTTGGGAGAGCCGAATAAAGAAACAGAATATGCACTGAATCATTTTGGTGTAAAAGCGCCGAAGCTGATTGAGAAAGTTGACGAAGACGTGACAGATGTGATTCTTGTGGATCATAACGAATTTCGGCAAAGTGTTGATAATATCCAGGACGTTCGGATTGCAGAAGTTATTGACCATCACAGGGTCGCGAATTTTGAAACTAAGGAGCCTCTGTACTTCCGGATCGAACCGGTCGGCTGCACGGCAACGATTTTGAAAAAGATGTACGAGGAAAAGGGCGTTGAAATCGATCAACAAATCGCCGGCCTCTTGCTGTCAGCGATCATTTCTGACTCATTGCTGTTCAAATCACCGACATGCACCCAGGAAGATATTGACGCGGCACATGCTCTTGCTGAAATTGCCGATGTGGATCTTGACACGTACGGTCTTGAGATGCTCAAAGCCGGGACCGACCTCGCTGACAAATCAGTCCGAGACCTCCTGACCATGGATGCCAAGCCGTTTAACATGGACGGGCAAAATGTTGAAATCGCCCAGGTTAATACGATTGATCTGGCCCAGGTTTATGAGCGCCAGGCCGAACTGGAAAAAGAGATGGACATGATGATCGCGGAAAAAAATCTCGGTTTATTCTTGTTCGTCGCCACCGACATCTTGAACAGCAACTCCGAAGTCCTTGCCCGCGGGACCGCGAAGGACAATGTCGAAAAGGCCTTCAACGTCACGCTCGGCAATGACCGCGCCTTGCTTGAAGGTGTCGTCTCACGGAAGAAGCAGATTGTAACAAATTTAACGGATGCTTTTAAAGCGTAAATGAATATGAGAAATAGCATGGCAGATCCATTAGGGATTTGCCATGCTATTTTTAATTTAGCTAGCTTTTGGTTCAGGGACACATGAGTTTGATCGAATGTGCATATCCAGGATTGAATGTGCAAATCCGCGATCGAACGTGCAAATCCGCGATCGAACGTGCATATCCAGACTCAAGCGTCCAAAACGACATTCAAATGTGCACTGATCATTCCAAATGCGCAAGGAAAACGTCCACCGCTCTACCCAGAAACATCAGCACGACTGAGATCTTCCAACACGTTACTCGGCTGGAACACCTGGCAACCACCTTCACCTTTCCGCCCGCACCGGGTGCATTTTCGGGTATTAATCAACTCAAGGGCGTAATCAACGGCCTCGGATGAATGGCTGAAAAAGTGCTCTGCGCCAATCTGATCATACAACCCGCTGGCATCCAGCATGGCCCGTACGTCGTCGTTCACCTCAGCAATTAAAACACGCCCACCGACATTCGTGAAGTCAGTCACAAGCGCGCCCAAGTTGTTTGCGGCCGTGGCGTCCATGATTGAGGCGTGCTTCATTTTCAAAATCAGTACTTGCGGACGTCTGTTGATCGACCGGGTGATCATCGATTCGAATTTGTCCGCTGCTCCGAAAAAAAGTGGCCCGTCTATGGTGTAAAAGGCGATTTCCGGACAGCTTGCTCCATGCTCTTCCGCCCCGTTAGCCGCTTGCTGTTTCAAGAGGGAAGGCATGACTGTTTCCACTTCAAAAACTTCGCTCATCCGTTTAATGAATGATACAGCCGCGAGCAGCAATCCAATTTGAACGGCGACCGTCAAGTTCACAAACACCGTCAGTAAAAATGTTGCGGCAAGCACGATGGAGTCGCTCGTCTTTAATTTTAAAATATGGGCAAACGACCGGTGTTCGCTCATGTTGTAGGCGACGACCATCAGAATCGGCGCCATGCTCGCGAGTGGAATATTCGAAGCATACGGGGCCAAAATCAGCAACGTCGCCAGCACGAAAACCCCTTGAAACACGCCGGAAAAAGGACTGACAGCGCCTGACTTGATGTTTGTCGCTGTCCGCGCAATGGCACCTGTGGCAGGGATTCCGCCAAACATCGGGGTGACGACGTTCGCGATTCCTTGCCCGACGAGCTCCCGGTTGGAATTGTGGCGCTTCCCGGTCATACCATCAGAAACAACTGCCGACAGAAGCGACTCGATCCCGCCCAGCATGGCAATGACAAAAGCCGGCTGCCAGAGCATCATGATTTTTTCCCAAGTGATGTCGGGAAAACGAAAGCCTGGCAGTGACTGGGCAATCCCGCCGAATGCACTGCCAATCGTTGCCGTTTGCCCAGGATAAAAGACAATAGCAACGATTGTCGGTACCATTAACGCCGCCAACAGCACAGGCACCTTGGGAAAAATTCTCGGAATGGTTATGATGACAAACAGCCCGATCATGGCGGTGAGAATGCTGTAGCCATTGATCCCAGAAATATTATGCGCCAATTCCAACATGTTTTCATGAAAATATTCCTTTTTCTCAAGCCCTTCCAGACCGAGAAAGTTGCCAATCTGCCCAGTAAAAATAATGACAGCTATGCCTGAGGTAAAACCGATGGTCACGGAACGGGGAATGAATTTGATTAAACCGCCGAGTTTAAATAGCCCCATGACAATCAGCATAACGCCAGCCATGAGCCCGGCGATGAGGAGATTTTCATAACCATACTGCAAAACAATCGCGAGGAGAATCGGGATAAATGCACCTGTGGGACCGGCCACCTGGAACCTTGATCCGCCAAATAACGCGACAAGAATGCCGGCAATAATCGTGGTATACAGCCCGTATTCTGGTTTCACACCTGAAGCAATCGCAAAAGCCATCCCCAGCGGAATGGCCACAATACCGACGGTGATACCTGCAATGGCATCCCGTTTTAAACTGTCCAATGTTAACCCGCTAAATCGCTCATCTCTGAACAATCGAACCATTCACTCCTGAAAAGATATATTTTTATAGCCTTAAAGCTTCCATATATAAGCATACCATATATGGAAGAAAAATGCTTACCGCGGATATTAATACAATATATAGTGGTGGATTTTAGGCAGTTCTATATATGGTAATCATATTCAATGATCATAAACGCATTCGATTGACAAAAACAATCCTTTAAAATTCGAATCAGCGTGTTCGATTGAAAGCCCAGATTGGGTTAACAACTCAATGATATCCCGGTTTAAATGACAGCCGTCACAGACTTTTTTCCAGACCGGTGTCAGTAGATCCTGTGTTTTGGCAAGTTCGCTTGATTTAGCCTGACATGTTCAAACAGCAGTTTACAGACACAATACATTTCTTTAGCATGTTTTCGTTCGTATAGTTTGTAACTATTTATTAAGGCACAGGATCCGTAAACTGCGAACTAACTAGGCAGACCTAATGACTGCTTCACGCGGTCGCTCGGGGAAAACACTGCGCTTTCCGTGGGCGCTGATGAGCCTCCTCGCGCTAACGCGCTTGCGGGGTCTCATCGAGGCTCTTCATCCCACAGGAGTCTCCGTGTTTTCCCCGAGCTTGGTGAGGAGTGTGCACCTTTTTCCTTTCGTTCTTGAGCAGAACGTCCTAATCACTGTTTAACATAAAGTGATTGGAGCGGAGGGAAGTCGACTCCTGCGGGAACAGCACGAGTCCGAAGACCCCGCAGAGGTGGTATTCCTCGAGGAGGCTGAGGCCGTGCCCGCGGAAAGCGACTTCCCGCAGCGCAAATCACGATACTCTCTTTGTGGTGGTTAGTTGCCAGAAGCAGTCATTTCAAGTTTTCACTGGTTCGGAGTTTGTGTCTACTATTCGTTATGGACGTTAATCGTAAAGTTACATTAGCCATCATCAATAATGAGTTTTTTCATTAACGCCTCACACCTACCCATCTCTTTTCAATAATATTCGGCTTCTCTCGGCTGGTATGAAGGACGTAAAATTCACGACCGGGATTTTCGTGATGCAGTTTTTTATAGGCTCTCATAGCCTCAGGAGAATTCGTAAACTTTTTCAAGGGGACAATATCTTCTAAAATGCGTTCATCATTTTCGTTCGTAAAGGCTTGTACCGCTTCGATTAACATCCATTTATCAGGAAATGCTTGCTGTACCTCTTCCCATTTCATTCATTTTTGCTACCACCCATTTATGTTATATTCTATCATGCTATAGTTTGTTTTTTACAAAAGATAACAGCAAAAGGTCATAAATGATAGGATTTAATCGATTTAGTAAAGGCCTCAAGCGCCTGCTGATCCACCGTCACCCCGATCCCGGGTTTGTCAGGCACTGCTACATAGCCATCTTGCACAACGATCTCTGGATCAATGATATCTTTGTCCCAATACCTGTCCGACCCTGAAATGTCACCAGGCAAAATGAATTGCGGCAGGGAGGCGAGTGCAATGTTATGGGCGCGGCCGATACCTGATTCAAGCATGCCGCCGCACCAGACAGGCATGTTATTTTCCAAGCAGTAGTCATGGATCCGGCGTGCTGCTGTCAGGCCACCGACACGACCGCTTTTAACATTGATGATCTGGCAGCTTCCGAGGCGATGGGCTTTTTCCACGTCAGAGAGCGCATGAATACTTTCATCAAGACAAATCGGTGTCGTAATGCTTTGCTGCAGCTTGGCATGATCAATGATGTCGTTATGGGCGAGCGGCTGTTCAATCATAAGCAATTGAAGCGCGTCAAGCTGTTTGAGATGCTGGATGTCCTCCAGGGTATAGGCTGAATTGGCATCTGCCATCAGGGCAATGTCCGGAAAAGCATTTCGAACCGCTTTGAGCATATCGATGTCCTGACCCGGCTTGATTTTCAACTTGATCCGTTTATAGCCTTCTTCCACATAGGCAGCGATTTTTTCCAGCAGCTCGTTGATCGTCGGCTGAATGCCAATGCTCACGCCCACCTCAACTCGGGATCTGGTGCCTCCGAGTGCCGCTGCAAGACTCACATTCTGCTGTTTGGCATACAAATCCCACACCGCCCCCTCGAGTGCTGCTTTTGCCATATTGTTCCGTCTGATCGGGGCGAACAGGCGTGACAGCTCATCTGGATGGTTTACCGGATTATTTTTCAGCAGAGGGATGAGAAAGTCCCGCATGATATGCAGATTCGTTTCGACCGTTTCTTCCGTATACCACGGCGCGGAAAAAGCGACAGACTCTCCATAACCGGTCTCTCCAGCAGAATCAATCGCCTCTATAATGAAAAATTCCTTGTTTTGCAGTGTTCCAAAGCTCGTTCCAAACGGATGCTTCAATCGCATGCGCATCCGCCGCAACTGGATACGGGCAATATCGATTGGCATGTCGGATCGCTCCTTTAATGATTAAGTATGATTGTATCTATGATAACATAAGGAGAGACAATAAATATTTCAGAAATGTGGTGAATGGAATGGATAAACGCCTGATCGACAGCCATATTCATATTGATAAGTATGAGAAAAGTCAACGCGACCATATATTGAGCGACTTGCAGCGGGTGATGGTCGATGCCTTGATTGCGGTCTCCAATGATCTTGAATCCACTCGGCGTGTCCTGCGCCTGGCAGCGGCTGATCAGCGGATCAAGCCAGCCATTGGTTATCACCCGGAGCAAGCTGTGCCAGATGAACGTGAACAGCGGGCTTTAATCGCGCTCATTGAAGATCGGAAAAATGACATTGCTGCGATTGGGGAGATCGGTTTGCCGTATTATTTGCGGCAGGAGCAACCGGACTTGGATTTACAGCCGTACATAGATTTGCTGGAACGTTTTATCCAAAAAGCTGCCCTCCACGGGAAACCGGTGATTTTGCATGCGATATATGAGGACGCCGTAATTGTGTGTGATCTGCTGGAAGCTTACGGCATTCAGAAAGCGCATTTTCATTGGTTTAAAGGGGAGGACAAGGTGCTTAAGCGGATCGTCGGAAATGGCCATGTGATATCTGTGACGCCTGATGTGGTGTATGAACCAGAGATTCAGCATATTGTAAAACAAGTGCCATTGGAGCAGCTGTTGGTTGAAACCGATGGGCCTTGGCCATTCGAAGGCCCGTTTGAAGGGGAAGTGACCCACCCTGAAATGATGCACCATTCTATTGAGAAGATTGCCGCGATCAAGGGGTTGGAGCTGACCGAGGTGTATAGACGAATTTATAAAAACACATGTGAGTTTTATAAACTCGAAGATCTGCTCTGATTGCAAAGCCCGCTTTGCACTTGTATGATGGCTTCAATGTGAAATTTCGCTGACGGAAAAGGGGATGGATTTTTATGAAACGAACGGCATTATCATTCAGCGGCGGCAAGGACAGCTGCTTTGCCCTCTATAAACTACAGGAGCAAGAAGGGATCGAGATCGCCTCTCTTGTCACAACGGTGTTTCAAGAGGATCAGAAAACGGTGGCACATGGCGAGCCACCTGAGCATATCAAGCAGCAGGCTGAACGTCTCGACGTGCCCGTTACGTTTGTCACAACCGACTTTAAAAGTTACGGTGAGGACTACCTCGACCATTTGCTGAAGCTCAAAGAAACCTATCAACTGGATGCCATTGCATTTGGCGATATCTATCTGGAAGGCCACCGAGAATGGGGTGAAGAGCTCGCAGCCAGAGCAGGACTCGAGCCTTTGTATCCGCTATGGTCCACAGAATATCAAGCCCTGCCTCTTTTGCAAGAATTCATTTCACACGGCTTTCAAGCACGCGTCATAAAAGTTGACGAAGAAAAGCTGCCGGCAGACTGGGTAGGCCGCATCGTTGATGGAGCGTTTGCTGACGAAATCGCCCGCCTGGACGTCTGTCCGATGAGTGAATCGGGCGAGTATCATACCGTGGTAGAAGATGGTCCGTGTTTTAGGAAATAGGAGTAAGGGGGAGGTGTGATGAAACAAACACATGTGATGACGATCATCATTATTGGCCTTGTGGCGAATGCTATTGCGATGGGCATCAATGTTTATGGATACTTTCGTGAAGGTGAGATAAGCCTAGCGGTGATTTTTGGCGTTGTGCTGCTTTTGAACCTTGTTGTGGTAGGCTTTGCTATCACGATGAAAAGGAAACTCAAACGCCAGTAAGGTGTTTTTCAAAAAGGACTTGACGAACCAACAGCACCGATATATAATAATATTTGTCGTCGAAAAAAGACGAGCCAACGGGGCATTAGCTCAGCTGGGAGAGCGCTTGCCTGGCAGGCAAGAGGTCAGCGGTTCGAGCCCGCTATGCTCCATATCTATGAAACGCTTGTATCCAATCGGGTGCAGGCGTTTTTTGTATGTGGATGAACTTACAGTAGGGGTCGAAGCTTGCAATTTCAATTATATCGGCGAATTCGAGCGAGATATCGGCGATTTCAGGACATATATCGGCGGTTCCACCCATTTTATCGGCGAATCTGCGGATATATCGGCGAAAATGAAAATAACCGGCTTTTGAGATTGCTGCTGAGTAACAATCTTAGTGAAGATGCTTTTCAATTTACACAACGTCTAGTCCACTAACTCTAACCTGATTTCCTTTTCTTGTTTAGTATTCTTCCCACCAGCCCGCCATTCAAAATGAACAAAGATCTCATGACCTAGATATTTCAATCTCTGCGGGTCAACAAAAGCGGTAACCGTCTGTGTTATAATGAGCCATAAGAACACAAGTGGAGGAGATATGAATGAGTCTTCCCCCAAAACAGGACGCAAGCCTCGAAGATTTTTATAAAATGCGTGAGGAAACCAATCAGATTCTTGAGTTCGCGGGTGGGGTTGTGCTCATGTCACCATCGCCCTCGACACGTCATCAACAGGTTTCAGCTAGGCTGTAGGCTGCGTTATTCAATTTTCTCGAAGGTGGACCATGTCAGGTCTTCAGTGCGCCGTACGATATTCAGTTGTATAAAGATGACATCAATGAGACAAATATTTTCATCCCCGATTTGTCTGTTATTTGTGATGAGACCGGACTGGAGGAAAACAAGTTTGTTGGTGTGCCCGAAATCATTATGGAAATCCTGAGCCCTTCCAACCAAAGTCATGAATTGATCCCAAAGATGGATGCCTATATGAGATATGGCGTAAAAGAATACTGGATTGTTAACCCGTTGCTGAACGCCATTCAAGTTCATACGTTAACGGCTGAATGTGTGTATCAGCAAGCGGATGTTTTGAGAGCAGAAGGCATGATGAAATCTAAAGTTTTAAAAGGATTCCAGGTTGATTTGGAAGATATTTTCCGGTGAGAGTCATGAACAAAAACACTGGGAGGCATTTTAATGAAAACCATGAATACGATATTGCTTATTCTCATTGTGGCTGCGGGTATTTTTTATTTGTATCAGCACAGGGAAGTTCCGTTTGAAAACGTGTGGAATGATGCTTTAGACAAAAATGAGCAAATCCCTGGTGATGAGGAATTACGCCATATCAGCATTTATTATATAAAAAAAGCAGACAATGAGCGCGGTTTTACTGAAAAACATTTGAAAATCGATGATAAGCAGATGGTGAATGAAGTAATGGATCAAGCCTTGGGAATGACGGTGAAGAAAGCCCGAGGGATCAGCTTGGATTTTGATGGATTATATATCATGGACGTAAAGACGAATCACGCCAAATACGGCATTGAGTTTGATGAACAAGGGCATATGCAGGTGGAAGGTAAGTATTATGAAATTGAAGGCGAAAACCGTTTGCTGAAATCACTCAAACCAATGGATTGGGAACCACGGTGAACTCAGGGGGGGCAGCTTGGATGCATAGGAAAAAAAGTTCGTCCAAACTGGAGATTTATGAAAAGCTAGCAAAAGCAGAAAAGCAGCTAGAAAGCGATACGGACTTGTTAGACGCAGAGGAAGTCTTTAAAGGGTTAAGGGAGAAGTATGGGAACGAATAACGATTAATGAAACGCTTGTATCCAATCGGGTACAGGCGTTTTTTTGTATGTGGATGAACTTACAGTAGGGGTCGAAGCCTGCAATTTCAATTATATCGGCGAATTCGAGCGAGATATCGGCGATTTCAGGACATATATCGGCGGTTCCACACATTTTATCGGCGAATCTGCGGATATATCGGCGAAAATGAAAATAAACGGAGGGCTGGGGGCCTTCCAGCGGATGCTTGACGTGTGAAGGTGTATTCTATCCAAGCAACACCGCTGTCTATCAAAGGAAAACACCATTCTAACAAAGCAAAATCACGTCTATCTCAGCAAGAAAGGGTTCTATCACAGCAAGAGCGCGTTCTATCAAAGCAAGCCCACCTCCTATCCAAGCAAGCCCACTCTCTATCCAAGCAACAGCCCCACCCCCGTCCCATACAAACACACAAGCACCACGGCAAAAGCCTGCCACATCAGACTCTTTTACCCCACCCGTCCTCCGCCTCAAGTCTGAACATATTTCCTTCCACAGAATGTAGCAAGATTTTCATTTTACAGTTATCATGTAATTACAAGTTTTGGAAAAACAAAGGGGATGACGAGTTGGAGAGCATTATTGAGGTCAAGGATTTGAATAAACAATATAAGAAACGCCGGACAAAAGAGTATGTGAAGGCGGTGCAACATGTGTCTTTTCAGGTGAAACGGGGGGAGATCCTCGGGTTGCTTGGGCCAAACGGTGCTGGGAAGACGACGACGATTAAGATGATCTGTGGGTTGTTGGTGCCGGATTCGGGTACCATCCGGATCAACGGGATTGACAATCAGAAAAACCGACTTCAGGCGCTGCGGCAGATCAGTGCGGTTCTGGAAGGGAACCGGAATTTGTATTGGCGTTTGAGTGTGCGCGAGAATCTGGAGTATTTTGCCGGGAACAGGGGGTTTTCGCGGAAGGCGGTGCGAGCGCGGGTGGATGAGCTGCTTGACCAGTTCAACTTGAAGGATAAGGAGCATGAGCTTGTGAACCGGCTGTCCCGCGGGATGCAGCAGAAGCTGGCGATTGCGGTGGCGATGCTGGCTGACAGTGAGGTGATTTTGCTAGATGAGCCGACGTTAGGTCTGGACGTTGAAACAGGGTATGAGGTGCGTGAACTGCTGCACGATATCGCGGAGAATCACAACCGGACGATCATCATCAGTACGCATGATATGGCGGTGGTTCAGGCGTTGTGTGAGCGCACCGTGATTATTAACGGCGGGAAAATTGTGACCGACGACCGTGTTGAAAATTTGCTGAAATTGTTTGCAGCGCGCTCTTATGTGGTCACGATTGATGGAGAACTGACAGGGCAGCAAGCAGCATTGCTGGGAGAAACGTTTCCAGACTCAGAATATCAGCCAGACGATCTTCAATCAACGTTACGGGTGGACTTTTCCAACGGGGCGAAAATGTATGATCTGTTTGATATTTTAAGGGTGAATGAAACGCAGATTGAAGCGATTGACCGGGAGACGGTTGATTTTGAACAGGTCTTTATGAAGATCGTGAAGGGGGAGTCGTCACATGAAACTGCTTAACCTGTTGAACGCAAATACGCGAAAAGAATACTTGGAGCTTAAACGGTATTTGCCGAATACCATTGCGATGCTGTTTACATTTTACATTATTTTTGTCGGGATGTTTATGGGAATTCAAGTCATCGGGGACCCGAGCACACAGGATGCCAACACGCAATTTGTGATCGTGAACTATATCTTCTGGTTTCTGGCGATGATGGTTGTGAATGATATCGGCTTTGTCGTGATGAGTGAGGCGATGCGCGGTACCCTTGAACAGCTATGCATGTCGCCGATGGGATTGTGGCGGATCATGGTTTCAAGACTGATCGCGACAACGGCATTGAATTTCCTGCTTATTGTTGTGCTACTGTACTTATCGATGCTGACTACGGGGCAGTGGCTGAACGTAGACTTAGTCGCCATCATGCCGATACTGATCTTAACATTAATCAGCATGTTCGGACTCGGCTTTATGGTGGCAGGGGTGTCCATCATTGTAAAACAGATCCAGGCATTCTTGCAGATCTTGCAGTTTTTGCTGGCGGGATTGACGTTTGTCCCATTGTCAGTCGCACCTGGACTCGCGTACCTGCCTTTTGTCAAAGGGGTGGACCTGATGCGCGAGGTGATGATCAACGGGGCAACGCTTACGCAAATCGGTTGGGGCGACTTCGGAATCCTGGCGCTGAATGCCGTGGTATACTTCTTCCTTGGCTTGGCGTTTTTCCTGTATTGTGAACGGTTGGCCATGCATAAAGGGTTGCTGTCGCATTATTGATCAAAAGAATGTATAAAAGGAAGAACAGGTCAACAAGGCCTGTTCTTTTTACATTTGTGATATCCTGCAAAAAATCCAAAAAAAAACACTATTTGCATTATAAGCGGTTACATATTATAATATGTAACCATACAAGACGATTCATTCTAACAGGGGGGGCAAAGGATGGTTTTACACGTCAAAGGGCTCAGCAAGTCATACGGCAAGGAAAAAGTATTGGATAACCTTTCTTTTAATATAGAAGAAAACCAGATCGTTGCACTGGTGGGCCCGAATGGTTCGGGAAAAACAACGCTTTTGAATATCATTACAGGATTAATGAAAGCAGACGCGGGCGACATCAAGCTGTTCGATATGCGCAATAGCAATCCCGACGTATTCAAACATATCTCCTATATGCAAGACAATTCCGTGCTGTACGATTATTTAACCGGGTATGATCATCTGCAATTTATCGGTGATATCCAAGGCTTCACCAAACAACAAATCCTCACCACAGCAGAAAGAGTCGGGAGTGCCCATTATCTCAATAAAAAAGTGCGTAAATATTCTATGGGCATGAAGCAGCACCTGTTGTTAACGATGGCCCTCCTGAATCAACCTAAGCTCCTCGTCATGGACGAACCTTTAAATGGCTTAGACCCAACCAGTACGATACGCGTGCGCAATCTGCTGTTAGACCTCCATCAAGAAGGGACATCGATCCTCTTGTCCTCACATAATTTGTCCGAAATTGACCGTGTCACGTCGCATATATTATTTTTGAAAAATGGCCGACTGATCGAGGAGGATATTTCCAAATATCTACATACAACTTATGCACTCCATGTCAGCGATGTAGACGGATCTGTAAATGCTCTGAAGCACATGGGGGTTCACATTGATCAGATTGAAGGGAACACAGTACACATTTCAACCCAACACCATTCCATTCACGACGTTTTCCTGAAGTTAGCGGGAAAACAAGTCGTCATACACGATGTTAGCCAAAAGATCGCCGGTTCCGAGGAACGCTATCAAACGCTTTTTACAGAGGGCACATAGATGTTAAAGCTAGTAATGTTCGAACTGAAAAAGCTGCTCAAGACTAAAAAGCTGTTTTATTTACTCGTCATCATCACCTTATTTAACGTGTATCAATATACATATCATGCCACACAGGCAGATGAAATGGTCGATCGTTTATATGAAGACACTGAGCCATTAATGAGTGCCGTTAATCAGAGTGAACGTGCCCTGGAAGAAAGACGCTCCAATCAACAGCTGGGAGACATGGGTTTGGCCCAATCCGACGCCCTTCAGGAGATGAAGTCTGACCTTCAGGATTGGAGAAGTGCCATTTATACAGAAGACTTCGGAGCCGCACCTAAATTTGAACAGGCATTTTTGGAAAGCCTGCAAGATTACCTGAATGCCGGCGGAGAATTTTCAGTGTTAGACGGGGTAGGCCTGGACTATGCCATAGAAAAAAATGACTGGATGGTTGAGCATGGATTGGCCGTTGAAGATGAAACCTATCCACTGTCACCACATTTATTTTTAAAAGATGCGAGTGAGTGGCTATTTGGAATCTCAGGTGTCATCCTATTGATTCTCGTCCTCGGCAATATTTTATCAGCAGAGCGCGAACAACACACCTGGTTCACATTGAAAACCCAGCCCATCACAAAGTCACGCATTATTTTAGCAAAATATATGGCACTGCTGCTGAGTCTGTTATGTTATATGCTGTATACGATCATCATCGGGATCGTGATACCGCTTGTTTTTGGTGACTATGAACTGAATTTAAATTATCCGCATGTTTTGATTACAGGCGATGAAGTTGTAGCGATCTCCACGCTGCATTATGTAAGTCTTAAAATAGGTTTGTTTGTTGGGGCTGAACTAATTGTATTGAGCTTTCTGCTGTTTGTCAGCATGCTCTTCAAATCGACATTCAATACGTTAATGGTGTCCATTTTCGTCTTGTTAAGCGGTTATGTTTTAACGGATTCAGTCTCTGCATTACAAACACCGCTTAATATCTTTCATCATCTGCGTCTGGACCAGATCATATCTGAGGCCGGGACTGGCGTTGTATGGACCTATCTATTGTTTGCAGCGATGTGGAGTACCATATTGATCGGGATAACCCTGCTTTTGCCGGAAAAAAGCGGGCGTCTTATTCAGTTTACAACCGTGAGACAAGCGTTTCGTTCAGGGCAGACACGTCCAACAAGGGGCCGACTTTGGAATGTCGTGGTTTTTGAATGGCGAAAGCTGCTGAGAAAAGGTCAGCTGACACACGTTTTAACCATCTCCCTGTTATTCATTGTTGGCGCGTACTTTTTTCTGCATCATGTTGAAACGACAAAAGAAGCCGCGTACTTCAATCAGTTGGAGCTAGAAATGAAAGACATTCAACATAAGATGATTCCAATGTATGAAGAAGGCCTAGCGGGTTTTAGAGCGGAATTGGAGGATGCAGATGACGACATCCATCAAGAACAGCTCCAAGATTACATTGAAGGACATCAGGCAGCGATTGATTTGTACGAGAAATGGACGGCTGTCATCGAAAACGGCATCAAAGGCTATGAGTCAGAAAACTGGAAGTCTTTTTACGAGCATCAGATCTTCAAGATTAAATTATTGGGCGGGGAATTTGATAAGCCTTTAAACTATATAAGCCATAGTAAGGATGGATTCGAATTTCAATATGACGTCAGTCTTGAAAAAACGAAATGGTTGATGGAAAGAGATATTCAGCCCATATTTCCAGGTGAATACACATCAACCATACATGACGAGTGGCCGGACACACCACAAAACGAAATTGCTCGCGCCAATCGGGAAGCGCAAAACCACAAAGTCAATGCGAGTGGCCTGTACAGTCTGTTTCACTTCTATGAGTATTATATCTATATTGGGCTGCTCGTCCTGTTTCTGTTTTTACTTGGAACAGGCATGGCGTCAGAGCGGGGCAAGCAAAACACCATTTACTTTTTGCGCACACAACCGATTTCCCGCAGCACATTGTTTCTCGGGAAAGTGACGCATTCCATAGTGGTCGTCCTCGGCACTTTTTTGGGAATCGTATTGTTTATCTTCCTCTTAGGAACGATTTTTAATCGATTGGGCGATTGGAATTATCCTATTTTACATTACGATACGCTAAGCGAATCCACCGCAGCCAATTATACGGGGATCATAACCGATTATCACAGTTACGGATTTCATTTAATTCCACTGGGAAATTACTTGCTCCAGTGTTTGATGCTACTAATCTTGACAGCTGTATTCGTGATGGTCATGGCGAACTTTTTATCATTATGGGTTAAAAATACGGCCGCTGTCATGACGCTGGCCCTGATCATCGTGATCGGCGGTTACGTTGGAAGCATCGAATATTTATCCGAATGGGCATACCTGTCTCCGTTCACATACTTGGACATTATGAAAGTGGCAAATGGCGCATTGGCGACACAATTTGACCAATCGTTGATCAATAGTTATGTTGGCGCAATGAGCTTGGGTGTATCTATACTGGTATTGGTGTTACTGGGATATTTGAAGGAAAAGCGATTCAGATGATTTAAGCTGGGTAAACGCACAAACACAGGCCTTATAACCAATCATTTTTCTAAAACCGGTACAACTGTCATATACACTGGGTGGTCAACTGCCATAGGTTATTAGTGTACTGATTTTAGAAAGGGGACGATTATCAATGGGTCATAGACATCAAAGACATTGCCATTGCAGGCCAAAGCAAGTTGTGTATCCTGTTAAGCATGATTGTGTGAATTGCTACAGCGAAAGCGAAGTCGAGCATATCCATCCTTCTCATACAACAGTTATGAACCACCATCTTGTGAAAAATAAGCACGTTTATCCGCATTCAACATCTGTGCAAAATACGTGGAACGAACAGAATGTGTATGGTGGGTCGTATGAGGTGCCAGGACAGCCGAATAATGTGGCCGGCGCGATGTCACCACCGCCGCGTCCAGGCATGGGACCTGGGCAAATGCCGGGACCGGGCAACATGATGCCGGGCGGTCCAGGCAACCAAGTAGCAGGCGCCATGACACCTCGGCCACCAAACCATCACGGTCAAATGAAACCGGGCATGGGACAATGGCAAAAACCAAATCACATGTGTTAACAGGAAAAAGCCGGCAGCAATGCCGGCTTTTTGTTTAGGATGTTTTCTGCTCACCACCCCATATCCGTAAACTAAGCACCTCATATTTTTAAATGAGCACCGTGATTTCCGCTGCGTGAAGTCGCTTTAACTTTATCACAGCTCAAGTGCGACATCTGCTCAAGAAAACCACTTTCGCAGTGTCTTCTAGCCGCGGGCACGACCTCAGCCTCCTTGCCCCGGCAAGGGGTATGTCGACGTTGTCCGCAAAGGACGGTTTTAGTCGACCATCCTTAATGTAACGCTGTGGGGTCTTCGGACTCGTGCTGTTCCCGCAGGAGTCGACTTCCCTCCGCTCCAATCACTCTATGTAATTCAGTGGCATGGACGGTTCTGTCCGAAACCAAGTATGAATGATTTCAGTTTACGGGCTATTATCAATGTCTCTACGCAATTCAAACTTTCATCTGTTCTGCCCACGAAAACGGGAAGGAGGTGAACACTTCTCACCCAGCTCGGGGAAAACACGGAGACTCCTGTGGGAGCAAAAAGCCTAGATGAGACCCCACAGCGCGCAGCGCGAGGAGGCTCAGCAGCGCCCACTGGACGCGGAGTGTTTTCCCCGAGCGGTTGCCAGAAGCAGTCATTCAAGTTTTCACTGGTTCGCAATTTGTGTCTACTATGCGTTATTGGTTAAATAGTAACCTCTATAATCTTTTCCTGTAAAGAGCCTTTACTCATGATGTTCGAGGGTGAACAAGGCGAGTCCGAGTTTGCTCTGCTTTCACCATAAATACCTACGCATCTCTGGCTTAAATAAATTGGTGTCGATGGTGCATGTTTCGCCGTCAATGGCGTATTGCCAGCCGTAGACTTTAGCTTGGTCGGGGCCTTGGGCTGCATAGTCGGGGGCATTTTCTTTTGTGGTGATATCCTGCTGGGGGAAAGCGGTCCATACGACTGTGTCCTGTTGACGGCTGGGTTCCATTTCATTGTAGGAACTCAGGATGTCGCTGCCCTCGTCAAATACACCGTAAACGCCTGGTTCATAAGCGGAATTTTTCAAAGTGTCATACCAGCTTTCCAGAAATGCTGTGTCAACTGGGAAAATCGGTTCGATATCGGCAAATAACGCGACGCCCTCGGGGATGTCCAATTCGTTGGCTGCGTCTATGGCACTTTCAGCATGCGCCGCGCCATTTTCATACCCTGTGGCATCTTCAATAAGGTTATAGATTACAAGTATTTGAACGTCTTTTTCATGGAGAAATGCAGCTTCATCTTTAGTCAGGGCGTCTGAGACATTTTCGATATCACCGAGGTAACGGCCCCAAACTGCGGGTGTGCCATAATTACTGTTTACACATTGATACATATCTTGATCTGCCTGGGTGGCGGAATCGACACCCCACAAGATTTCAGATTTGCTGTCAGGCTGGCTGGTGTCGTCTTCTTTTTCCTGCTGGTGAAAAATAAACCATGCGAGCAATGCCGGGATGACGATAACGACGACCATACCGATCAGCAATTTTATTTGATCATTCATTGAGAACCCTCCTTCATTGCTTGTGCAGTATATGAAGGAGAGCGTTATAGAGTGTAGGCAAGTGGATTGTCTGTTATGATTAAAATAAAGAGGAGTGATTCTTGTGAAAACGATCGGGCTAATCGGCGGGATGAGCTGGGAATCGACGGTGACGTACTATCAGTTGATCAATTCTGAGATTGGGGAGCGGCTTGGCGGCCTGCACTCGGCCAAGTGCTTGTTGTACAGTGTGGATTTTGCCGAGATAGAAGACTACCAGCGCCAGGGTGAATGGGACCGGGCTGGAGAGACATTGGCTGACGCAGCCGTGCGTTTGGAGAGCGCGGGAGCTGACTTTATTGTACTGTGCACGAACACGATGCATAAAGTGATTGATCGGCTGGAGGCGGCAATTCAGATTCCAGTGCTTCATATCGGCGACGTAACAGCCCGTGCCATTCAGCAGAAACATCTGGACAAGGTGGGCCTAGTGGGAACAGCTTACACAATGGAAGAGGATTTTTTAATAGAAAGGATTCGCGCGCACGGAATCGAGGTAATGGTGCCTGATGAAACGGAGCGGGAAATTATCAATAAGGTCATCTTTGAAGAACTGTGTCTGGGCCGGATTCGCGATACCTCCCGCACTTACTTCCTGGAAGTGGTGGATAGGCTGGCAAATGCGGGCGCAGCGGGCGTGATCCTTGGCTGTACAGAGGTTGGTTTGCTCATTAATCAAGACGATAAAGAGGCCCCCTTTTTTGATACAACGAAATTGCACGCAATGGCTGCTGTAGACATGGCGCTGGAATAATGCATGAGAGAAGATTGATAAATTTGGAGTCAAGCGTCCCGTTTGCGATTTTTCCTTAGGGTGTAAACGAGATAGAATGTGAGTATGAGGGCTAATAATGAAAAAACGCCGATAAAAACCCTGTTGGTCATATTGAATGTATAATGCACCACGATTAATATGAAAAAAAACACATTAAATATCCACAGGACTTTATCCTGCTTTTCATCTTTAAATTTGATCATATAAATAATCATGGCCACTGTAAGAACAATGTAGCTCGTTGTTGGAAAATAAATCCAGCCAAATCCTGGCATCTGCTCACCCCCGCTTTTTTGGATGAATATGTAAAGAGTCCTTACTCCTAAATATAGCATATTTTATTATAAAAAGGTGTCGGAAACGGTCGAAAAGAATATTTTATAAAAGTAACAGAAAATGTGCGATAAATACTGGGTGGTGCGACGGGGAATGCAGGTTGTGAAGAATAACCGCCGTTCAAGCTGGGAAACCGCCGCTCGGATGGAATAACCGCCGTTCAAGCTGGGAAACCGTCGCTCGGATGGAATAACCGCCGTTCAAGCTGAGACACCGCCGCTCGTGACGATAATTCGTCTATCACCATTATTCAGCGAAAAAATCACACATGGAAGGAATGGTTGTTTGAATCGGGGACTCATTGTTTTAGGGTTATTTTTAATATTGGTTGTATATTTTGCCGTGGATAAGGGCGTCCGAAAGTGGCTTGGTATTGAGAAAACAGAAGGGGCCTCACGCTATGTTAACAGGTTTCATTTGCTCGGATCACTTGTCTTGCTTGGCGTATTTTTCGTGATTTTAACCCAGAATGAGGGTGTAGGCAGTGGGGAATTAGTCGGGAGTGGCCATTTATATGCGGTTATTGCACTGCTGATTGTGTCACAGCTTTTCGATGGCTATATGCACTGGAAATATCACGAAAACCCGCGCGAGTATATCATCACACTGATCTTTCTCGGGCTTATGATTGTGCTCGTGACCGGGATTTTGTTGGTGAACATTCTTATGTAAACAGTTCAATATTATTAAGCCGTGTAAGTGTACCAATGCGTATTTGACGCACCCATTTATTTACCCGTTAAAAAGCGCCTTTATTATTCAGCTTACATAAATAATGAAAAAGCTACTTTTAATAGACCCCACCCCAAGACTAACGCCCTCCCCCTCCATGCATATGCTGATTGAAAGTATATGAATGGAGGCTTGGTGACATGCATAATATGGAAGGAAAAAAGAAACAAGGATCCCTGACGGTGGTCGGCACGGGAATGGTCAAAGGCGCGCCCGATGCGGCTTCTATCGATTTGGAAGTAAGGACAGAAGCCATGCAGGCGGAAAAGGCTCAGGAGGAAAATGCGGTCGTAATGTCTCGTGTGATTCAGTCGCTGCTGCAGCTTGGCATACCGAGGCATCAGATTCAAACGACTGCTTACCGCATGAATCCGCAATATGATTATGTGGACGGTGAGCAGGTTTTTCGCGGATATGAAGTGGTGCATGTCGTGACGGTTCAAATCAACCAGCTCAACCAAGTGGGGCAGGTCATCGAAACGGCAGTCGGGCAAGGTGTGACACGGGTTTCCGATATTCGGTTCACAGTCACAAACTCAGATGCTTACGAAGCCCGTGCCTTACAGGTGGCGCTGCAAGACGCTCAAATGAAAGCCCAAGCCTTAGCAGCAACCATGCAGGTAAACCTCAACGCGGCTCCTTCCCAAGTCAGAGAGACATCGGCTGTTTCGCCTGAACCGTATCAGACATACATGGCCGCAGAAAAAAGCACTGCTGTTCCAATCGAACCCGGTCAAATTGAATTTCGCGCTTCAGTCACAGTAACATATGACTACAACTAATCATTGAAACTTTTATGCTGAATGAAACGTTATAATGGATCAAGCACATGAACGTGGTGTCAAGGAGGCTTTGCCATAATGAAAATTTTAGCGTTCATCGGGAGAAAGCTGCTCACAACCTGGTTTGTGGGCGTTGTTTTAACCGTTGCGTTTACATTGCTGTTAACATCAGGCGGTATTGAAGGGCTTGAATTGCAAAATAAGAACGACGGCTACTTTTTGCTGTCGTTTCTCACAGCCATTGCGGTCGGCATTTTAATGCTGTATGGCATGATTTTTTCGATTATAATTGAACTGGTGACGCAGAGATGGTTCCAGGAAGCTTGGATGTATGTGTTCCTGCATGTCGTGTTCGGGCTTGTCTTTGTCCTGTTGGGAAGCGGCTTTAACATGCTTCTCTTAGGCACCGCACTCGTCGTTACATTATTATACGTCGGCGTAGACCGCGCCATATTTACATGGGCCGACAGAGCCACCCGCTGGATTCTTTTCGCCGTCACGCCAGTGCTGCTTTATATACTCGGGTTCGGGCTGTTTCGTTTAATGGTGTAGTGATCATAAACTATTCTCGTATAGAATAATTCTATTGATTAAAACACAGTTTAAGTAAACTGCGAACTAACTAGTTAGATCTAATTTGGGATTTTATGACTGCCACTGACAACCGCTCGGGGAAAACACTCCGCGTCCAGTGGGCGCTGATGAGCCTCCTCGCGCTGCGCGCTGTGGGGTCTCATCTAGGCTTTTGCTCCCACGGGAGTCTCCGTGTTTTCCCCGAGCTGAGTGAGAAGTGTCGACCTTCCTTCTCGCTTTCGTGGGTAGAACGGTTGAAAGTGTGAATCAGCATATAGGGATTGAAAAACATTAACGGAAATAAATCTCATAGTAAGCCAAGATTATCACTAATAAGGAACCTCACCTGTCAGTGGGCGGCCCAAGAAGTGTTCACGTTCATACCTGATTTCTTAAGTAGAACCGTCCAAGTCACTGAAAGAACATAAAGTGATTGGAGCGGAGGGAAGTCGACTCCTGCGGGAACAGCACGAGTCCGAAGACCCCGCAGAGGTGGTTTTCCTCGAGGAGGCTAAGGCCGTGCCCGCGGAAAGCGACTTCCCGCAGCGCAAATCACGATACTCTCATTGTGGTGGTTAGTTGCCAGAAGCAGTCATTCAAGTTTTCATTAGTTCGCAGTTTGTGTCGACTGTTCATTAAGGATGTTGTTATAAAACAGGTCACTTTATTTAGTTACATATATCATAAAAAGGAGAGGATTCCATGCTTCAAAAAGATCAAACCGTATTCGTTCTCGTTGACGTCCAAGGAAAACTGGCGGAAATCGTACATGACAGTGAGCATGTTCTGGACAATCTGACAAAACTGATCCAAGGTTTGCGGGTGCTTGATGTGCCGATTATCTGGCTTGAGCAATATCCGGAAGGGCTCGGCCCAACAGCGGACAAGATATCGGCTGAACTCCAAGGGCTCAAGCCTATTCCCAAAATGACGTTCAGCGCCTGTGGTAATCTTGATTTCATGCGCGCATTAAATGCGACCGGCCGAAAACAGGTGCTGATCGCCGGCATTGAAACTCATGTTTGTGTGTATCAAACGGCGAGACGATTGCATGAGCTCGAATATGACGTAAACCTTGTGCAAGACGCCACATCATCCAGAACGGAATCCAACCGGGATATCGGCATCCAAACCATGCAACAGGCCGGCATAAAAGGGACAAGTGTGGAGATGGCATTGTACGAGCTCATGGAAAAAGCCGGGACCGATACATTCAAGCAAGTGTTGAAGATTATTAAATAACGACTCCGACCTTAAAACAAAGGAGGAACCCATCATGTATGAACTAAAAACAAAAGAAAACGATAACAGCGTCATTGAGTTTATCGAAAGTGTAGAGCACGAAGGAAAACGTGAGGATGCGTATCGAATGCTGGATATTTTCACGGAAGAAACAGGGCATCAAGCAAAAATGTGGGGGCCAAGCATCATCGGCTTCGGCTCATACCATTACAAATATGCATCAGGCCATGAAGGTGACGCACCACTCGTGGGCTTTTCTCCGCGGAAAGCAAGGCACAGCCTGTATTTCGCTACTGGTGACAAAGAACGGGAAGAGCTGCTGCAACAGCTTGGCAAACACAAATCCGGGAAAGCATGCGTTTATGTGAACAAACTGGCTGATATTGATGAAGCGGTGCTCAGACAACTCATCCAACAATCGATAACCTTCTTGAGAAAAACCTACCCTGAACAATAGTTTCAGGGTTTTTTCTTATAACATGCCGCATCCCAACTGTCTATGTGATATTGATTATTTTCACTGTCTGAAATATACTAACAGAAAGACAATACATCAGGTCAGCCACCACTTATAAATGGGGAGTGGAATATAAATGGACAAAATGAAAGCGCATTCCGAATTGGACCAGGTGATCGAACGGGCAAGGCGGCAAACGTTGGGAGACCTCCTTGTGAGAACACGCAGACGCACGCCCGGGAAGCTGGCATTCGTCTATAACGATCAATATGTGACTTATGCAGAACTGGACGACATGGTCAATCAGACAGCACATGCATTCATGCAAGATTCCCTGCAAAAAGGCGATATGGTTGTTGTCATGTCGAAAAACAGTCTTGATTTCGTTGTGGTGACGTTTGCTCTCGCCCGTGTCGGCGCAGTGATGATCCCGATCAACTATATGCTGACAGGCGAAGACGTGCAATATATCATTGAACACGCCGAAGCGGATGTGCTGATTGCTTCTGAAGAATATGCGACCACATTGGAGACGGCTGCAGAAAACAGATCGATCAGAGCACTGTATTTAATGGATGTGCTTGGAGCATCTGCTGGTGAGCACCAACACTGGACGTCCTTATCCGTGGCGAGAGATGGTCAGCCGGTGACGTTCGTTGAGGCTGACTTGCGTGACGACGATCTTGCTCAAGTTTTGTACACAAGCGGAACCGAATCCCGGCCCAAAGGTGTCATGCTTTCCCATAACAGCATTATCAGCGAGTATGTGAGCTGTGTAATTGACGGAAAAATGGAAGCCCGCGATAAGTTGATTCATGCCCTTCCTTTTTACCACAGTGCTCAACTGCATGTATTCCTCGGACCGAGCATTTACCTCGGATCAAGCGGTGTGATCCTAGGAGTAGCAAGCCCTGAGCTGATCCTGGAAACAATCGAAAAAGAAGGCGCGACCCAATTATTCGCACCACCCACCGTCTGGATTGCACTTCTCAGGCATCCTGACTTTGACAAACGCGACCTTTCTACGCTGGAAAAATGTTATTATGGTGCCGCGATTATGCCCCGGGAAATTTTAAAAGAACTGGCCGAACGCCTGCCCAATGCCGGGTTCTGGAACTTTTATGGGCAAACAGAAGTCGCCCCGCTGGCAACCGCCCTGCAGCCGGAAGATCAATTACGCAAGCTCGGTTCAGCAGGTGTTCCGACATTGAATGTTGAAACGAAAATTGTGGACGAAGCCGGTGAAGAGGTGGAAAGAGGAGAGATTGGCGAAATCGTACACCGCACGCCCCATGCCATGAAAGGGTATTTGTACGATCACGAAAAAACCGCCGAAGCCTTCCGTAACGGCTGGTTCCACAGCGGTGACCTTGGGGTAATGGATGAAGAAGGCTATATCACGATTGTCGACCGGAAAAAAGATATGATCAACACGGGCGGCGTGAACGTCTCCAGCAGGGAAGTGGAGGAGACGATTTATCAGATGGACGGCGTTTCAGAGGTAGCCGTCATCAGCATCCCTGATCCGTATTGGGTGGAAGCTGTAACGGCGATCGTCGTGCCAAAAGATGGTACGAATTTGACAGAAGAGGGCGTCATAACGTTTTGCAAAGAGCGGCTGTCAACATTTAAAGTGCCAAAGCGAGTTGAGGTTACAGATATTTTACCTAAAAATCCGAGTGGCAAAGTGCTGAAACGATCTTTGCGGGAACGTTATGAGTAAGCCGTTTGTCTAAGATGATTTTCGCCCATCTGCCAGCAACTTCGACAACGGGCTCACGCCGAGACTCTGGACAATCAATGACAGCATGATGACGGCAAAGGAAAGTGATAACAGAAAATCTGCCCCGCCGGACGACTTGGTGCTTAAGCTGAGCAGCAAGAAGACCGACATGGTGCCTTTGATGCCGCCCCACGAGATGAGGGCGGCATATTTGAATTTAACGATGTGCCGCCAGCCATCAAATACTTGCATGGTTAAAGTAACGATAACAAAACGCACGATCAGCGAGGCAATAAAAACGATCACAGCGAGCATCCATCCGTTGAAGCTGAACGCGAGATAATCGGCGGCTTCGATTCCGATTAACAAGAAAAGAAGGGAAAGCAAGGAAGGTTCGGCCACTTCCCAAAACCCGCCCAGGCTGGATCTGTAAGACGTTTCCTTACTTGAGCGGCTCAGTTCAAACGACAGCATAATCCCTGCAAACACCGTCGTCAGCACACCGGAAAATCCGAAATGCTCGGAAAGGTAAAAACCGCCATAAGCAATCACAAGACTGAGCATCACTTGATAGTCACGATGGTGGGTGATGTAGATCAGCTTACTCAATCCCCATCCGATCACAACGCCCAAAAGCACGCCGCCAGCCGACACATATAAAAATTCTTTCAAAAATCCGAGCGGCTGGAAGGCTTCCTGGTTCAAATACATCCCCGACAGCACGCCAAACAAGACAACACTTGTCCCGTCATTAATCATGGACTCCCCGTCAACGACATCCCCAATGCTCGGATCGTCTGTCGATTGTTTCAAAATGGCCACGACCGAGACAGGGTCTGTTGGAGTCAGAATCGATGCGACCACAAGCGCGCCAATCAAAGAGATGCCAGCGTAGGGTCCACCAATTGCGTAGATGATGACCCCAAGCAGCCCAGCTGTCAAAGCGAGACCGATCGTACTTAAAGTCGCGATCACACCGGCATTTCGCTTGAGAGCCTGTGCCGGATATTGATATGCCGCAGCAAATAACAATCCAGGCAGGAATATTTTATAAATCATGTTTTCAGTGACTTGAATGTCTGAGAAAAAAGGGATGAACGACAAAAGGATCCCGATGACAACGAGCACAACCGGGACAGGAAAGTTTTTTTGTTTTTTATCAATCGTAAAAACAATGTAGCCAATGGCCAGCAAGATGACGATTTTAACTGGAGTCATATGTACGACCTCTTTTGTTTGGGTGATGAGTGATAATCAGAAGGAAGTGCTCAGATATCTGATCACTTCCTCCGTCTGGTGTATTTATTCGTGTTTTTCAATGACCGGATCTGTCAGGTTTTTGTATTCAGGAGCTGGATCCTGACCCATTCTGATTTCAGGATTAGCGACAACCAGAATCTTGCCGGCTTTGACTTCTTCTGTGTAGCGTTGAGCCTGTTCTTTTGTCAGATCAAGTTCCAGCATTTCCTCATACATGCTCTTTTTCTCTTCGGTATCCGGTGAATTATTCAACATTTGTTTCAGTTTATACATCATATCTTTTTGTTCGCTATGGTCACCGTCATCTTCTACTCTTACATCAGTGAGTTTATCCATTTCCTTGCTGCGGTCCTCATTGGCAAATACGGTCATGTTTTCCACTTTCAAGCCTTTTAAACCGAGATTGTCAACAATATTGGCAGCTTCGACGCTTGATTCAAACGGTCCATATACTTCATATGGCATACATGCACACCTCCATTTGAAAACTATATGCCTTATACAGCAATTACCCGTTCCATTTACCGCTTAAACGCTGCATAGAAACGGACACGCTGCAAACGCTAATAACGGAGGTGTGAAACCATGAGCGATAAAAACGATATCTGGGAAAAGAAACGCAGCAAAACAAGCATCAATCCCCAAGGGCTAAGCGAAGACGAAAAGGACCATCAGCCCAAATCCCAGCCGGAACACCGAGCTAAGAAGAAAAATACGAAGATATAGTCATTTGTAAGAAAAATGAGGCTGGCGTTTTGAAAATGCCAGCCTTTTTGTATTATAAAGAGCAAAAAATCAACGTGATTGACGCGCTCGCAGCTATAATTGAAGCGCTCACGATCTTAATTGTTGCACTCCGCCAAGCATTAGAGCACTCCGTCAAAATTTCTGTCTTAGAGCATATGAAGCAAAACAAGATAAAAGAGTTTGTCCAAACAATTTTGGTTGTAAGTTGTCCCTCTTACTAAAAGTGGGATGACTTTTAAAATGTTAGAGTCTATAAAACCAAATGCAACACCACAAGGAAAAACAACGCCATGGCCAAGTAAAGGTGGAACATGCGTTTTTTACGGGAGGGCCAGTAAAGTCGCAACCAGCCGAATGTGGCGACTGCGATAATGGTTAGCCCCGCGATGAGTCCGATTGTAAATTTTGGATATTGCCAGTAAAACCCGTACCGCTCGATTACCAGCCACCCATGGAATAAAACGATGATGACAGCAGTCGTGCCCGTCCAGCGGTGATAAGGGATGACTTTTTTTGACAAGTTGGCAAAGCGGATTTTCTGTTGTCTGGAAGGACTTTCCCGAATCGTGGTGAACACGGCATGGCGCGTCCAATTATAAAAAATGAGCAAAGCCCCCAACCCACCGAATAGCGTGTGCCAGCCATAACTGTTCGCAGTCAGCAACGCCCACACCAGCACACCTACCGCAGCCCCGTTGATTAAAAACCATTTATTCATATCGTTCGCCTCATTTATCAGTACATTTATCCTACAAAATTATAACACAAGAAGTTTTACAAAGGCTTTACATGAAATCAACAGTGGCTTAATATCCGCTTGGTATACTGACGTTGAAAGAGATGATCTTTCAAAAACAATTGGGGAGGACAATTTAATGATGTCGATGAAGAAGGTTTTCATGCTGTTGGTGGCACTTGCTTTTACTGTAGTGATGGCAGCTTGCAGTGACGACGCTGGCGCAGAAGAAAAAGAAGGTAACCATGCATCCAATGACAATGAGCACGCTAACAGTAGCGAAAAAACAGAAACAAGTGGAGATGCGGAAGATTTGGAAGGCAGTGTGGTCATCGATGGCTCTGGGACTGTTTATCCTTTAATGGCACGTCTTGCTGAAGAATATATGATTAATGAACAAGAAAATGTGTCGGTGGAAGTGAGCCGCGCAGGTACGAGTGCCGGTTTTAAAAAGTTCCTCGTTGAAGACGGGACAGATTTTAATGATGCCTCACGTCAAATTAAAGATGAGGAAAAAGAGAAAGCCGAAGAACTGGGCATCGACGTCAAAGAACTCAAAGTCGCATTGGACGGTCTAACATTCGTCGTCAATCCTGAAAATGATTGGGCCACAGAAATGACGGAAGAGGAATTGGTCAGCATTTTTCTGGCTGATGGCGGTGTAACAAAATGGTCTGATATTAATCCCGATTGGCCTGACGAAAAAATCAATACGTATGGACCAAATGAAAACCATGGAACTTTTGAATTTTTCTATAAAGAAGTGCTGGATGAGCAAGATCTCGCCAGCGATGTGAACCTGCAGCAGGAATACTCAACATTGGTAAACCTGGTGTCTGAAGATGTGAACGGCATTGCGTTCTTCGGGTTTGGCTATTATGTGAGCAACACAGACCAGCTCCAAGCAGTTCATGTTAATTTTGGAGACGGACCTGTTGAACCATCGCTCGATACGATTGCGGAAGACGGAGACTATGCTGGCTTCACCCGTCCAGTGTTCACCTATTTGAACGTGGACCATGCAAAAGAAAAACCGCAAGTTAAGGATTACGCGCTTTACGTAATGAATCACATGAACGAATTTGCCGGCGAAACAGGTTTTGCTCCAATCCCTCAAGAAGAAATTGATGAAAACATCGAATTTCTAGAGGGATTGAAATAACACCACTGACTGTTTTGAGATGGGTGGGCGCGCATATCCCGGAAACGAATGTGCAAATCCCGGAATGAATGTGCATATCCGGAAACGAATGTGCATATCCCGGACTGAATGTGCATATCCGGAAACGAGTGCGCATATCCGCGAACGAGCGTGCATATCCAAGGCAGACTTGCCTCCTCTGAGCGCAAATCACGATGCACTTACAATGGCTAATAATGAGAAAACAAATTTTTGAAAGGAGTTGTGGGTCATGGGATCACAAACTTCCACATCTGCCCAATCCTCGCCGAGTGTTCGCGATATGATCGAGGCAAGGAAATCGAGAAATCATCTGGGGGCTCATTTTGAAAAAGCCATTCCATTTGTAATGTTAATGATCGCGTCTGTATCCATTTTAACAACAGTCGGCATTGTGCTCGTCTTGTTTACGGAAATGGTGGCGTTTTTCCGCGAAGTGTCAGTGGTTGATTTTTTCACTGGAACGGTCTTAAAACCGCTGAGCCAGTCCCCGGAATTCGGGGTCCTGCCCTTGCTGACCGGGACGATTCTTTCTTCTGCAGTCGCGATGATTGTGGCTGCACCGATCGGACTCATGACCGCAATTTATTTAAGTGAATATGCGTCTGATCGAGCTCGAAAAACAGTCAAGCCACTCCTGGAAGTGCTGGCCGGCATTCCGACAATCGTGTACGGATTCTTTGCCTTCACGTTTGTCACGCCGCTATTAAGACAAATCATTCCGGGACTTGAAGCCACGAACATACTCAGCCCTGGCATTGTCATGGGTATTATGATCATCCCGATGATTGCCTCATTGTCAGAAGATGCTATGCAATCGGTGCCGAGCGCCATGCGGGCAGGGGCCCTCGCGCTTGGCTCAACAAAATTGGAAGTAACAAGACGCGTCGTCATTCCAGCAGCTTTTTCAGGGATAGTAGCATCGTTTGTGCTTGGCATCTCTAGGGCGATCGGTGAAACGATGATTGTGACCATAGCGAGCGGGAGTTCCAAAAATTTCACCTTTAATCTGACCCAATCTATGCAGACGATGACAGCGTATATCGTCGAAGTTACAGGCGGTGATGCGCCGGCCGGATCGACGATTTACTACAGTCTTTACGCAGTGGCGATGACGTTGTTTATATTCACACTGCTGATGAATCTGCTTGCCCGTTATGTGTCACGCCGCTTGAGGGAGGAATATTAAATGAATCTGGTCAATCACGCTGATAGGGAAAAACGTATGAACCTACGCCTGATAATGAATCGCTTTGCCAATGTGGTGTTTTTCTTAGCGACAATGCTCGGACTAGTGGTGTTAGGTGTCTTGATTGTGAGAGTTCTGACTGAAGGGCTGGCATGGATCAACATGGATTTTCTCACGGGAAAATTATCCACCCAGCCTGAGCGGGCAGGCATTATGGGAGCGATTCTTGGAACACTCTGGCTCATGGCCGTTGTAGCCCCAGTGACGATGTTCTTCGGAGTCGGGACAGCGATATACTTAGAATTATACGCCAAGAAAAATCGATTTAACAGCTGGCTGGAAACGAATATCTCAAACCTCGCGGGTGTGCCTTCAATCGTTTACGGCATTCTTGGGATGACAATCTTTGTGCGCGCGCTTGACTTTGGCAATATCATTTTGGCTGGTGGTTTTACCATGTCCCTGCTTATCCTGCCGATTGTCATTGTCGCAAGTCAAGAAGCGCTGAGAGCAGTCCCCGGGCATCTGAGTGAGGCCTCTTACGGGATGGGAGCGACAAAATGGCAGACGATCAGACGGATCATTCTTCCGACAGCGTTGCCGGGCATTATGACAGGCGCTATTTTATCGTTATCCAGAGCGATTGGCGAGACCGCACCGCTTGTCGTGATCGGGATTCCTGCCTTGTTGATTCCTTTTCCAGGCGGGATTTTTGATAAGTTCACTGTCCTGCCGATGCAGATCTATTATTGGACGCTTGATTCTTCGCTCATAGACGCTTATGCCAATTTGGCCGCAGCGACGATTGTGACGCTTCTAGTTATATTGCTGCTACTCAATGCAACTGCCATAATGGTCCGGGCCAAGTTTCAAAAACAATATGACTAACAGGGAGAGTGAATAACCATGGGGATCGTTTCGATTCATCAGCATATGCCTCAAGTCACGGATAGAACGGATGCAGCAACACGTGTTCAGGATGTTGTGTACGATACACAACATTTAAACTTATGGTACGGGGATGTCCAAGCTTTAAAAGACATTAATTTATCCATCCGCAAAAAAGAAGTCACAGCCATCATTGGTCCGTCTGGATGCGGGAAATCAACCTATTTAAAAACGTTAAACAGGATGGTTGAGCTTATTCCCACAGTCAAAAAGACAGGGGCTATTACTTACAATGGGTATAATATATTTGATAAAACATATCGTGTTGAAGATTTGCGGACGCGTGTTGGCATGGTTTTTCAAAAGCCGAATCCTTTTCCTAAATCCATTTATGAAAATATCGCATACGGACCTAAGATTCACGGGATTCGTGATAAAAAGATTCTCGATCAAATTGTGGAGAAAAGCTTGCGCGGTGCCTATATTTGGGATGAGGTGAAGGATCGGCTGAAAGAAAATGCCTACAGTTTATCAGGCGGCCAGCAGCAGCGCCTCTGCATTGCGCGGTGTCTGGCGATAGAACCGGATGTGATTTTAATGGATGAACCAACGTCAGCCCTCGATCCGAAATCAACGGCGAAAGTTGAAGAGCTGATTCAAGATTTAAGGAAGTCTTATTCAATCGTCATCGTTACGCATAACATGCAGCAAGCCGCTCGGATATCGGACCGGACAGCGTTTTTCTTAAATGGTGAAGTGATTGAGTATGATCAAACAAATGTGATTTTTTCACATCCAAAAGATCAACGTACGGCGGATTATATTTCTGGGCGTTTTGGCTAAAATGTATTGCTTGGCATATGTTAGCATTACACGCAAACAAAATGCTTTATTTTAGAGAAGATCTCAACCAATTATGACAGTATAGTTACTTTTATGGTTGAGGTCTTCTGCTTTCTAAAGTTTGTGATATAGTTAACATATGACATAGAGAGGAGCATACATATGAAAAAAGCAAAGCCATTGTGGCTCTTAGCAATCACGGTATGTTTTATTTTGTTACTGACAGCGTGTACGGAAAACACTGATGAACAAACAAATGATGAAAATGAAAACGCAGCAAATGATGACACAGAAGTAATTGATGGAATGGCTTACAATCCGCCTGATGTGGATGAACTTGACCCGGACGATCCAATGACAGAACTCATTCAATACGGTAAGAAAGTTTTTAATGAAACAAATACGGTCGCTTCTGAACATGTAGGAAATGAACTATCATGCCAGAGCTGTCATGCTGATGGCGGGATTTCACAATCCTCTTCCATGGTTGGGGTTGTTACCCAATTCCCACAATATCGTGGCAGAGAAGGTGGCGTGTTCACAATGCAGGACCGGATTAACGGCTGTATGGTCCGTAGCATGAATGGTAAAAAATTCGATTCAGAGAGCAAGGAAATGAAAGGCATGGTCGCTTATCTGACAAAGATTTCTGAAGGGATAGAAGTCGGCGAAGATATTCCGTGGCGCATGCAAAACACAATGAAAGAAATCCCTGAACCAAGTGTCGAACGTGGCGAGGAGTTATACACGAAGAAAAACTGTATGACCTGTCATGCCGATGACGGCTCTGGAACTGGTGCAAACAGCGGCCCGGCACTTTGGGGCGAGGATTCCTTTAACGATGGAGCAGGCATGAGCCGGATGAGTAAAATGGCCGGTTACATTAAAAACAACATGCCAGTGGGGCAAGCTGGTGACCTGACTGATCAGGAAGCTGCTGACTTAGCTGCGTTTCTCCTGTCCCATGAACGGCCCGAATGGAGCGGTCATGACTCAGACTGGCCTAAAGGCGGACGTCCGACAGATATTATGAATAAAGAACGTCGTAAACAAGTACGGGAAGGCACTTTTGATTGGACTGAAATTGAAAATGTAGTTCCTGCCGATAATTCCGGCGAATAACATATAAAACGCACAGGCTACAACTGCAGCCTGTGCGTTTTTCCATCATATGATTATTCTCTAATAGGTCTCGGTTCCCGTTGGTTGGAGTATGCTTCATCTGTCTTAAACAGCAATGACAGACAAACCAGTCCGCTAATGCCAACGATCGCATAGATCAGGCGGGCGAATGTTGCGGTTTGCTCACCGCCGAATATGGCTGCCACCAGATCAAACTGAAAAAATCCGACAAGTCCCCAGTTAATGGCGCCTATAATGACGAGAGCCAAAGCTGCACGTTGAATACCATTCATCACATTTCCTCCTTTTTTCTGAGACATACCTGTAGTTTTTCCCGTCAGCAAGGGAATATACGATATGATACACTTGGGCAATCTAAGAAAGCAGAAGGGATGTTGTTGATGAAAATCGGTTATGCCTGTATTAATCTTAGTTTGAAGCCAACTTTTAGAACGTGCCGAGTGGCTACTGTTGAAAAAGAAGGCATTGAAAAAATTAAAGAACTGACGCTTCAAAACCTGGAACTCACCAAAGCAATTATCCAATGGAATATAGAGCATAATATTCTGTTTTACCGAATATCTAGCGGTGTGGTGGTACTGGCCACACATCCCGTGAATACGTGGGATTGGAAAAATGACCCCGACGTACAAGCCGTTTGTGCTGAAATTAAGATACTCAAGGAAGAACATGGTTTAAGATTATCGGTTCACCCCGGTCAATATAGTGTGCTCAATTCCCCAAGAGAAGATGTGGTAGAACGGACCATTGATGATCTGACCTATCATGCAGAGCTTCTCGAGTTGGTTGGTGGCTCAGATATGATTTTGCATTTGGGTGGAAAATATGGTGACAGACAATCGGCCCTTGAAAGACTCGTGCGTAACACACAGCAATTACCTCCTTATGTTAAAGAAAAACTCCGCTTTGAAAATGATGATAAAGTGTTTAATCTTGAGGATGTTTTGTTTGTTGCAAATCAAACTGAAGTGCCGGCTTGTTTCGACATTCATCACCATTTTTGCAATCCGTCAGAGGAGGCATTGGAGGTACTGCTTGAAGAAGTTTGGGAAACATGGCGAGGCAAGGGCAGACCAAAAGTCCACATTTCTTCAGGACGCACACATTCGACTGACAGATCGCATCATGATTATATTATGCCCGATGATTTCAAGCGATTGATCAGTTATGTTGGTGACACCGAAGTCGATGTCATGGTAGAGGCAAAGAAGAAGAATTTAGCAGTGCTTGAATTGATGCAAACATTTGAAATCACCCCTGATTAAATAAAAAAGTGGTCCACGATGTGTATCGAGGGTCACTTTTTTATTTTCTTCTACTGAAATATGATGTATATCCGCGCATATCGAAGGATTTTTCTAATTTTTCGCATCTCAATGGACTACATATGATTAAATGCGGGTATATACAGGATATGCGCCATGAATGCGATTTTTCATTTTCGCCATTTAATGTAAAAATATAACTATCCCTGCTCGCCGGGTCAAAACATCCGGCTGTACCTCTTTAACCACTCTTTATTTTTCATGTGATCATCTGCAAAATGAATAAGCAACTTCGGAGGTGTCCTGCATTTCAATTGATTTAAGTTTATAATTCGCAATATTAAAAATAAAAAATAGGGGGCAATTGATTAATGAAAAAGATTATGTTATTTTTGACGGCTTTACTGCTTGTTGGTCTGCTTGCTGCATGTGGTGATGAGGAAGAAACCGATGCGGCGCCAGAAAAAGAAGCGACAGTCGATACAATTGAAGACGGCTACTTCACATTTGGATCAAGTGGCTTGTACAAACCTTTTAACTTTGAAGATTTAGATGGAGATCTAACCGGATTTGAAGTTGAACTTGGAGAAGCCATTGCCAAAGAAATGGGCTTGAAGCCAAAGCCGGTTGCAACGCAGGATTTCGGTGCGTTAATTGAAGAAGTGAACAGCGGTCGTCTGGATGCCATTATGGGAAGTATGACGATTACAGAAAAACGTGCTGAATCGGTTGATTTCTCTGATCCCTATTACCGTTCAGGCGGTGTGATTTATGTGCATAATGATAACGACAGTATAGAAGCAGCAGAAGACTTGGAAGGCCATAGCGTTGGTGTTGTCGCTTCAAGCACATATGAAGAAATGGTCATGGATTACATTACAGAAGAAGATTTAAAAACATATCAAAGTGATAATGTTGCACTTCAGGATCTTGCAGCAGGAACAGACAGACTTGATGCAGTCGTAACGGACAAATTTGTCGGCATGCTGCAGATTGAAGAAAATGATCTTGATATCCGTCCGGTCGGTGACAGAGTCTTTGATGAGGAAATCGGCGCTGCCGTTAAAAAAGGCAACCAAGAACTGCTCGACGAAATCAACCGAGCACTCCAAGCAGTCATTGACGACGGCACTTACGATGAAATCAGCAAAAAGTGGTTTGACGAGAACATACTTGAATAATCCCTTTTTAAAAAGCTGCTCTTGTATAGATTGTTGTTTTTATCGAAGTGCAGTGCCTGCAAACTGCGATGTAAGTGAGAGGCTTAATTAAGCATCTTATGACTGCTTCTGGCAGCCGCTCGGGGGAAACACTGCGCTTTCCGCGGGCGCTGCTGAGCCTCCTCGCGCTACCGCGCTGTGGGGTCTCAGCGAGGCTTTGCATCCCGCAGGAGTCTCCGTGTTTCCCCCGAGCTGAGTTAGAGAGAATAACTCTCTAACCCTTGTGTGAGTTAAACCGTCCAAGCCACTTAAAAACATAAAGTGATTGGAGCGGAGGGAAGTCGACTCCTGCGGGAACAGCACGAGTCCGAAGACCCCGCAGAGGTGGTTTTCCTCGAGGAGGGTGAGGCCGTGCCCGCGGCTAGAAGACACTGTGAAAGTGGGGTTCTTGAACAGATGTCGCACTTGAGCTGTGATAAAGTTAAAGCGACTTCCCGCAGCGCAAATCACGGTGCTCTAATTAACATATATGGGATTTGGCTTTGTTATATCGGAAATTTCACCTCAGATACCGGAAATTCTGAGAGTTATATCGGAATTTTGAAATGTATATCGACGTTTACTATTCATTTAGGGTTTACTGTGAATCAACAATCTTTCGGGATGGGCTTTAAAAAAAGATTTGAATCAAAGAGGTGTTCCGATGGCCAGGGCTATTGGAACACTGCCTCATCAGACGAGACGACCAAGGAGGATAACTGAATGGGTTTTTGGGAACTATTTATTGAAACCATTCCAGGCTATAAAGATGCCATTATTAATACCATTGAGATCACGTTACTTGGCCTGTTGCTCGGAATGGTCATCGGGCTATTTTTTGCATTTTTAAAGGTATCAAACATCAAAATACTGAGCATCATTGCAGATTTATATATCTACATTGTGCGCGGCACGCCTTTGATCGTACAAATATTCATATTATATTTTGGGCTCGTCCAATTTGTCGATCTCGGAAGATTAATGGCAGGCGGCATTGCCCTTGGGGTCCACAACGGGGCCTATATCGCCGAAATCTTCAGGGGCTCGATCCAGTCGATTGACAAGGGTCAAAATGAAGCGGCCAGAAGCCTTGGCATGACGCCAAGCCTGGCCATGCGCAGAATTGTGCTGCCACAAGCGATGAGACGGGCCATACCGCCGCTTGGCAACCAATTTATTATTGCCTTGAAAGATTCATCCCTTGTCGCATTTATCGGGTTTCAGGACTTATTTAACCGGGCACAGCGCATCCAATCATCAACAGGAATGGCGATGGAATCATACATCATCGTTGGTATTTATTACTTAATTCTCGTGCTAATTCTGACCTTTATCGTCAGCAGGATTGAAAAGGCACTGTCTAAGAGCGAAAGAGGGGTGGACGCATGAGCCAGAAGCAGCCTGCTATAAAAGTTAAAGCATTAAACAAGCATTTCGGCAAATTGCATGTGCTAAAAGATATTGATATGACGATTGAAGAAAATGAAGTCGTGGTTCTGATTGGAGCGAGTGGTTCAGGCAAAAGTACCCTGCTCCGGTGTTTGAACTTCCTGGAAATGAAAGACGGCGGGGAGATCATGATTGAAGGACAGGCGATTAACCCGCGCAAAGATAACCTAAATCAAGTAAGACAGCGCATTGGAATGGTGTTTCAGCATTTCAATCTCTTTCCTCACAAAACAGTAATCGGCAATGTGATCGAAGCACTGGTTCAAGTGAAGAAGATGAACAAAGCCGAAGCAAAGAAACTCGGCATGACCTATTTGGAAAAAGTCGGACTCAGGGATAAAGCGAATGTTTATCCGCGTACACTGTCAGGTGGACAAAAGCAGCGTGTCGCCATTGCGCGTGCGCTTGCAATGGAACCGGATATGATGCTGTTTGACGAGCCGACATCAGGCCTCGATCCAGAACTAGTCGGCGAGGTGCTCGAAGTCATGAAAAACCTTGCCAAAGAAGGCATGACCATGGTCGTCGTCACACACGAAATGGGTTTCGCCCGCGAAGTAGCCGATCGTGTTGTATATATGGACCAGGGCGTTATTATTGAAGAAAATGCGCCAGACGTTATTTTTGAAAATGCTGAGGAGGAACGGACTCAGGAGTTCTTGAGTCGTGTGTTGTAGGAAACTTAATGGAAAATGAAATTAGAAAAAGCTCAGAATCGATTCTGAGCTTTTTCTAATGCGTTTTTACCTGTCATAGATAATGAAATACTAATAGTGGAAATTATTTGTTTTTAGAAAAAACGATGATATAATAAAAATATCCCCCAAAAGAAAGGGGGTGAGTGGATGTGGTAGAGGTTTTAGCCTTAATTACGACTGCGATCAATTTGGTAGTAGCTGTTATTAACTTAACGGTTGCCATTTTGTCAAAGCGTAATAAGGAAAAGGACTTTCATTCTGATCGCAACAGAAGAAAGTCCGATGACTAAGACTTGGAGAGGATTAATTTCCTCTCCACCATATTCTACTCTTAGTATACAATAGGTATGCAAAATAAACAAGAAAAAGGAGTAATCTTATGGTGTGGATCGCATTATCCATTTCGTTAATCACCTTGGTTATTTCGCTTTACACCCTAAATCTCGTTGTAAAAAAAGACTCATAAATGCCATAGTAAAGCTCAGATTGATTCTGAGCTTTTTGTGGTTTAGGAAATTATACAATATCCGGGTTGCTGATAAACATTGCCAAAGGTCACGTCCAGCTCCAACGCCTACCCCCTCGAGTCATAAGCAATACCGTTTCGTGGCAAAGTTCGCCACTACACGTTCTTGCTTATGCTTTTCGGGGGTGAGCAAGGCGTTTCCGCTTTTGTTCTGTGCGCTGATGTTCACTCACTCAAATCCTCCCAATCAACTTCATCATTTTCAACAAGGGATTCAATGGTTTCCAAGTGGTTAGGCTCATTAACGATTTTATATTTGTTTAGATAGTGTTGATCAACATCCACCATTAAAGTGCTTGTTTTGTAATAGCCATCCTCCACCTTGTTGGTGATGCGTATGTTTAAATGGTATTTTCTACCCAAGACAACAGCATTTCGATCCTCTTTGAGTTCCACATCTGAAAGGTCTTCCAGTATGTGTCCAATGATGTCTTTGTCTCTTATAGTGACCTGCTCTTCTCTCACTGGTCGATCCCCTGATACATCGTTAATCGTGATGATAATGGCTTGAACAGTACTGTCTTCGTTGAGTTGATCTGACACACCATCTGGGAATGTTGTATGTAATGCTTGAGGAATGAGAAAGATGCTGCCCACAACTAAAATCAACAAAACAACAATGAGTCTGCTTTTCTTTTTTATAAAAATGCTCAAAAGAATCACGACGATTCCACCAAGAAAAATTAAATCACCGTATTGTATTAATACATCAATGAAGGCTTTCATTGGGTACCTCCGTCCTAAATTAAATTGTACATTCTCTTAGCACAGAAGTTTTCGGTGAGCAGGGATTATTCATGATCTGATAAATACACAACCCCTTCACACGTGATCCGGACCTCGGTTGAAATTAAAATTTTTCTGCCAACCTTCACTTGGATCGTTCCTCCTGGCTGTTGCACTTCAAATGCATTCTCTTCCGTTTTTTCGGCTAAATAAATTCCAAGCGCCAATGTTCCCGAACCGCAAGAACGCTCGAAAAATGTACTCCCCTCTCAGTTACATAAATAAAGGGGCGAATTTCGTACGCTTCATCATTTACATGTCTATAAGGAATAATGCCAATAGCTTTATCGTGTACCGTTTCCTTAATCGTCTCAAGTATAGAAGGGAAATCGTCGTTATTCGGCCAAAAATCTGTGACGAAATGCGTAATCCCTCCCAGTCGGATTAAGGCCCCTGAAATGCTCTTGGCACCTATATGAAAAGTGGTGTCATCCATCGACAATGGCTGAGGCATCTCTGCTTCCGCTTCAAAAAGCCCAGGCGCCTTTACTTTCGCATGACACGCAAGCGGGAATAGGGCGCCGGATGCTTCTATTTTAAAATGCTCTTCTTTACTTAACCCCTTATATATGCAATAGGCTCCAGCCGCTAGCACAGCATTTCCGCAAAACTCACCACCAGACATTTCCAGTCGAAGTATAGACCCATCATCAGTTGGTTTGGTTATAAAACCGGCTTGTTCTGCATGTATGTATTCATAATCCATAATCATGTTGCCAACGGTTGCATAATCGGATGGGTGCACCTCACTGGTGATGAGCGCTGTCATATTCTGTGAAGGGCTTATTTTAACAAAATCAAGTTTCATGACGGGTTTTCTCTCCTAATTTCGTGATGTTTAGAACATTTTATCACATCGTCTACAGTTTATTCATCTAAAGTAAGCGTATTTCTTCATAATATAAAAGATTTTAATATTTCAGGAAGGTATTTAGAGCGGCGATGTCAAATATATATAAGGATAGGACTTTAGTTATAACAAGGGAGGAATATACAATGATGCAAACGCCGTTGCTAGTTGGAAGTATGTTTGAACGGGCAGAAAGGTATTTTCCGAAAAAGTCAGTGATATCAAGAACGCATAGTGGGATTCAGAGATTCACCTACAAGGAAACCGGGGCGCGGATACGAGCGTTGGGCAGTGCTCTGGAAAAATTGGGTGTTGTTAAAGGTGATCGCGTTGGAACACTGGCCTGGAACCATCACAGGCATCTCGAAGCGTATTTTGCCATCCCATCGTTGGGCGCCGTCCTGCATACCATCAACATCCGTCTTTCTCTAGAGCATTTGGCCTACATTATTAACCATGCAGAAGATAAGGTGCTGCTGATTGATGAAGACGTGCTTCCTTTAGTTGAAAAAATCCAGGATCAGCTGACAACTGTCGAAGCGTTTGTCGTCATGACGGATCAGCCTGTTTTACCTGAATCCGAACTTGATCCACTGTATTCCTATGAGCGTCTGCTGGAAGATGGAGATTCTCAATTTGAATTCAATATTGAGATGGACGAAAACGATCCAGCTGGCATGTGCTATACGTCCGCCACGACCGGAAAACCAAAAGGCGTTATCTATTCGCACCGGGGCATTGTTCTACATGCCATGGCATTAAGTATGGCAGACACCGCTGCCTTGTCGGAAAGTGATGTCCTGATGCCTGTTGTGCCGATGTTTCATGTAAACGCATGGGGGATGCCGTTTGCCGCAACCTGGCTCGGATCGACACAGGTGCTGCCAGGGCCAATGTCCGTGCCAAAAGTGCTTGCCGAGCTGATTGAATCCTATAAAGTGACGAAAACAGCCGGGGTACCAACGATTTGGCTGGGATTGCTGAATGAACTGGAACAGAACAGCTATGATACCTCCAGTCTGGAATCCGTCCTATGCGGAGGCGCAGCAGCTCCCCGAGGCTTGATCAAAGCCTTTGAACAAAAGCATGGCATTCCTTTTCAGCATGCATATGGCTTAACCGAAACGACACCACTCGTTACACTGTCACGATTAAAAAGCTACCAGCAACAGTTATCTGTTGAAGAAAAACTTGATGCCCGTGTGAAGCAAGGCATGGTTGTTCCAGGCCTGGAGGTTAAAATCATCAACGATTCAGGCGAAGTGCAACAAGATGGTGAGGAAATGGGCGAATTGCTCGTCAAAGGCCCATGGATCGCTGACGAATACTATAAAGACGAGCGCACAAAAGATGCCTTCCGAGACGGCTGGTTCCACACCGGCGACGTCGCCACAATGGATTCAGAAGGCAACATCAAAATCGTCGACCGAACAAAAGACTTGATCAAGAGCGGCGGAGAATGGATTTCCTCAGTCGACCTTGAAAACGCTTTAATGGCGCACGAAGCCGTATTTGAAGCTGCAGTTGTAGCCGTTCCACACCCAAAATGGCAAGAACGCCCCGTCGCATGTGTCGTGCTGCAAGAAGGCGCCGAAGTATCAAAAGAAGACCTGCTCGAATTTCTAGAGCCGCAATTCGCCAGCTACTGGCTGCCAGACGAAATACTTTTCCTCGACGAAATTCCAAAAACCTCAGTTGGGAAGTTTTTAAAAAGAGCACTGCGCACCCAAGTAGAAGAGGCCTTAGGAGTATAAGCGATGCGGTGAATTTTAGATATGTAGGGGGAATGGAAAAGGAGTTTGAGCGATCAAGCTCCTTTTTTGTGGTTAAGCGCTGATATAAAGTTGCAAGCGCTGATATAAGGTTGCAAGCGCCGATAAAAAGCCGTGAGCGCTGATAAAAAGCTGCGAGCGCCGATAAAAAGTCGTGAACGCCGATAAAAAGTTGCGAGCGCCGATAAAAAGCTGTGAGCGCTGATATAAGGTTGCAAGCGCCGATATAATGCTGCAATCGCTGATATAAAGCTGTGAACGCCGATAAAAAGCTGCGAGCGCTGATATAAAGCTGCGAGCGCCGATAAAAAGTTGCGAGCGCCGATATAAAGCTGTGAGCGCTGATATAAAGTAGTGAGCGCTGATATAAGGTTGCAAGCGCCGATAAAAAGCTGCAATCGCTGATAAAAAGCTGTGAGCGCCGATAAAAAGCTGCAAGCGCCGATAAAAAGCTGCAAGCGCTGATAAAAAGCTGTGAGCGCCGATAAAAAGCTGCGAGCGCCGATAAAAAGCTGTGAGCGCCGATAAAAAGCTGTGAGCGCTGATATAAAGTAGTGAGCGCCGATAAAAAGCCGCGAACGCTGATATATTGCCTCTCCAAATGGCGATACTTCACCAAGAACAGCGATTTCCTCATCACGAACACTGGCATCTCAAACAGGCAACTTCCCATTGCAAAAAATCACCGCTCCATCTTCTCCAACCGCTCATCAATATGCTCAATAATAAACACACACTCCTCCACTTCAAAAGGATCGGGATACTTCAAAAAATATTCCCGACATTTCACAGCGTGTGCCCTCCAACTCAACAAATCCTCCCGGCTGTACCGGTTGATCGCATCCTTCACTTCTTTACGATTCACACAAATTCCTCCTTTTTCATAGCACCCGATGCCCCTTTTTCCAACGACATTCGATTTTATAAATGAGTCATCGATTTTCAAAAAGGGGATTTATATATGTTCAAAGTATTCATCGATCCAGGGCATGGCGGTTCTGATCCCGGTGCCACTGCTTTTGGCGTACAGGAAAAGGATCTTACTTTAAAAATTGCCCGAGCTGTGTGCGAGGAACTGATCCGGAATGTGCCGTGCCGGTTTAAACTGTCACGCACAACGGATAAAACCATGTCACTGAAGGAGCGGACGGACATGGCGAATCAGTGGGGTGCGGACTTGCTCGTTTCCATCCATATCAATGCAGGCGGGGGTTCGGGGTTTGAGTCTTTCATTTTCAATGGACGACATAAAGCGCAAACCAGCTTCTATCAAACGACCATTCACCAAGCAATTTTAAAGCATACCAGCTGGACGGATCGCGGTCAGAAGCAGGAAAACTTCCATATGCTGCGCGAATCACGAATGTCTGCTGTTCTAACGGAAAGCGGATTTATCGATCATCCTGATGATGTCAAAAAGCTCAAGCAGGCTCATTTCATTCAAAAAATCGCAGCTGGGCATGTGAGCGGCATCGGTCAAGCGCTCTCCACTCAGCATACTAAACCACCACAAAAGAACCAAGCGACATACACCATTCAAAAGGGGGATACGTTATGGGATATTGCCCAGGACAATCACACAACTCTCGCACATATTTTCGAGCTTAATCCTGGCATCGATCCGTATCAACTGCAAATCGGACAGAATATACAGATCGGCTCAATAAAAGATACCGATCAATACCATGAAATTGCACCAGGTGACACGCTATGGTCTTTGTCGAAAACTTACCACACAACAATCACAGTGCTTCTCGCAAATAACCCTGGCATCAAGCCGCAAGCTCTTAAAATCGGCCAGCAGATTAAAATACGTTAAGCAACAAAAAAGCAGCGCACGTCTCCCAAACGTTCGCTGCTTTTTAAAATTATTAAACCTCGCGCGTTACGACATCAACGCCTCCAGTACCAGGATCAATCACAAGCCCGTGGACCTTCACATATTCCGGCAATAAAGGGTGGTTTCGAATCACATTCACACTTTGTTGTACGGATTCTTCAACTGTATCAAACCCGTGGAATTCATCATCAAAATCAATGCCCGCGTGCTTCAAAGCATCAATCGTTTCTTTAGGGATCCCTTTTTCAATCATTTTCTCCGGCAAAAGCTCTGTATCCATATGGGACATGCCACAGTCATAATGGCCAATGACCGCGACTTCCTCGGCCTGTAATTCATACACAGCCACAAGGATGCTTTTCATAACGCTGTCAAAAGGCTTCCGGATGATGGCTCCTGCATTTTTGATCATTTTCACATCACCGTTTTTTAGGTTGAGTGACCTCAAAAGCAGCTCAATCAAACGCGACTCCATACAAGTGAATACAATCATTTTCTTGTTAGGTACGCTGTTGGTTTCATATGGGACATAGTCTTTCTGTTCAACAAAGCGTTTATTAAACGCCAGCATTTCATCTAAATGTACAGTCATGATTTCGACTCCTTTTTACGATGGCTTATAAAAATAGTAGCTTTTTAAGAAACAGATGTAAAGTTATTTCCCACAAAAAAGACGCCTCTCATGAAGCGTCTTTTTTCGATGTTATTGTTTCTGTACATTTGCAGCCTGAGGACCACGATCGCCCTGTTCTATGTCGAATGAGACTGTTTGCCCTTCTTCCAGTGTTTTAAAACCTTCACCCTGGATGGCTGAGAAGTGGACAAACACATCTTCGTCACCTTCAACTTCAATGAATCCAAATCCTTTGTCTGCGTTAAACCATTTAACTGTTCCTGTTGTCATACGATTAGTTCCTCCATGTATATTCAAGATCTGCTCCTCGAAAAGTGAGGGCTACTCATAAGCATGCACAGTTATTGTCGCTTTATACATGTTTTTGCAAATTCATGTTTTAATTTGTTTTGAACTTGCTGCCTTTCTTCTTGGCGCGAAGTTTGGCCAGCAAATCTTGTGACGTTTCCAGTTCTTTTTCAGTTGTATCATGATCAATCGACAGCTTGTATTGGCCGCCGGTCTTTTCAATGTTGAACCACGTGTTGATCTGGCTGTTTTCCGGAAGCGCGTCCCGTTCGACAATAATTTCTTCTTTCTGATCCTCAAGCAAAATCACCGCTTGGTTTTCTTCAAATCTATCCAATACGCCTTTCATTAATATCCACCCCATTTTTATTGTGCACACACTTTGCCTTCTTGTTTGATATCAACAATTCTCGACGGGCCGATCCCATTAATTTTCGTCAAATCATCAATCGAGTTGAACGGTCTAAGTTTTACAAGATCTTCAGCACGGGCGGGGCCGATATGTTTAATCTCTTGCACTCTCTCAATCGAGGCGCTGTTAATATCAACGCAATCAGCAGATGAAGATACCGATTGTTCCTGATTGCTTGACTCACTCGATTCAGCCTCCCTGGCAGTTTGTGAATCCGACTCAGCACGTCCAGTCGTTTTCGGGCTGATCGTGCCATCCTTTTTCGTTAAAATGTCATAGGTTTTCCCGTCTGTTTTAACGACAATCGTCCCATTAACATCTGTCCCGTATAAATCAATGCCAGCATTTTGAATGGTCTCGATAACTTCCGCATGGGGATGACCATACTGACTGTCAGCACCGGCACTGTAGATCGCCACCTCAGGTTGAACTGCTTTGATGAATGCGGGCGCACTTGATGTACGTGACCCGTGGTGCCCAAGCTGGAGAATTTCAGCATCGAGATCAATCCCCGATTGCATCATTACCTTTTCAGCTGCTTGGTCCGCATCCCCTGTGAAAATAAAGTCAATATCACCATATGACATAAGAAGGGAAAGAGACTCTTCGTTGGCTTTTCCAGAAATGCTGTTCGGATACAAAACAGTAATGTCCATAGGTCCGATCGAAAAAGTATCGCCTGAGCGCGGTTCCTCATAATCTGCGTCACTGTTCAAGACAGCCTCCAAAGCTCCCTGAAAAGTTTTAGATGAAGCTGTATTACCCGACATCCAAACCTCACCGACATCATATGTATTGACGATCTCCGCCAACTGGCCAATATGATCAGCATCCGGGTGGCTGATCACAATCAAATCAATACTGGATATGTTCTGGCTTGCCAAATATTGCACCGTGTCATTGCGCCGCCAATCGCCCGTATCGTATAAAATGGTGTACGATTGCTGATCATTTTCATATTGAAAAAGCGTCGCATCCGCCTGGCCAACATTCATATAATGGACACTCAGTTCGTTTAAATGCGTGTTTTTTTCCTCAACCTGTTCATCGGCAGTATCTGTTTCCGCTTTTTCTGCATTTGCTTTATCGTCCTGATTTTCCGTTGCATCTTCATCCGCCGCTTCTTCTACGGTCTCAGTACGCTCACCGCTAACCTGATTGCTTTCATCATTAACCGCCTGCTGAGCGACCTCACCTGTTCCACACGCCGACAGCATCAAAGCAACGGCCATCACCCATACCACTAAAACTTGTTTATACATACCCATATGCCCCACTTTACATTGTTGTCTGTGTTAAGGATATCAAAACCCCAGAGCCAACACCATAGAGAAAAAATAAATATGAAGAAAATTATATTTTGCGTCATAGACATAGTCTTATAAACCAAATATACAAGTGGAATAATCCCAATTCCACAAGCACATAGCCAGCAAAAACACTGTTTTGACAACATGACCTCTATGTCAAATCCTGACATAATAAACAAAAGCTGCTCCCTCCGCTCCAATCCCTTCATGTTAACCAAAGCTAGGGCGGGTCTGCTCATATAAGAGTTAGAGAATAACCTCTTATACCTAGATCGGGGAAAATACGGAGACTACAGTGGAAGGACAAGCCTCGGTGAGACCCTGGAGCGCGGTATAGGGGAAGGAAGGCTAAAACCGCGACGTCAATCGCCACTTCTTCATGACCCACGTCCTGTGGGCCCGAGGCTCAGCAGCGCCCCGGAACGCGGAGTGCTTTCTCCGAGCGGTTGCCAGGAGCAGGCATTAAAAGCATCCAATAACTCGCAGCTTGTGTCTACTATTCATTAACGTTTTAACTCTAAAAGCAACAAAAAACAACAAAACAAGAAAAGGGAGGTGATAAGCATGCCGGCTGCTGTCGTTCGATTCTTCGTCACGCTTGCCGCATGTTTATTCTTATTTGTTTATATCCTGCACGTTTATCTGACAGAAAACCCTTCACAGCTTAATGCTTTACAGTCAAATTGTGCAGCACAAGCCCCAGTAGTACTCACAACATCAGAAGTGCCGGAACTCAACACATTCCTGCAAACCATAAGGAAAGTTCAGAATAATCAACAGCATGTAACTGCTGTGTTAGATCGTTTTGAAACTGGGCAAAAAGCAGTATTGTTGCTTGAAGACGCTGGAGAAGAATGGGTCCTTCCCAAACATATTTTTGCATCACAACCTGAAACCCACACATGGTTTGATGTGTTTGTGGGTAATACAGGCGAAATCTGGCTGTATGTCAATTGTCGAAAGACCGCACAGGAATCAGATAAATCAGACCAACTGATCAGCCAATTAAAAACCAAGCGTTATTGCCCGGGAAATATCGACAAAAACTTTTCCACCGAAATCCAATAAACCATTGCATTAAAGCATGCACGTGTTAAAATAACTACAAGTCATTTTGATAATGGCTTATAGCTTAGTTTAGAGGAGATGAGAGAATGAGGAAAGAGCAGAGTTTAGCAGAAAAAGGTTTGTATGGGGAGTTTGGCGGACGTTACGTTCCGGAAGAATTGGAATCCGCACTTGATAAAGTGGCGAACGCTTTCCACACGTACAAAAACGATCCGGAATTTGAAGAGGAATTCCGTCAGTATCTCAAGTCCTATGTTGGACGGGAAAACCCCCTGACTTTCGCAGGTAATCTGACAAACAAAGTGGGCGGTGCAAAGATCTATTTGAAAAGAGAGGATCTGAACCACACTGGCGCTCACAAAATCAATAACGTAATTGGACAAATACTTTTGGCTAAACGAATGAATGCCAAAAGAATCATTGCTGAAACAGGTGCAGGCCAACACGGTGTAGCCACAGCTACCGCATGTGCAATGTTCGGCATTCCATGTGTCATTTACATGGGTAAAACCGATATGGAACGACAGGCACTCAATGTGTTTCAAATGGAACTCCTTGGTGCAGAAGTGGTTTCAGTTGAAAATGGTCAGGGCCGGCTTAAAGATGCTGTCGATGAGGCCCTGGGAGACTTAATCCGAAATCACGGCGATACATTCTATTTGCTCGGTTCAGCGGTGGGTCCTTATCCGTATCCTGAGATTGTTAAACACTTTCAGTCGGTGATCAGTGAAGAATCGAAACAGCAGATCCTTGAGGTGGAAGGACGCCTTCCGCATGCTGTCGTCGCTTGTGTGGGCGGGGGAGCAATGCAATCGGGGCGTTCGCTCACTATATTGAGGAGCCCGATGTTCGGCTGGTTGGTGTAGAACCTGCCGAGGCTGCCACGATTACAAACGGTCAAGCGAGTGTGCTGCACGGATTCAAAAGTTTAACATTGGTCGATGAGCATGGTGATCCACAGCCAACTTATTCGATTGCGGCAGGTCTCGATTATCCAAGCGTCGGGCCTGAGCATAGTTACTTAAAGACGAGCAACCGCGGAGAATATTATACAATCACAAGTGAAGAAGCATTAACGGCTTTCCAGGAATTATCACAGACAGAAGGCATTATTCCAGCCCTCGAAAGCGCCCATGCGGTGGCATATGCCATGAAAATGGCTGAATCTATGTCCCGTGACGATATCATTGTAGTGAATCTCTCTGGGAGGGGCGATAAAGACGTCGCCCAAGTGTTTCAAATGCTTAGAGGCTAAAAAATAAATAATCGACCCGAAAAGCTGGCTCTGCCGACAAATCCAATGTCCGGCAGAGTCAACTTTTTCATATGAAAACATTGATGCACAAGCTGAGTTTGGATAAAAATGCTAAACTATACATATCAATGATACCCAGCTTGAGGTGAGACAAATGGAATCTGAAAAAATGTCAATCAGAGAAGTGGCAACTCATTACGACGTAACAACTCGGACCATTAGGTATTATGAAGAACTCGGCATGCTTGCACCCGAACGCACGAATAACGGACAACGTCTTTTTGGCAAAAAAGAACATATCCAGCTTAAATTGATTTTGCGCGGGAAGAAATATGGCTTTAAATTGGATGAAATCAAAGAAATGATTGAGCTGTTTGACCGGGACCGCACTGGACGCAAACAACTGGAACGAACGATTGAATATGGAACTGAAAAAGTCGCTGAAGTAACAGAACGAATTGAAGAACTGACCCAGATCCGTTCAGAGATGGAAACATTGCTAGCAGATTTCCAAGACCGATTACCGTACTAATGAGCGGGAAAGCCCATTCCTTCAGGTGTGGGATGAGAGCGAATATATTAAGACATGATCTTAAAAATAAAAGGGTCAAAACAATTAAAATAAAACTGGAACATATGTTCTTGATTTGATATAATACAGTTGAGGAGGTGAAATGGTGCCAACAATTTCTCTGAAAGTAGAATTGCTAAAGCCGACAATAGAAAAACAAAATGTGTATCAAACAATGACACAAACAAACACGGATTTCGCTAATTGGCTTTTGACTTATGACGATCTAAACAAAGCGACATCCAAAGTTTTCAAGCTGTTCTCATCCAACAAACAACTGCCCTCAGCAGTTGTTAATCAAACGATTCGGGATGTAAAAAGTCAAAAGAGACACCAAAAAGCGAAAAAATATAAACGACTCTGGTGTGCTTTCAATAACCAAAACGCCAAAATAGAATATGACAGCCTTTATAAAATCAGCTTCCCGACACTTGAAAAACGCATCGGCGTGCCTTTGGTCGTCCGACCGTTTCAGCAAAAATGGCTCGATAAGATTTTAAACGGTGAAGCCAAACAAGGTACGGTTGACCTTTTTAAAAAGAGAGAACGCTGGTTTGTGACAATTGCCATTTCCTATGACGTAGAAAAAACGACCAATGAGAAGGTATTGGGTATTGACCTTGGGTTGAAAAACATCGCCACATGCAGTGTCGGCACGAAAAGTTTATTTTTTAAAGGCAATCAAATAGCCTTCAAAAGAAGAAGATTTTCTTCAAGAAGACGCAAGCTGGGCAAGCTGAAAAAACTTCAAGCTATCAAAAAATCAAAAGATAAAGAGTCCCTTTGGATGAGAGAAATGAATCATACCATATCCCGTCGAATCATACGGTTTGCCAGGTCCAACGGTGTTGGACTGATCAGAATGGAAGATTTGACAGGTATTCGCATGGCTAAATCAAAAAAAGAAGCAGGCAGAAACCTAAACAATTGGAGTTTCCATCAGCTTCAGACATTCATTCAGTATAAAGCAGAAATGGCAGGCATCACGGTTGAATATGTCGTGCCAAATTATACATCGCAAACATGTAAATGCGGAAATTGTGACAAGAAAAACCGCAATGGTTTGAGGTTCAAATGTAAAAAGTGCAGCTATAAAAACCACGCGGATTTAAATGCAAGCATCAATATCGCAAAAGCCCTGTCAGGCATCTCCAAACATAAACAAGTTATATAACTCGTGTACCGGTAACAGGTATACCGCCAATTGCGGTACAATTCATAACGCAGTTGGACGGGGCCATGGCAGCCCCCTTAACTTGAGGCTAGTTCAAAACCGAAAGGGACTGCGAACGTCTTAGCACTCGAGAATCCCACTGCTTTAGCTGTGGGAGTGTCAAAAGCATTGGAGAGAGAAGAGGATACGGCAAAGAAATAGTAAGTTGGTTTATGGCATTATTTCAGAATATTCCTTCTCGGTGTAAACAAAATATGTTAAACTGAGATCAAGTCTGTCTAAGCCCTCATCGGCATAGTGCCGTATCATAGGATAAGAAGAGGAAGATTGAATAAAATGTCGCATCTGAAAGGAGATTTTGTTGGAAAAAACACTGTGGATTTTAGAAGTATTGGAAGCTGTTTCGTTAGGTGTATTTGTGATCGGTTCATATCTGTATGTAAAGCATTTATTTAACATAAGAAAGAAAAGAAGTCTTTCATCTTTTGAACAGGTCATGTACATACTCATTGTAGCTGCATTTGTTATAATCGCAGCCAGAATGTTAGTTGAAATCTTTTTTGTATGAGGTTTTCAAGAGCAGGATCAATAACTTTAATGGTGAAGCGATGCTAAAGAAGGGAGTAACATGAAAAAAGTCATAGTACCCTTATTATTGCTGATGGTTATAATTGGCGTGGTTCTATTCTTTAGTTTGAGCACGGCCACTTTTACAGGCAACGTGATTGAAGTTAATGACAGCGGACAGCTTTTAGTAGATTGTCCAATTGTAAAATTTAGCGGCAGTTCGGATGACATCGGTTATACATGTGGGGTGCAAACAACCGAAAGCACCATTGTCACGAACGAAAATGGGGATATTTTGACTATAGACGACATTGAAGTAACCGAGACTGTCAACGTCGTTTTGACAAAAAGATATTTCTTAAGGAAAAATAAAAACAGCAGAATGGTTGCGGCTGAAAAAATAACAATCTTGAAGTAAAGAATTCTATTTTATTGGAGGACGGAGGGCTGTGTTTTGGCTAAAGAAAAAGATGGATCCATTAAATTGAATTCACATTCCTTCCTGTCAAAAGTACTAGCGTATCTTTTCATGAGTGCTTTAATATTCTTAATTGCCCAGGTCGCCATTAAAATATATGTGGGTTCATTTGAGCTTAAGCTCGTGTTAAGCATGATGGATACGTATGTATTAACTGTACTCTTGGTTCTATCGGGAACTCTTTTTTTGATTGTCAGGAAGAAACGAAAAGCATAAATCCAAACGAAAGGTTATGGTTACATGAGCGTTAGTGTAAAGATTGGAGATATAATCGAAGCAATTGAACTTCAATATCCAGGGTCATATCAATTTCTTAACATGAAAAATGGAAAGGTTGTCATAATCGATTCAGAAGCGATGCGAGCTGCTGAAGATGATGAACCTTACATGGATGATGAAGCTCTGGAAGTTGCCATTGATGTTCTGGAAAATGAAGACAATTATATAGAACTTCCCGAAGAAGAAGATATAAACGAATATGATATTATGGAAGATTTTTGCCTGTCACTTGAAGATGCTCATCAAAAAGAAAAATTATTAAGTGCAATTAAAGGAAAAGGTGCGTTTAGAAGGTTTAAAGATAAAATCATTGAACTCGGTGTTCGTGATGAGTGGTTCACATATCGTGATGAGAGAATTAAACAGTTCGTGATCGAATGGTGTGAAGCGCATCAAATAGATTATAAAAAATAATAGAAGCTTTGATGTGAGGTTAGGAGGCTCATATATGGAGATCATTTTCATGTTCATACTCGGGGGCGTTGTTTTCGTCTTAGCTCTGGTGGCGATCGTTAAAGCACTCACGCATAGGGTGAAAACCCCCACCGATGAATTGGAAAAAGAGATTTCGAATTTAAAAGAGCGCGTCAACGCCCTTGAAGATAATAACGGTAATGTCTAGAACTTTGATTGGGAGACAGGTAGTACTCAAGATGAGAGTGTCCAAAGCATGTGGTAAAGAACACTTTTATTGAAAACGCTTTAATGGAGAGGCAATACCAATGTAAAACAGGCTGAAAGACAATTTTAAGTCCGAAAAGGAGGGGAGAGAATGACTGCCATTATACTGATTTATGGTTTTATAATTGTTTTGATGGTCATGTTAGGCATCGTTTTTTCTCTCGGAAAAGGGTCTTCGTTAATTGCTGGATTTAATACGATGTCAGAAGAAGAAAAGGCAAAATACGATGTCACCGCACTCAGCAAGTTTATGGGAAAAATAATGTTCACATTAGCATTTAGTGTCGTGTTGCAGTTAATCAGTCAAATTTATGAAAAGGATTGGCTATTTTACATTAGCTTGGTTTTACTTGTGGGGGCAATTATATTTTTACTTGTATACGTTAACACAGGGAATCGATTTAGAAAGAAGTAGGAACAATAGGCACGGTTATCTGGGAAGTGTCGTATCAACATTTGCATTGGTGCGATCTCCGTTTACTACTTGTTCAAGGCAGACGCCGAACGCAAGAAAAATCATATCATGCTGCCGATGCGGATTTAATATATGATTGATTTTTAATCAACAAGAAGCATGATGAACAACTTAGAGGTAGGGATATGTAATGAAGAAGATAAGTTTTGTATTTATTGGATTGCTATTGTTGTGTGCTTGTTCGACTGATGACCCCGATCGTACGACTTACGGGTTTGAACAAGATCAAGCTGAACAGAAAGAATTCGAATGGGTACTGTCAAATTCATATCAAATAACTGTCGATGATTCGTTTGAAATGGTTTCAAGATATGAAAGAGACACAGCACCTGAGGAAATGTTCTTCTGGCATGAACCGTCAGCTAATGAACATGCATTTCAACTTGATACAACAACAGAAGCACTTGAAAAAGAAGTGCCAACCATGAAGATTAACCCCATTAATAAATATCAGTATGTTTATATGCAGAAGTATTACGCGTTTGATTTAACAGAACCGGAAGCTAAAGAATCCATGAGAGATGTTAAAGAGGAGGTTAACAAAAAATCAGATGAATTCCTCGAAGACATAAAAGAAAAAACAATAGAGAGATTGGAAAATGAGTCCACCGTTTATACCAATGAGGATTATGATATCGAGCCTTTCACTTATATGATCGAAAGCGAGTCAGAACAAGGTGTGATGCATTATAACTTGGTTGGTGAGGCGGAAGAAGAGTACGTGAGGGCTTCAATGTCGATCCCAAGCAGCAATGATGAAGACCTATTTGAAAGCATGCTCGCCTCTCTTCGGACATTGACATACAATAAAGATGAGTTCCAGAATGATCCAGTATTGGATGAACCAACAAAGCTATCTTATGAACCAGCAGACAACCTTAAAGGTAGTTATCCAGAAGTAGGTTATTCTTTTGAAATACCAGAAGCCGCGACCTTCCGCTACTCTTATCCGGTTTTCCATACATACCGTTATACATTTGACACGCTATACGATGAAAGTATTGAAAAGGAACACTTTGGCCTAAGAAGTTCGGAATTAATCATTCGAGTAGCAAAAGAGGAAAACGCTAAGAACCGAGAAACGGAAATCCGAAATAGGGCACTTGATGATTTTGTAGCATTTCAACACGACTATGCCAGGTCTGTCACATACTTACATGAAGATGCGGACTTTAATACAGGTGTGTTCACAACCGCAGTACGTGTTACATTTGATGGCTACGAAGAATACTGGTTTCTAAAAGAGGTTGATGGGCATGTGTATGAAGTCACTTTTGATATAACCTTGGAAGCCCCAGAGTATGATGACTTGCTCGAAAGTTATTTGAATGTGATCCGAACGTTCGAACTGACGCATATAGAGTAAAACAATGGCGTTATTTAAACTTAGTGGAGGAGGGTGAAAATGAAACGCAGCCTATTTTTCATTCCGGCCGTTATCTTTACCGTTTTATATGGAGCAGTAGCGATACTTGATACGATTACTGCTGTTTCACCCGTTGTGTTAGTTTGGCTGGCATTGTTTTTTATAAGCGGTTTTCTTTTAATAAAGAATATCTATTGGGGCAGTCTGCTCGGGATATTGCCCGCCATTCATATGATTTATATGGGAACACAAGAGACAGGACAAATTATTAATGAAACCCCCATCGGAATTGTGGTTTTAGTATTTTACGTGATTTGCGGTTTCATTGTTTATAGATGGAACAAAAAGGCAAGTCAATCGTAGTGTATCATGAGGGGGTGCTCCATTATATTTTTTTCACGATGGACCTTATTTCAAGGACTTATTGTTGCACTGCTGATCGGTTTCGCATTTATAGCGGAAATGTTTAAAGAAGATATCGGAATACCATTTTCTTCAACTGACCCCGTTCCGACACCGGTGTTGACGACTTCTATGTTTTTGATCGTAACAATTGGGTTAATCAGCTTATTGATGATTTTCCAGGTTAAAAAAAGCGATACCTTCCTAAAACACAGATTATGGGACAAAATGTATATAATCATGCCCGTGATCATTGGAATATCCCTGATTCTGCTGATCATCTTATTTGTGACAGAACCATTTAGTACAGTGATACAAAACAATCGTTGGATGATATATGTATTAGGATATTATATCTTATTCTTAATAAATGCAGCTGTTGTAGCAATGATACATAAGGCAAAAAAGAATACGATATCAAATGAAAGTAAAATTGCTTATTCGTTTGCGTGGACATCGTTAGGTCTTATAGCAGTTATTTTTATTCTGTAAGGGTTTTAGACAAAGTGATTGGTTTATAGCTGAAATGCACTAGTCATAAAGGGAGTTATAAATGTAATTCATGCCTGATGAGTTAATTGATTTTTTGCAAATATCGATTTCGGCAAGTGGAATTTTACTCAGTATAGCAATTAATTTTCACGATGAGGTGAAGCGAAATGAATGCAAATCAATCTGCCGGTAAAAATTTATCTAAATTCGATATCGGTTTCATAGCGGTAGGTGTAATTAGTTTAATCCTCATGCTTCTAGACCGTCAAAATCATACAATTTATGGAGAAATAGTGCTATTTGCAGCCTTTCTTTTCTTCTTCGCAAAAGGAATCTATTACACCAAAATAAATAATCTTAAATACGCTACAATGTGCTTTTTGTTCGTCACAATAGCTACGGCTGCAGAAATAGTAAAGTTTTTAATGCGCAGCAATGTTTTTTAAATACAGGACAAGGTTATTGCCGCAAAAACCTATAAAAAATAGGTCAACCAGAAATGACTGGCTAACCATATAATACGATCGGACCATTTTGTTGAGCAAATACTTTCCCAATTTGTATAAAAGTGTGAAGTTGAAATCAGGGGAAGGCGGTTAATTATGACTAACAAAAATAATAATAAGAATTTATATGTGGGTTATGGAGTCGCCTTTGGATTGCTTGGAGGCGCAATCTTTTCAACTGTTGTTGGAATGTTTATTAAAACCCCCATAATTTGGGCTTTTGGACCAGGATTAGGAATACTCATTGGTATAGTAATAGGCACAATAGTGGACTCAACTAAAGGTGAGAAATAGTTTAACATTCAAGATTAGGGCGCATTTCTTTAATAAGGATTATGCCTTCAGAGGGCCAGATTGTTCGGTAAGGAGGTTAGAAAAAATGTTGTTAAATGTTTTATATATAATTTCAATAGTCTCTTTTATAATTGTTGTTCCAATTATAATTAAAAAAAGAAAAAGAGCAGGTGTTTCAGGTATAAAAAGTGCATTAACTCCTGTCTGTTTTTGCTTGCAGCTTTGATAAGTATTTTAGCGTATTGGTTTAATTTTATGGGACTGTTAACTTGGACTGTAAGCTTTTTATTATTTATTTTAGCTGCCTATTTCACCAAAAATTTGCCTAAGCCTGCAAATAGTAATTAGGCAATCGGACGCTATTCTTGAACAGAGATTAGCCCCAATGTTGGAGGGAAGGACCAATTGTCGCATATAAAATTTAAATGGGAGAGGATATTATGGCGAAAAAAATTCATATTTATGATATTACAATGTCCAATGGGGAGCAGTTTAAAAATGTACGAATTGAGGGCTCAATCAGTAGTAAGTATACAGGCATTGCAACGGATTTTATCCCTGTAGAAAACGAAGATGGTCGAACAGTAGAATTAACGAAATATCAAATTGTTAAAGCTGAATTGGTTGATATTGAAGACTAAAAGTTATGCTTCAATCGGTCGCAATTCTTGAATAAGGATCTGCGCCGTGTGTTTAGAATTGGCCCATTTTGCCGCACAGAGAGGAGCATGAGCCACTATGGGAAGTATGATATTCAATATTTTGGTCAGCATAGTAGCTGTTTCACTGATTATTTTTCTTATTCTAGGACAAAAGAAATTCAGTAGAAAACTGGATACTGTTATGATCATTGCAGGAGCAGGGATTATATTTATTGTAAGTAAGCCTTTAATATGGATTTTAGTTTTCATGTTGGCTGTTGTGTATTTTTCTTTTAGACACAAACAAGCGCAAAATTAATTCCAGAATAGGGCGGAGCCGTTGAACAAATGCTGTGCCTGAATTTAGTACTGAATAGAAATGAGGGAGGGAGCGCATTGCAAAATAAATTAAGAAAATCCTCAACAGATAAAGCTTTAACAGGGGTTTGTGGAGGTATTGCTGAATACTTAGGTGTATCTTCTCTTGGGATCAGAATACTTTTTATCATTTTACCAGCTAATCTGCTTATTTACTTAATTCTTGTATTTACAATACCTGATGGTCCACCATCATTGTAAAAAAGCATAAAAGGGCGCATATCAGAAATAAATAAATGCATTCGCCATTGATTTCTAGGGCCAGATTAGTAAGGGGGGAGGAAATGATACTAACCGGGTTATATATAATCTTGACGATCGCCTTTATATTCTTCATACCTGTTATTATTAAAAAAAGGAAAAAAGCAGGTGTTACAGGAATTAAAACAGCATTACCTTCAATATGTTTTTTGTTTATAGCTTTGATAAATATATTAGCTTTTTGGTTGAACTTTATGGGGCTTTTAAGGGTGCGTCAATAATTTTGTGTAAATAACCCTGTTCTGGTAGAACGGCTAGCTGATAGGTAAATTCAGGAAAATTTCTTTTTGAGCCACAGTGACAGCTGCTTGTCCTTGACCATATTGTTGCCTCTTCTTTGCGATTTGTTATGTTGGATTCAGGGTTTCCGACCAGCGAGAGCGGAGAAAAAGATCGGTCGTGGTGCGGATGGAGCCCTTAGGGCTTTATTTTTGCCATCTCTCCATTCATGCACCACCACGACCGCGAAACATGGTCAAGGATGGCGAACTTGAGATTAAGCCTGCACCTGTTGATCTTCAAACATATGCAGTAATTCTGGCTTAGCTTGATCAAATCCCCTGTGGCAACGGATACCGAATTTTTGATTATAATCTAAGAATTGAGTAACCAGGAATCGCTCCAAGGCATCTTCGTTGGGAAATTGTTCTTTGCGTTTCACGTATCGCTTAATTTCCTTATTAAATGCTTCGATGAGATTGGTTGAGTAAATACTACGGCGAATGGAAGCAGGGAAATCATAAAACGTTAATAGCTGTTCGTTCCCAACCACCGCGTCAATCACACGTGGATAAATCTTTTTCCATTTGTCCTGGAATGCATTCAAGGCATCCACGGCTTCGTCCCGATCCTTGGCTTGGTAGACGTTTTTAAAATCATCCAGAATGGCTGGGCGGTCTTTCACCCGCACTTTACTGGCAATGTTGCGGGCAACATGAACACAGCAGACCTGATGCTTGGCTTTTGGATAAACACGGTGAATGGCGTCCGTCATGCCGGGTAAACCGTCCGAAATGAATAGAAGGACTTGTTCCAATCCTCTCGCTTGTAGGTGTTGGATCATTTCTTCCCAAACATGCGTCGATTCTGTTGGTGCGATGGTGAAGTCTAGGACTTCTTTCGTTCCTTCCTCGGTAATGCCGATGGCAATATAAACGGCTTCCTTTTCAACCGTTTGACGACGAATGGGAATGTGCGTTGCATCCAGATAGATGCAGACATATCGTTTCTCCAGTTTCCGTTCATGAAAAGCCTGTACATCTTCCGCAACCAGCTGCGTGAAGTTGGATACGGTTTGTCTGGAATAATGATGTCCATACATTCGCTCCATCAAATCTGCAATTTCATCGGTTGTGATGCCTTTTTCATAAAGATGAATGACAAACTGTTCCAACGTGTCATTGGAACGCTGATACGGAGCGAGAGTTTCCGGTTGGAATTCACCATTTCGATCTCTGGGGATCGCAAGCTGAAGTTCACCATATTCTGTTTTAAAGGTGCGATCGTAGAATCCGTTCCGTGAGTTACCAGAATGGAATCCTTCGCGGGCATAGGGTTCATAATCCAGAAAAGCAGTTAGTTCATGTTTTAACAACTGATTAACAGCTGTCTCAAGATGGCGACGAAAAACCTCTTCAATGTCTTGTTTTTGGGCTAGTGCTTCGATTAAATCTGTAGTAAGATGGTTCATAGGGAAGACCTCTTTTCTGTGAATGTTGTCGCTAACTCTATTCTACAGAAAGGGGCTTCCTTTTTTAAATGAAGATCGTTTAATCGTCATTTCTATTTACACAAACTATTTTACACTCTCGCTTTTAAGTTGGGCTATTAGTTTTATATTATTGATTTTGGCTGCTTATTTCACAAAGTATATGCCCGTTCCCGAAGCTAAAGATTAAGCAATAGAGCGCAATTCTGGAATAAGGATTGTGCCTGAATTGATCCAGATTGTTACATAGATGGGAGGAGATAAAATGAGTAGTCCTGAGATTTCAAACGGGAGCGTTACAAATGGTAAAGCTAACGCGTCATTAATTTTAGGAGTTATTTCAATCGTATTGGCTATAGTACCGCTAGGAGGTATGATACTTGGGATTATTGGTTTAATTATTGGTGTTATCGGATTACGAGAAGTAAAAGGTTTAAAGCAAAGGAGTAGAAAAATCGCATTATCCGGCATTGTTTGTAGTAGTTGAGGAATTTTGCTGCCAATAATTTTGAGTGTTGTTGGATATATGGCTTATATGCCCGTTTAAGGTAGGGCACAGTTGTGGCATAGACCCTGTGCCATTATTTGATTCAGTTATGCGATAAGTCTAAAAGTGATTAAATATGCGTTTGGAGGTTAATAGATGTTTAATTTTCCAGAAGTCTCGATGATTAGATTTCCTAAGTTGATTCTTCATTCAATGCTTCTAATGGTTCTCTTGACGTTAATGTCATTGTTTAGTGCAGATATAGTAGGGGGGATATTAGGCAAACCTGTTGAAGTCAGTAAAGGCTTTGTATCTTTGCTTGGATCTATTTGGCTTTTTTTTGCTTTACAAAGCAAGAAATATAAGAAGCAAAAAACTAATAATCGGATAATGTGCAATGACAAGCTATTCCTGAATAGATTCATTTAGTGAAGAGGAACAATTTAAGTCGTTGAAGGGGTCGAGGGGAGGGATATTTTCATGTTAAAAAGTGTACAATTATCGGTTTTAATACTTTTTATTCTTATGGCTGGATGCAGTGGTATTTCGAAATACGATGATAAAGAAACAGCAGCGGTGGTAAAAGATCAAGAGATTACAGTAGGCGATTTACGTTTTTTGTATCCTGATGACACTGCACTGGATTATCTTGATTGGGCAATAGAAGTAGAATTGGTAAAACAAGAAGTGAAGGAAATGGGACTTGATATTTCTAACAACTTACCTGACGAAAAAACCTTTGCTGAATTTGAAGCGCTCCCACCTGAAAATACAAAGGAGGCAAACGAAAAACAGATTCGTGAGTATGCAGAAGCTCAAGCCAAAAAATTAGATATGACACCAGAAGAATTTCATAGAGAATATGTCAAAAGACTTTTTGAGCAAAGTGCTTATATCAATACTTATCTCCAGGAGAAATTAGATGATGCAGAAGCGGATATTAATGATGTAAATTGGATAGACGAACATGTGGAAGAATATGATGACTTAATGAAAAAACTTATGGATGAGATTGAGGATGAAATTGACGTTTTAATTGATTATTAATTTTTAAGAATCGGGGGCATTTGAAGAGGAGAACAGATCTGCCACAGTAATTCAAAGGTGAATTCTTATTGTCGAAACTTGTTGTAACCGCTATCATAATTGGCCTAATTATACTTAGTCAATATGGTGTGATTAACAATACAGTTAATGCAATACTTATGGTGATAGCCCTTGTTGCTTTCTTTGTTACGGACAGCAATTTGAGGAAAAACAGTCAGCACTATTAAAGTTAAATGGGAAAGGCAGCTCGCATAAACCATCAAAAATGGGGAGATGGAATAATGACTTTTATAGCTCTTACGGGGGTTCTGCTGTTAGGAATCATCCTTTTAGCTGCTGGATTCTTTACGAAAAAGAGTTGGCTTAAGTTAGTATCACTGATCCCATTAGCGATTTCGCACTGGCAGATTGTTATTTTGTTTTCTTTGTAGATATTCACCTTCAAAGAGAAGCATTATCTTTACTACAACTTGTAATGCATAGTCGACACAAACTGCGAACTAATGAATATTTGACTCATACTCAAGATGAGAGAACCGTGATTTGCGCTCCGGGAAGTCGCTTTCCGCGGGCACGGCCTCAGCCTCCTCGCTCGCAAAGACCGCTCGCTGTGGGGTCTTCGGACTCGTGCTGTTCCCGCAGTCAACCATGTATCGCGAAAAGCGCTATACACCACAAGGGGATGAAAATAGATGTAGGGTGGCGATACTAGTGCTACGGCTGGATGAGGAAGGTCGATACTCCTTGGTGCCTTAGAGCCCTACCCGCAGTCTGACTCCTTCGACCACGGCGCATCACTTATTGTTGCTCCCATTCGGGAAGCACTCATGGTAGATTAACCCTATTCTGGTTGTTGCGCCAGCCTTAATAAATAACGGATGCCGTATGTCTTAGGAAGGAGATCAAGAACACATTATCTTACTAACCTAAATGCACCAATACAGCGACGCTCTCATCTTAGTTTTTTTAAAAAACATGAGCTGCGTCTACTTAAATATTGTCTTTTTGCGATTCTTAAGAGATTTAATTTTCATGGTAGGAGTCGACTTCCCTCCGCTCCAATCACTCTATTTAATTTAGTGGCTTGGACGGTTCTACTCGCATATGAGTTAGAGAATAACCCCTCACACCCAGCTCGGGGAAAACACGGAGACTCCCGTGGGAGCAAAAGCCTAGATGAGACCCCACAGCGCGCAGCGCGAGGAGGCTCATCAGCGCCCACTGGACGCGGAGTGTTTTCCCCGAGCGGTTGCCAGTGGCAGCCATAAGTTAGTTCGCAGTTTACTTATACTCCGCCTTTAAACAATCTATATGAAAATAGCTTAAAATAAACAGAGAGGTGAATTTTATTATGAAATACCTGCTGTATGGCACAGTCGGTCTCGTCGTCATCATCATTGTTTTAAACCTTCTAATGTACGATGCGTTTTATGTGATTACAAACACTATTGAATGGCTGATTCAGTACGTTTTGCCTTGGATAGCATTATATTGGTTTGTTCAGTTTGTGAATCATTACAAGAATAGGACAGGGAAGTAGCGGTATAAACTTATCCTGCGAAGAGGGGGAGGGGGACCTTTGTGCGCTCTATTAAGCTCATGTTGTTAGGTATTGCGTTCATGCTGATTTCGATATACATTCCGCACGAACCTGGATTTAGAACAGCCGGATTTGAACTTTATGTTTTGGTCTTTGGATCTGTGCTTACGTTAATTGGTTTTTTTGCGAAAGAGAAGAAACGGTAAAATTGATAACCCACCCCGAAATAAACTCGTAGGAATACGCCTTTAGTCATTATTATTTTGTTTCAAACTTAGGTACATTTTTAGTGTTATTAGCAGCATTTATAATCGCCCAGCTTTTCTACATCATTGATTTAGTTAATAAAATAAGTAAAAATCAAAGGTGAGCCAAAGGGGAGGATGCTATTGAAGAAGATCGGGAAATTTTTCACGCACAGACAAACCTTCTGGATATTCGCTTTAACAGTGTTAAATTTGTGCTATGTATCGATTGAGATTTACAAGTCAAAATTCACGCAGCCGTTAATAGGCAAATCTCACATAACTGAAGCGGAGTTTTCCAAGTTTGAAACGTTGTCCAACTATGCATACTACTTTGAATCTGCTTTTCTGATCGTATCCATCGTTTGGACGTTGCTCATGTGCTCGAAAAAGTATCAGCTTTCATTTAAGAGTGGAATGATCGCTCAGTTTACCTTGCTGTTCGTTTGGTATGTTGTTAACAGCATATTGAGTGTGCTTTTTAAAGCGCCAATCGGAAACTTAACACAGCTCCTGTGGCTTCCTATAGTATTTGCTGTTGTAGGAGTGGTTTATTTCGTCTTATCCAATTTGATTTCTAAATTGAGACGTAACGATGCAATGCTGTAATGGTGATTGTTACTTTTAAACTACATAAAAGCCCAAAACAATTTCAACTTCTCAACAGGCTACTTCAAAGATTCTTAGTTTAGAAAAATCAGTCATGCTTATGATATAATAGAGAAAGAATATTTGAACGGAGAGATGATATGCATTGGCAAGAAGTAAACGTTTCCGAATGAATGGGTCGTTTTAGACGTGGTCAAAGCATACATCTAGAATAGGGTGACTAACATGGAGAATGATAAGGTGAACTATTGGTTAGATATGGGTGAATATGACCTGAATACGGCCAAGGCTATGCTTGATACCAAGAGATATTTGTATGTGGGATTCATGTGTCATCAAGTGATTGAAAAGATGTTAAAGGGCTCTTATGTTTCACAGAAGGAAGAAGTTCCACCTTACACGCACAATCTGGCATATTTAGCTGAGCTCACAGGGTTAACTGAAGAGTTTACTGAAGATCAACGTGCCTTCATAAGAGAGTTGCGTCCATTGAACATTGAGACGCGGTATCCAGAGAATAAAGAGAGAATTATGCAAGCCCTGGATAACGAAAAATGCTTGGAGATTTATTCAAAGACAAAGGAGTTGTCTGAATGGATACAAAAGAGGTTGAGAAGTTAGTTGAACAATATGCAGAGCAGGTCATTCAAGAATTTCCGGCAGAGTTAATTGTCTTATTTGGATCATATGCTAAAGGTTCTGCTCATAAACACAGTGATATTGATGTCGCTGTTGTGGTAAAACACATTGAAGGGGACTATCTTCAATCCATAACCCGACTTTTTCGTATTGGGGAGGATGTTCATGTCCTGATTGAACCCGTTCTAGTTGGAAAAGATGAATACAGAGGGGGCTTTTTGGAAGAAATTATAAAAACAGGCAAAGTGATCTATCGACGAGATCGTGCTTCTGCATAGTTTGAAGTCCTTACAAGATTATATCGGAAATTCTTAGCTGGATATCGGAAATTCAGAAGGATATATCGGCGAAAATTGGTCGTATATCGGAAATTTGGGAGCATATATCGGAGATTTCCAGTTTTCCACCCACAAAAAGAGGTGCAACATCCGCACCTCTTTTTAAAATGCACATCTAACCATTCATCCGTTCACACACACCAGCATTTAGTATCCGCTCGGCATTCTTAACTCGGCCTGTCGCGGGCGGTTCGATGCCTTCGAGGGGGTAGTCGTAGCCGAGTGCTTTCCATTTGTAGACGCCGAGCTGGTGGTAGGGCAGAACGTCGACTTTTTCCACGTTGTCGAGGGTCTGGATAAATGCACTAAGTTCCATTAGGTCTTCGTCTATATCAGATATGCCGGGGACGAGGACGTGTCTGATCCAGACGGGCACGTGTTTTTCAGCAAGATATTTGGCAAATTCCAGGATGTGTGAATTGGTCATGCCGGTCAGGGATTTATGTTTCTCTGCATTGATTTGTTTGATGTCCATTAGTACAAGGTCGGTCAATTCCATCAGTTCATCCAGCTGTTCGCGGAATGATGGGGAGTTTGAGAAGCATCCGCCGGCGGTGTCGATGGCGGTGTGGATGCCCCTTTTCTTAAGTTCTCTGAACAAGTAGATGACACTTTTAATTTGAAGGAGGGGCTCGCCACCGCTGATGGTGACGCCCCCGTTTGACGCCTTGAAAAAGGGCTTATACGTTTCAATATCCTTAATGATCTCATCCAAGTCAACGCGGCGTCCGTCCCCCATTTTCCAGGTGTCGGGGTTGTGGCAGAATTGGCATCTTAAAGGACAGCCTTGCATGAAGACGATATAACGCAGTCCTGGGCCGTCCAATGTACCACATGTTTCAACAGAGTGTATGCGAGCTTCCATGGTGAAAACCTCCTTCAAAATCACAGTGTCGTATTACCGGCTTTCGTGGAATGTCCGGTTGATGACGTCGATTTGCTGTTCGCGTGTCAGTTTTATAAAGTTAACGGCATATCCGCTTACCCGTATGGTCAGCTGCGGATATTCTTCCGGATGCTCCATGGCGTCAAGCAGGGTGTCACGGTCAAATACATTAATGTTAAGGTGATGGCCGCCCTGGTCTGTGTAGCCATCGAGCATGGCTGTCAAGTTGATTTGTTGTGTTTCACTGTCGCGTCCGAGTGCTTTTGGCACGATCGAGAAGGTGTTACTGATGCCGTCGAGTGCATCTCTGTAAGGCAATTTCCCGACTGATAAAAGAGATGCGAGTGCGCCTTTTTCATCACGGCCATGCATTGGGTTAGCGCCTGGTGCAAAAGGTTCGCCTGCTCGTCTGCCATCTGGTGTGTGGCCGGTTTTTTTGCCGTATACGACGTTTGATGTGATGGTCAGAATGGACTGGGTATGCTCAGCGTCGCGATACGTGTGGTGTTGCTTGATTTTATTCATAAACCGTGTGACGAGTTCTGAAGCGATGTCATCAACTCTGTCGTCGTTGTTGCCGTATGCGGGATAGTCGCCCTCTATTTCATAGTCAGTGGCCAGCCCTTCTGCGTCCCGAATCACTTTAACCTTGGCGTGTTTGATGGCGCTCAAAGAGTCTGCCACAACAGATAGTCCGGCGACACCACAGGCCATGGTTCTAAAAACATCTTTGTCATGGAGCGCCATTTCAAGGCGTTCATAGCTGTAACGGTCGTGCATATAGTGAATGACGTTCAAAGTGTTGACATACAGACCAGCGAGCCAGTCGAGCATGGTGTCGTATTTTTCCATGACTTCTTCAAAATCAAGTACATCGCTTGTAATCGGTGCATAAGCTGGGGCCACCTGGACATGGGATATTTCATCGACACCGCCATTGATCGCATAGAGCAATGCTTTCGCAAGGTTCGCGCGGGCACCGAAGAATTGCATTTGCTTGCCGATTGTCATGGCAGACACGCAGCAGGCAATGCCATAGTCGTCTCCATAGATGTCACGCATGAGATCGTCGTTTTCGTATTGGATGGAACTGGTTTCGATGGACATTTTCGCACAGAACCGTTTGAACCGCTCTGGCAGATTTTCAGACCAGAGAACAGTCAGGTTTGGCTCAGGCGCTGGCCCGAGATTTTTCAATGTGTGCAGAAAACGGAAAGAGTTCTTTGTCACAAGCGGTGTGCCGTCTAATGCGACACCGCCGATGGACTCGGTGACCCAAGTTGGATCCCCGCTGAAAAGTTCATTATAGTCAGGTGTGCGCGCGAACTTGACGAGTCGCAGTTTCATAACGAAATGGTCGACCAATTCTTGTGCGGTTTCTTCAGTCAAGCGGCCTTTAGCCAAGTCACGTTCAATATAAATATCGAGAAAAGTTGAGACACGGCCGAGACTCATTGCAGCGCCGTTTTGTTCTTTGATGGCAGCTAGGTAGCCAAAATAGAGCCACTGAAATGCTTCATGGGCGGTTGTAGCGGGTCGTGAAATATCAAAGCCATGTCCGGCTGCCATTTCTTTCAGTTCATGAAGGGCACGAATTTGTTCGGTTGTTTCTTCCCGGTCACGCATAACGTCATCGAACATCGCCCCATTAGCCCCGATTTCTGCGAGGTCCTGCTGTTTGGCTTCGATGAGGCGATCGACACCGTATAGCGCAACACGACGATAATCACCAATGATACGGCCGCGGCCATAAGCATCAGGCAAACCAGTGATGATCCCAGCTTTGCGGGCGCGTCTCATTTCAGGTGTGTAGGCATCAAAAACGCCTTGATTATGCGTTTTACGAAAATGGGTAAAAGTATCTTGCACATCTTGGTCAACCTTGTAGCCATAGGATTCGCAAGCCGCAACAGCCATGCGAATGCCGCCAAACGGCTGCAGGGAACGTTTGAAAGGGACGTCAGTCTGCAAACCGACGATGCGTTCTTTAGCCTTGTCAATATAGCCGGGCGCATGGGATGTAATGGTGGATACAATAGAGGTATCCATATCCAGGACCCCCCGTTCTCGCGCTCTTGTTTCGACAGTTCCATTATTTCTTTCCAAAGGTCTGTTGTGTCATTTGTAGGTCCTGCCAGAAAAGCGTCATCACCCATATACGGGGTAAAGTTCTTGTTGATAAAATCGCGTACATTGACTTCTTTTTCCCAAAGGCCGCTTTTAAAACCATTCCATGGCTGAGTGTGCATAGCGAAAACCCCCTAAATAGTTTGTGAAGTGTTGAACAATATCACTGTACTAATCATAACATACTTTTTGACTGGTACACCCTTAAATTGTTAAGAATTTATGTCGGTATGAAGCATCGTAAAGAGGGAAAAAACTGGAATGGCAGAGGGCTTACTTGATATGATGGTTGAAAGAACGGAGGGACAAACAGATATGGGGCTTGTAACAGTAGATTTTGATGGAACGTTGTTTAAAGGAAATTCATTTAAGGTCATGTTCCAGGTAGCTAAAGCGGATTTTTCTATAAAAGAGTGGTCTGTCGTTGGTCTGGGACTGCTTAAAGCAGGGGCTAAAGGGTTAACAGGCGGGAAGGAAGCTTTTAAACACGGATTTTTCAAGGCTTTTGCCCGTTCGTTTAAAGGAAAAACAGAGGGGGAACTGACGGATTTCTTCAATCAGCTTGTTGTCGTTGGCAAACCCAATGTGAATCATGAACTTGTCAGCCGGGTTCGGGAACATCAGAATAACGGGGACACGGTCATTGTTTTATCCGGAGCTTTACGCCCATTTCTTTATGCGTTTATTGAGTCGCTGCAACTGGACGTGCATGTTATTGGAACGGAACTTCAAGTTAACTCTGATGGCGTATGTACAGGAGAAATTGGAGAGATTGTGAACGGGCAGGTGAAAGTGGACAAGGTGCAGCAGTGGTTAAAAGAAAACCATCCTGCACAACAAGGAGATGTGCAGGATACATGGGCATATGCAGATAGCTTAAGTGATGTGGAACTGTTGGAATTTGTCAAACACCCTATCGTGGTGAATCCAAGTGATGATATGGTGAAAATGGCTCAAGAAAAAAACTGGCCTATTTTTTCTCAGCCAGATCAAGCGGCGAATTCACTATAACAGCCAAGTGAAACTGTACTAGTTTCGCGCTTGGCTTCTCGGCTTGATTTTCTCAGCCATAGACTCAGTCAATTTACGCGTTTGCTTCGGGACAAACGATTTTAGGACACTGTTAATCACCGGGGCACGCATCCCTTTTGCTTTAATATCCAGATAACCAGTCATTCTTGTTTTGTCTTTGTCGGCCGTCTCAGCTAGAAAAGAGCCTTCGCCCGTGAATTTTTCATTCAGACCAGTTAAATCAAATTCAATTAAGGATGGCTCCTGCCATGTTTTGATGTGGACTTTCAATTTGATTTTTTTGCGGGCGATGCCAATATCACCGAAAAACGCCCACTTTGATTCTTTGTCATTGAGAATTTCATGTTCGACATACCCTGGCATCAAGGGAGCCCATTTATCAATATCACTTACAAAGTTCCAAACATCGTCAACCGGTACATTTAAGACCTCAGCATGTGTTCCACTCGGCATATTCAATTCCTCCTCATTGTAAATGTATATCAAATGCAGGCAGCTTCTATACCTGAAAAATACACAATCCTGTTCATTCTTTTTCCCTTAAAGCCTGTTTAGAAACATGTTTTTCAATAGAATTTCCCTATTTTCGAGATATAAATGGTAAAATAAACCTAAATCAATGAGAAGAAACAGAGGTGAAACCATGGACGTAAAAAAAGAAGCCATTGGCATTGCGGCTACGCTTTTACTGCTGATTCCACTCGGAGTAGGCGGTTTTTGGATTTTTAAAAGCCTGACATCCGCACCAGTCAGTTCCGTGACGACTGATGACGCACAGATCCGTGCAGTAGCACTGCATCATGAGCACTTATCTTATTTACATATGAAACCTGATGCAGGGGAAAACTTTTATCAAACCAAAGAAGCGATGGAACTGGCGGAAATAGAAGATGAGATTGCAGCGGAAGAGGACATGCTGTCGGACGATTCGGATGTTGAAGAGGTCACAGAGCAGAAGACTTATGAGACAACAGAACGTACAGAGACGACACAGCCCTCCTATTCATCTGGTTCAAGCACAAGCAAAAAACCAGTCAATAAGACCGGAAATCAAAACTCAGGTGTATCTGTGGAAACTGGAGGAAGCAACAACCAGAAAGTCGAGTCAGACAAACCTCAAAAAGAAAAGCCTGACAAAGATAAACAAGATCCTAAGCCACCTAAAAAAGAGGAAGACCAACAGGATCCACCTGATGCGGACAAACCTGAAAAGCCAAAACCAAAGCCAGAGAAGCCACCAAAAGAGGATCCGCCATCAGAGGAACAGCCTAAAGATCCTAAGCCTGAGAACCCGGGCGAGGGTGAAGGTAATGACAATTCCAATGGCAACGATAATGCCAACAACAATGCTTCATGAAAGCATATGACATGATTTCCGTTTTTTACAAGGGCTAAGACGATCCGTTTGGGTAAAAGCTAAGCAAGAACAGATGGGAATCTGTTTGCTTTTCAATAACCCAAGGAGTGATCAGTCATGGGCGACAACAGAAACAGACGTAATGATTTGTTGGTGCCAGGTGCAGACAATGCCGTCGACAAAATGAAGACGGAAATCGCAAACGAGTTCAACGTTGAGCTCGGAGCCGATACAACTGCACGAGAGAACGGATCAGTGGGCGGCGAAATGGTCAAACGCATGATCAAAATCGCTGAGGAAAGCATGAACAATAGAAAATAATTGAAGTACATGGAGGGTCTCGTTTTTGAGGCCCTTTTTTTGAATGGGGAAAAACCCCCGCCCAGTCTGCACATCCACATCATTTCCTTACCGTACTAATGAGCGGGGAAGCCCATTCCTTCAGGTGTGGGATGAGAGCGAATATATTAAAACATGAACTTAAAAGGTCTAAACAATTAAAGTAAAAATAGAACTTATGTTCCCTTTGTGATATAATATATATGAGGAGGTGAAATGGTGCCAACAATTTCTCTGAAAGTAGAATTGCTAAAGCCGACAATAGAAAAACAAAATGTGTATCAAACAATGACACAAACAAACACGGATTTCGCTAATTGGCTTTTGACTTATGACGATCTGAACAAAGCGACATCCAAAGTTTTCAAGCTGTTCTCATCCAACAAACAACTGCCCTCAGCAGTTGTTAATCAAACGATTCGGGACGTGAAAAGTCAAAAGAGACACCAAAAAGTGAAAAAATATAAAAGACTTTGGTGTGCTTTCAATAACCAAAACGCCAAAATAGAATATGATAGGCTTTATAAAATCAGCTTCCCGACACTTGAAAAACGTATCGGCGTGCCTTTGGTCGTCCGACCGTTTCAGCAAAAATGGCTCGATAAGATTTTAAACGGTGAAGCCAAACAAGGTACGGTTGACCTTTTTAAAAAGAGAGGACGCTGGTTTGTGACAATTGCCATTTCCTATGACGTAGAAAAAACGACCAATGAGAAGGTATTGGGTATTGACCTTGGGTTGAAAAACATCGCCACATGCAGTGTCGGCACGAAAAGTTTATTTTTTAAAGGCAATCAAATAGCCTTCAAAAGAAGAAGATTTTCTTCAAGAAGACGTAAGCTGGGCAAGCTGAAAAAACTTCAAGCTATCAAAAAGTCAAAAGATAAAGAGTCGCTTTGGATGAGAGAAATGAATCATACTATATCCCGTCGAATCATACGCTTTGCCAGGTCCAACGGTGTTGGACTGATCAGAATGGAAGATTTGACAGGTATTCGCATGGCTAAATCAAAAAAAGAGGCAGGCAGAAACCTGAACAATTGGAGTTTCCATCAGCTTCAGACATTCATTCAGTATAAAGCAGAAATGGCAGGCATCACGGTTGAATATGTCGTGCCAAATTATACATCGCAAACATGTAAATGCGGAAATTGTGACAAGAAAAACCGCAATGGTTTGAGGTTCAAATGTAAAAAGTGCAGCTATAAAAACCACGCGGATTTAAATGCAAGCATCAATATCGCAAAAGCCCTGTCAGGCATCTCCAAACATAAACAAGTTATATAACTCGTGTACCGGTAACAGGTATACCGCCAATTGCGGTACAATTCATAACGCAGTTGGACGGGGCCATGGCAGCCCCCTTAACTTGAGGCTAGTTCAAAACCGAAAGGGACTGCGAACGTCTTAGCACTCGAGAATCCCACTGCTTTAGCTGTGGGAGTGTCAAAGCCAATATAATTCACTTCAAAAATCCGCCGCGTTTCTATATAGTTGTTGTAAGACATATACATGAAACCAAACGGCATCAATTAGATGGACAGGGGGAGACGCATGAAACCGATTATTGGAATTACGACGTCAATGGAACTGGATGAAGCGTATTACAAAATTGCCAACGCAAACGTAAAAGCCATTTCTGAAACCGGGGGCATTCCCGTGATCTTACCGCATTACTTAAAGGAAGCAGACATCGAGGAAATGGCTAACAGACTTGATGGGCTGTATTTAACCGGGGATATGACATTGACCCGACGTTGTTTGGAGAAGAGCCGCATCCGAATCTCGGGACGATTATTCCTTCTCGTGATGCTTTTGAAATGGCGATGATCAAACGGATGCTTGATCTGGATAAGCCGGTTCTGGCTGTCTGCCGTGGGATTCAAATTCTGAACATAGCGATGGACGGGGATATGTATCAGGATATTTATACGCAAATCGACCGCAGCCTATTGCAACACAGTCAAAATGCCCCACTTGGTCACGGTTCCCATTTTGTTGAGGTAACTGCAGATAGTTTACTTCATCGATTGACTGGTATGGACACACTCAGAGTGAACAGCCGGCACCATCAGGCGAACAGACGGGTGAAAGCACCATTGAAAACAAGTGGCCTGGCAAGTGATATGATCATTGAAGCAGTCGAGTCAGAAGCCCACCGCTTTGTGCTCGGTTTGCAGTGGCATCCGGAGAATATGCTCACATCAGGTGACGAAGCTTCTCGCCAGATTTATAATGGATTTATAGAAGCCTGCAAAAGTCAATCTTAAAAACATAAAGGAGAATCTGTTTTATGATCATCGATACACATTGTGATGCACTGCTGAAATTACAATTGGCAAAACGAGGCGCAGCATACGGTCAAGACCTGCTTGACTTCAAAAACGCACCTGAACTGGATACGAGTCTGGCCCGACTTAAAGAAGGCGGTGTAAAAGTCCAGTTCTTTGCCATCTTTATCGAACCGGATGTGCCATCAGAAGAAAAATGGCAACACGCGCTTGAACAAATTGATCTTTTTTATACAGAGATCATTGATAAGAATCCCGAAATGGTACATATTCGCAAATGGGAGGATCTTTCGTCACTAGAGGATGGGCAAATTGGTGCTGTCCTGACCCTGGAAGGCGCAGATGCGTTCGGCAACGATCTCGTGAAACTGCGGCACTTGTACAGACTTGGTGTGTTGTCGATCGGCATGACCTGGAACAACGCCAATCTGTGTGCTGATGGAGCGGGTGAACCACGTGGCGGCGGTCTGACACTGCTTGGTAAAGAAGTCGTTAAACTCAACAATGAACACCGCGTATGGACCGATGTTGCACACAGCACCGTTCAAGGGTTCTGGGATATACTGAAACACGCGGACTATCCGTTTGCCAGCCACTCCAACGCCCGCGCCATCTGTGACCATCGCCGCAATCTGTACGATGATCAAGCTAAAGCCATGTTCGAAAAAGGCGGTCTCATTCATGTCGTCTTCAATCCGCCTTTTATTAACGCAGACCGTGACGAAGCATCGATTACTGACCTCATCCGCCACATCGATCATTTTTGCAGCCTCGGCGGGGAACATCACATCGGTTTTGGATCTGACTTTGATGGCATTTCATCATTCGTAAAAGGGCTTGAAAATGCAGGGCAATATCCGAACCTCATCAACGAACTGCAAAAGCATTACAGTGAAACACAAGTAAAGAATTTTGCTTACCAGAATTTTATGGACCATTTGCCCAGTTAGGGGGAAACGAATGGATAGGGAATACAACGATTTGATAGGAGATATTTTAGAAGCATCTGGTGAAAAAGATAACTATAGTGGTGAGGGAAAAGGAAAACCAATCCCTAAAACCTACTTAAAAAGAGATCTCTTCCAAAACTTCCAAGAAAAGGCAAAGGACGCAGGCTTTTTGCCGCCTTGGTTAGAGATGCAAAAAGAAATAAGCGCACTAATACATGCTGCTGAAACTGAAAATGATGTTAAGTTGGTCAATAAAAAGATTAAAAAATATAATACAACATGTCCTCCACCTATGCAGAAACCACCCATCACGCTACAAAGTTTGGAGAGGGCTAAAGAAGTTTGGTGAAAAAGACAACAGCACGCATTGCTGCGATCAGTAACGCGTGCTGTTTCTTATTTAAAAATACTGTCTGGCAAGTTCTGCTATGGCCTCGGGTTTTTTGTAGGACAGTGGTTCATGATGCAAGGCCTGGAAGAAATTGATGTCGCTTGTGCCGATGTTTCCGAGATTCAAGCGCGGAATCAGTCTGGCATATGCCGGTGACCCGTCATGGTGAAATGTCAATGACAGGTTAAAGCTTGCCATACCTTGCTCAGTTAAGCAGGCGAATATTTGCGTCAACCCTGTTGCGAAGTGTTCCCAGTCCGTTTCGGTGACATCTTCAATATTTGAACGGTTTCTGAAGACGGCCAGATAATCATTATGACTTTTCGGTGCAAAAGCATGCATCCAAGCAACCTCACCATGCTCGCCAATCCAGCGTTCTTTTTCACTGAACTCATGCTTATAAAGATATTCAAAGTAATGCTCTCCATAGCGATCATGGAAGGATTGATTATGATGGGCGATCAACTGTTGTTCATTTGTTGCAGTTTCAGAGACAATGACATGCAGGTGCGGATGCAAGATGCTGCCACCTGAAAAAGGCAGGTAGTTCCAATTAATAGAAACGAACGATTCATGGTGGTCCTGAGCCAGTACACTTTTGACATACGTTTGAGCGGCAACAAAGGCGTTCTTGATTTGTTCAACCGAAAAATCTTCCAGTCTGAGAAAATGCTCTCTCGTCATCACAACAACACCATTATGCTTGCTGTACGGAAATAGATTGGGAGCGACAATCGCTTCTCCTTGTGAAATTCGCCCGTCTTCCGCAACTTCTTCTGGGAATGTAGGCGTCATTTTATAGACGTTTTCCGGACAGAATGGACAGTTTTTACCGCTTGTTTGCTGAACAGCTTCTGTGTAATCCGGTATATGAAATGCCATTCCGGGATCAAACACAATCCGCGAGGTCTCGCCTGTTAATGGGTCAAACCGAATTTCCGTGGGCCGTTCAATCTGCTCGCCTTCACCTGTGAAAAACACACTCGTTTCTTCTTTCTTCTGAAAAAAATGCCGCAAAGTCATCACTCCTTAACTATCATTATATTGTTAATTATAAATGAACAGTCAACGTTTGATAAGGAAATTGAGCCGCTGATAGATGGATCAGAAAAATATCGTCATTTTTGAAATAATCGCAAACGCTCTCATCATTCTGTATAGTAGTAGTTAAGAGTTAGAAAAAGAAGGAGGCTTTTACATCTTATGAACGTAGCAGAGATTATTATCTTAATTGGTGCCCTCTTAGTAGCGGGGATCGTTTTGGGCGCCCTGGGGATATTTACATTTTTATATATGACAGACCGGAAACAGAAGCAGCATCCTGTCCTGCGTAATTACCCCGTTCTTGGGCGAGTTCGCTACTTTTTTGAAAAGATCGGACCTGAATTTCGTCAATACTTATTTAACGATGATCATCAAGGAAAACCATTTTCGCGTTTGGAGTATCAGCATATTGTTAAAAAGGCCAAGTACAAACGTGATGTGCTGGGTTTTGGATCAGAAAGGGACTTCCAGGAGCCAGGCTATTATATCCGGAACTCATTGTTTCCAAAATTAACCGAAGAACTTGCTTTCGACCGAGAAATCAAGTCCAAAACAGAACGGTATCTTTTAATCAATGACCCATTGTTTACTCAACGTGAAGAATTTATGGAACCGGATGAATCACCTGCTTATCTGCTGAATGAAGCAGATTCGATTGTGATTGGTGAACAAACAGCGGCACAGCCTTTTAAAGTTAAGGGCCAGATTGGCATGTCTGCAATGAGTTATGGTTCACTTGGAAGCAAGGCTTTGACAGCTCTTTCAGAAGGTCTTGGTATGGCGAAGGGGACTTGGATGAACACAGGAGAAGGCGGCTTATCAGAATATCATCTCAAAGGTGGCCAGGACATCATTATGCAGATTGGTCCGGGCAAATTTGGCGTTCGCGATCTTGCCGGCCATTTTGATTGGGATGAATTGCTGGAAAAAAGTAAACTTCCTGAAGTAAAAGCTTTTGAACTGAAGCTCGGACAAGGGGCCAAAACACGAGGGGACATATTGACGGTGAAAAAGTAACTGAAGAAATTGCCCGTATCCGCAGAGTGGAACCCTTTAAATCAATTGACAGCCCCAACCGTTTTGAAGAATACAGTGATTTACCTTCTCTGTTTAAATTTATGAATCAGATTCGTGAGCACACAGGAAAACCTGTTGGCATGAAAGTGGTGATCGGCAGTCATTTTGAGGCCGATGAACTGGCTGAAGGATTAAAAACACATCATGGCGGTCCCGATTTCATAACGATTGACGGTGGTGAAGGAGGAACAGGAGCATCCTATCAGGAACTGGCAGATGCAGTTGGCCTGCCGATCCACTCCGCACTGCCGCTTGTTGATCATGCCTTGCGAAAACATGGTGTGCGCGACCGCGTGAAACTGATCGCCTCCGGAAAGTTGTATTCACCAGACAGAGTAGCAGTTGCACTTGGTATGGGAGCTGATCTGGTTAATATTGCAAGAGGGTTTATGATTACAGTCGGCTGTATTCAAACACTGAAATGTCATTCCAATACGTGTCCGGTCGGGGTGGCCACAACAGATCCTGAACTGGAAAAAGCACTCGTCATCGATGAAAAGAAACACCGCACAGCCAATTACGTTATTACAATGAGAAAAGGCCTCTTCCGCCTCGCAGCAGCTGCGGGAATTGATTCACCAACTAAATTTGAAGCAAAACATATTGTCTATAAAGATGAAAAAGGAAAAACCTGGTCCCTATCAGATATTTACGACTCGATCGTACAAACTGGAAACACCGAAGCACGAGAAGCTTAAAGGAAAGCATCCAGTCTTATAAAAAAGCAGATGAACCAACAAATACGTGAAAGTTCATTTTAGAGGGTCGAAACGTCTGGCATAAGACGTTTCGACCTTTCCATTTATTATTAAGTAAAAATCATCATTTCTTTCCTATGAATCTTGTTCCAACTCTTTCCCGTACATCCCCTTGCCTATCATAACAAGACACAATTTCCGTAGACTGCGACATAAGTGAGGATGTTATAAGTGCCTCGCCCCACCGATCTCCGGGAAAACACTGCGCTTTCCATGGGCGCTGATGAGCCTCCTCGTGCTCCGCACTCCGGGGTCTCATCGAGGCTTTTGCTCCCATAGGAGTCTCCGTGTTTTCCCGGAGATCGGTGAGAGTATGTATTATACTTTTTTAACTGAGCACGTAACTTGGTGTTATGATGATTCAATCAAAATGAATTGCACACAAAGTTAAGGGTTTTAGTACAGAACCGTCCAAGCTTCCGAATAAGATGAGGGTGATTGGAGAGAAGGACAGTCGACTCCTGCGGGAATAGCATGAGTCCGAAGACCCCACAGTGAGCGGTACATTAGGGAGGGTCGACTAAGAGCGTCCTTTGCGGACAACGTCGACATACCCCTTGCCGGGGCAAGGAGGCTGAGGCCGTGCCCGCGGAAAGCGACTTCTCGCAGCGGAAATCACGACGCTCTAACAAACATATATGGTTCAATTTGGATATATCGGAAATTATGCATGTGATATCGGAAATTCTGAGGTTATATCGGAATTTTTGAAGTGTATATCGGCGTTTTTAACTCATATATCGGAAAATCACATGAAATTGCCATATAAGTCGTAACTTAAAACTTCCCTGAGAACTTTTATGTAGGTTTATAAAGTTTTCACTGGTTCGCAGTTTGTGTCTACTGTTCGTTAAAAGTTTTAACTGCAAACAGCTTTTTTGAAAAGACACCCATTCCTACTTATGCATATTTCAACCTAAACGGAATAAAGTGAAATATGTCCCTTTGATGATGTTTAAGTTTGGGACTTAAGTGGTACGCGGTATGTAGGGTGGTTTTTCTAATTTACTAAATTCGGGGAACCATTTAAATTTTGGGGAGGGATTTATTGTGGAGCATACGCTCGATGGCTGGACGTTTTTCTGGTTTTTCATTCCGATGCCATTGTTACTCATCTGGGCGATTATCACGTATTACACCGATCGGAGTGATAAATCGTGAATTTAGAACCGGTGCACGTCACATTTATCATTTATTTACTTATCATGATCGGAATAGGATTAGCGACATTTCGCATGACACATACACTTTCGGACTATGTTTTAGGTGGCCGGCGACTAGGAAGCTGGGTAACGGCTTTCTCAGCCACTGCAAGTGATTTCAGTGGTTGGCTGCTCATTGGCTTGCCGGGTGCCGCATACGCCTCAGGGATGGGGCAATCCAGTTTGTGGCTTGCGCTCGGACTTGCGATAGGGGCTGTGATCAACTGGACATATGTGGCCAAACGGCTGCGTCTCTATACCAAATATGCCGGTGATTCGATCACTTTGCCACAGTTTCTTGAAAATAGATTCAGAGATAAATCGCATTTGTTACGGGTTGTGTCAGCAGCTTTCATATTGGCTTTCTTTCTGTTTTACACAGCATCTGGCCTTGTGGCGGGAGCCAAGTTGTTTCAGGGTACATTTGATGCAAGTTATCATACGGCCCTCATTGTCGGCGGGCTCATAATCGTATCATATACGTTTCTTGGCGGATTTCTCGCTGTCAGTGTTACGGATTTAATTCAAGGATTATTGATGTCAGCAGCCTTAGCATTTACAGCCATCTATGGATTGGTGGAAATGGGTGGCTTCGCTGAATTGTTTAATGCGCTTGGTTCTATTACACCAAGTCTGATCGATGCCTTTGCCGCCACAGATTATAATCAGCCTGAAGGGATTTTATGGACAGCTGCCGGCTCCATCGGCGCTGTTGGTATTATTTCTTCCTTGGCTTGGGGACTTGGTTATTTTGGTCAGCCTCATATTTTAGCACGTTTTATGGCGATTCGTTCCCATAAGGAAATACGTAAAGCAAGACTGATCAGTGTTGCTTTAGGCCTTGTGGTCCCTTTATATGGTGCGTTGATTGTCGGGATGCTTGGGATTGTGACATTTGAACAGCCACTTGCAGACCAAGAACAAGTTTTTATTCAACTCGTTCAAATTGTTTACCATCCCTGGATAGCAGGTATTTTGCTGGCAGCAGTTCTTGCAGCAATCATGAGTACAGTTGACTCACAGCTGCTCGTGTCTTCAAGTGCCCTCTCAGAGGATTTTTACCGAAGATATTTCCGGAAAAATGCCAGTGATAAAGAACTTGTCTGGATTGGACGCTTTTCAGTATTGCTCATTGCCTTGATCGCCCTTGCGATTGCATGGAATGAATCAAGTTCGGTGCTCGATCTTGTATCATATGCTTGGGCTGGATTTGGTGCTACATTTGGACCGCCACTCCTATTTTCCTTATTCTGGCGGCGTACAACACGAAACGGTGCCCTAGTTGGTTTAATTGTCGGTGGTTTAACCATTTTCCTATGGCCATTAACCGGATCGGAATTGTATGAAATGGTGCCAGGCTTTATTCTGGGAAGCATAGCAATTATTCTGGTAAGTTTAATTGGCGGCAAACCATCACAAGAAATGCTGGATGAATTTGATGAAGTGGCAAAAGTCGATTAAAACGTAATGTGAATATGTTTAAGGTGGCATGAAACAATGACAAATATATTATATGGTAATACACCCTGTTTTCTTGATGGAAAAAAAGTATCTTTGAATGATGAAAGTATAGCAGACCGTGATGTGCTTGTTTACGGCGTGCCTTGGGAAGGGGCGGTAACATGGGGCGATTATACAGGTTGCGAACTGGGCCCCAAAGTCATCCGTCTGAATTCGGCCCGATATTCCGGATATTTGCCGGAACTGGACCATCTAGATGTGCTTGAACATTATCAGATTGGTGATCTGGGTGACGTGGATGTTGTTCCGGCCAATACCATAGAGACGATGGATCGCATTGAACAATTTGCAAGCAATGTCTGGAAAACCGGCAAATTTCCGGTTGCTTTCGGTGGAGATCACGGGATCACCTATCCGATTATGGAGGCACTTAGCAAAAATGTGGATGGGAAAGTCGGCATCATTCATTTGGATGCGCATTATGACAACCATCCAGATTATGAAGGGGATTTATACGCGAGAAGTACGCCTTTCCATCGGATGTACGAAAGTGATGGCATTCGTAATGAAAGCATTGTTCATATGGGAATTCATGGCCCTCGTAATAAACCAGAGACTGGAAAATATGCACAGTCTGTCGGGGCAACAACCATATCGATTCGTGATGTGCGGCGTTCAAAAGATCTTGCAGCGCTTGCCAAGCAGGCTTACAGTATCGCCAGCAAAGGAACAGAGGCCGTGTACCTCAGCATTTGCAGCGATGTGCTTGATTTTGCCTTCAATCCGGGTGGACCGGTTGATGGCAATGGCTTGACATCGTATGAATTATTGGAGCTCGTTTATGAGTTTTCCAAATTGGGCATCTGTGGAATGGATTATGTGGAGGTTTATCCGCAGCAGGATACGAATGACAATTCATCCCATTTTGTCACATATGCGGTTCTGTATGCATTGGCAGGACGCATTTGGCACGAACAGCATGGTCATCAGCATCAGCACGAAACAGCCTGGACTTGAAGTAGGATAGAGACCACTGGATTCTCCGTGTTTCCCCTTCGCTGGAACGAAAATCCGAACACCTTACTTAGTTTTGTATAGGTGTTCGGATTTTTTTACTTTCTTTGGCTTCAGTTATTATTATAAAGCAAATAAATTTTCATCTATCATGTTGATCGTGTTACTATAGTTAGAGTGTGAATGACGAGAAACTCAACAGGAGGGACCGATGACGATGGACCAGTCAACGAAACCGATTCACGTTTATAGAGGGAAATATATTGAAAGTGCGCATGATGTACATATTGCAGTTGTTTCTGCAAAAGGGGACTTGCTCGCTTATTATGGGGATCCAGTCCGTCAGACATTTGCCCGCTCATCGATGAAACCGTTTCAAGCTTTGCCGGTCGTTGAAACAGGAGCAATGGAAGCTTATAATCTGACTGAACGAGAGCTGTCTTTATTTTGTGCCAGCCATATCGGGGAACCGTACCATAGGGAGTCGGTTATGGAGGTGCTTGGCAAGATCAATCTGCCGGAGGACAAGCTGCAGTGCGGCACTCACATTCCGAAAGATACCGAGAGCTACAAGCGTCTGGTTCAATCAGGAGGCGAGCTGACGCCTGTGTACAGCAATTGTTCCGGAAAGCACTCTGGCATGCTGGCAGGTGTCGCACAGCAAGGCATGGATGTGGACACCTATCATGAACTGTCTCACCCGTATCAGCAGCAAATCATAGATGGCATTGCAAATGTCAGTGGCTATGAGCGAGAAAAAATCATGACCTCTGTCGATGGGTGCGGCCTGCCTGTTCACAGAATGCCGCTTTATTACAACGCGCTCATGTTCGCGCGGCTCGCTGCTCCCGACAAGTGGACAGATGGAACCAGCGAGCGCCAATCTGCGTTGGGGCGTATCCGTGATGCTATGACAAGTTATCCGGAAATGGTCGCCGGCACGGATCAATTTGATACGGATTTGATGAAGGCATATGAAGGTCGGATTGTGGCAAAAGGAGGCGCAGAGGCCGTGCATTGCTTTGGTGACCGGGAAACCGGGATCGGAGTCGCTCTGAAAATCTCTGACGGCAATCCGCGCGCCACAACGGCTGCTTCGATGGAAGTTCTGCAGCAACTCGGCATTGGTAATGAAAAGATTTTTGCAGATCTTGACGATTATCATTATGTGCCAGTCAAAAATATGCGCAAAGAAAAAATCGGCGAAGTTAAACCGGTCTTTAAATTGAATCGGATTTAAACGATATTCCGGCACTATCGGAGTGAGCGCACGGTCTTGCAGCTTAAAGATTCGCTGGGAATTATCATTTTTCCGATATCTCATGTTAAATCGCCGATATATGGGCTGAAATTTCCGATATACGACTTGGAATTTCCGATATCCGCAACATAATTTCCGATATAAATCAAATGAAGGTTTCAGACCACTCTATAAAAATAACTCCCCTGCCACCCATGGATGATTTCCAGGTGGCAGGGGAGATTTTTTAAGGGGTTAATTCTATATCAGTTTGTTCTTCCCTGGTGCTCGTATCGATATTGTCTGCTTCGTCAAATAGAAAGGAAACTTCAGTTTCGTTCATTGGGTGAGCAGACCAATCGCTGAGCAAGTATGCCACTTCATAAAGCGGGAGGCTGTAACCGATAGAATCATCATCAATATTTTCAGCGGAATTAATAGCAAAGATTTGACCGTGTGTCTCTGAAATTAAAGGCCCGCCGCTGCTGCCTTCCGAAATATCAGCATTCATTTCATAGAGATTGGTATATTGATAGGAACCAATCGAAAAGTTTATGTAGTCATCTAGGATGGTGCCGGTCGAAACCGCTTCATGGTCATTGGGACTGCCGAGTGCGATCACACTGTCACCAAGCGGCAAATGATCCGTTGTGTTAACTGGAAAAGGCGTATGGCCAATGAGTTCAGGCACCCTGATCAGAGCAATGTCCGTCTCAGAAGAATATCCAATGACTGTGCCAGGATACTCATTTCCATCGTGTGATTTGATCAGTGCGCTGGTATTGCCTTCTACAACATGAGCATTTGTAACAATGTCGCCTTTGGTGTTGTACAGAAACCCGGAGCCCTGGTTGGAACCGGTATAGATTGTATAAACAGTCGCTTGCGCTGAAGTGATCATTTGCTCGCGGGTAAGAGTTGGCGGATCTGATCGGTCGTCAAGTTCTTGTTGCACGGCAAAATTGAAGGTATCAGTATCTTCTTCAATTGACGGTGAAAATGATTCTTTTAGACCGTGGCTTGTTTGCACAAGGCTGGTGCCGGCAAAGAATAATATGCCAAATCCAAACAGCGCCAGCATAAAACTGGCGATCATTGCTGAAATGGAGATAATTAAGCCCGTGTGACGCTTTTTCAAGGCCCCACACTGGGCACAGAAGTCTGCCTGAGGACTCAAATGGTACCCACAATACTTACACGTCATAAACGACCAATCCTCTGTAGAGTGATACTATAATTATAGCATGTGGCCTCTATTCGTGGTAGACTGTGAGACGTGAAAAATGCTAAGGCTTTAGACTCAATTTTTTATTATTCGATGACTTTCAGCATCTGCAAACCATGTCTGATACCTGAATCGGTAACGGTTGCGGTACGATGTGTGCAATACTGGAAAAGTTCCGGATGGGCATTCCCCATGGCAAACCCCGCACCGACACTTTGCAGCATCTCTTTATCATTCATGCCGTCTCCAAAGGCAATCGCTGCTTCTTTCGGAATATCCAGCTCTTTAAGGATTTTATTGATCGCCTGCCCTTTGTTCACTTCTTTTCTGAGAATGTCGTAACTGTCCGAAATTCCGTTTACAGTGACAGGTGCAAGACGCAGCGAAGGGTCTTGCTGTTCATAATGAAGTGGATTTTCTGTACGCATCAACGTCGCCCCAAGGACATCATTGATCCTGGATGGGTCCCACTTGGCATTATGCTTCAGTTGAAAGGTATCGATGAAGTTTTGTGCCGACGGGTGTGCCGGATCGGTGAAATAGTTTGCCCCGTTCGTATACATGATCAATTCATCATCAAAAGCTTCCGCTGTTTCCAGTATTTGTGTCATTTTATTGCTTTCAATCGGTTCATTAACCAGCGTTTCTCCTTCATACACAGCATACGCGCCGTTATAGCCGATAAAGGCATCCACGTCAAGTTCTTCCGCCAATCCGGCGATCTCGTGAATTGGCCGTCCTGTCGCCAAAAAGACGTGGAGTCCTTTAGCTTTTACCTCAGCAATTGCCGCTTTTGTTTCAGGTGTATATGTATGATCTGGTTTTAGAATCGTGCCATCAATATCAAGAAATACAATTTGGTATGTCATGGTCTGAGCTCCTTTATGTGTAGCATCCATAATGATTTTAGCATAAATCCGGTTTTGAGTCAGAAGATAGATGGGAGGCTTTTTTTAAAAGAAGGACATTTTACAGTGGATAGGGAAATATACTATAATGAATATTCGCCATATTTAATGGTGCCAATAACTGGAGAGGGAGATGAACATGGAATTTGGAATTTGGTCTTTACTTCCGCCGCTAATTGCCATTGTTCTAGCATTATTTACCCGAAATGTAATTCCAGCGCTTTTTGCTGGGGTGTGGGTTGGGGCCACAATGATGAGTGGGGGAAACCCATTCGTTGGATTATACGCAACGTTCAGCGATGTGATCCTGCCAAATCTGGGGGATGAATGGAATGCGACTGTTCTTGCTTATTGTGGTCTGTTTGGTGTATTGGTTGTATTTTTACAGAAAACAGGCGGGGCTACAGCAATCGCTGAAGCCATCTCCAAAAAAGTAAAGACGCCAAGAGCCGCTCAAGGCACTACGATGCTGTTCGGGATTATTATCTTTTTTGAGGATTATTTTAACGCTTTGACTGTTGGCAGTGTCATGCGGTCGGTAACAGATAAGATGCGTGTCTCCAGGGAAAAATTGGCTTATATTGTAGATTCAACTTCTGCACCTATGTGTCTGCTTGCACCCGTCTCGACCTGGGTTGTATTTGTAATGGGACTGATTGGTGCGCAGTTTGTTGCACTTGGAATGGACGGGTCTGAATACTTGACTTATATCGCTACAATTCCATTTAATTTCTATTCTATACTTGCTATTTTGCTCGTTGGGTTGGTAATTTGGAGAAAGTGGGATTTCGGTCCAATGGCTAAAGCCGAACACAGAGCACGTACAACTGGCAAGCTTATCCGAGATGGCGCTGAGCCGCCGACAGATGATCAGATGTCAGATGTTGAAATGATTGAAGGCCATACGCCGAAAAAGCGCAATATGATTGTGCCAATTGTTGTATTGCTCGCATTGATTCCGCCATTGTTTTTATGGACAGGTGGTTATCCAGAGAACGACATTGTCACAGCTGTCGGAGAGTCAGATGGCGCTATATCGATATTAATTGCAGCATTTGTTGCTGGAATTGTTGGGCTGTTTATGGGTATCGGACAAAAGCTGTTTTCTTTTAAAGAAGCGATGAGCTTATACGTCAGCGGGTTCCGCAGTATGATGATCGTCTACATTATTCTTGTGCTTGCATGGTCAATCGGAACCGTGACACAGGAGCTTGGAACAGCAGCTTATATTGTTGAATTTGTTCAGCGAACCACTGCTCCTGGCATCATTCCAGTATTATTGTTCCTGTTTGGAGCTGTGATTGCTTTTACCACAGGAACGTCTTACGGAACATTTGCCATCCTAGTGCCGATTGCGATGCCAATCGCGGCTTCACTGGACGGTGTATCGATGTCCTTGGCCATTGCGGCTGTTCTGAGTGGCGGGATATTCGGAGACCATTGTTCACCGATCTCTGATACGACCATCTTGTCCTCGGCTGGTTCTGCCAGTGACCATATTGACCACGTCAACACACAGATTCCTTATGCAATTACAGCAGGGATCAGTGGTGTGCTGGCGTTTTTTGCAGCCGGAATGACAGGTTCAAGCATCGCAGGCATTGTTGCAGGCGTTGTGTCGCTGGTCGTCTTCGCCTATGTCTTGCACCGGATATGGGGGATGGATGTACCTGAGGAACGCGTGGCTTAATCAGTTCAGTGGAGAACTGATCTAGGAAAATTTTAAATTAAAAGATCCGAACAAGATTCATGCTCAAATGAATCTGTTCGGATTTTTTTAATGGGAAATGACTGTGTGGCCAATTCAATGATCCTCCTGCTGCTGTTTAAGGAGAGCATTAATGCGGGCACGGTATGGGTCTTGTGGGATATGCGCTGTGACATGGCCGTACACTTTGGTCTGGCAACTGAGCCGCATTCCGCTGCTGATATTGGCATCACCCAGTTTGTAATGTTCTTTATGATTCGGCTCGGAAATTTGGCTTTGGTCAGCGATATTCACCTTGCATGTCGTGCAAGAGGCCCGTCCGCCACATTTATGACGAAGTGGCACATGGCCTTGCCGAGCGGCTCTTAATATCGTATGTCCTTCTTTAATATGGATTGTATAGGTGCGATCGTTTTCTCCAATGAAAATAACGTGTGCCATTTAATCCCTCATTTCTACCTCAAGATAAGCGTATCATAAGTATCGTGAAAGAAAAACCCGCTCTCTATATATGAGAGCGGGTTTTTAGATATGAACTGTGATCACGCTTGTTCTGGTGTATGTTTTGCCTCAGACGTATCGACAACAACACTTGCTGATGCGTCACCGATGACGTTGACGGACGTTCGCATCATATCGAGGATCCGGTCGATTCCAGCAATAAGAGCGAGCCCTTCCAGCGGCAGGCCGATCGCTGTCATGACCATAGTCAGCATGATCAAACCAGCACCGGGTACGCCAGCCGTTCCAATCGAAGCAAGCGTTCCAATCAATACGACCGTTGCCAACTGGGCAATGGTCAGGTCATGGCCAAAATACTGGGCGATAAAGACGACCGCAAGCCCCTGATAAATCGCTGTTCCATCCATGTTAATCGTCGCCCCCAGCGGCAAGACAAAGCTGCTCGTTTCCTTGGATACGTTTAAATTATCCTGAGCGCATGTCATTGTCACAGGAAGGGTGCCCGAACTGCTGCTGGTCGTAAAAGCCACTGTCGCTGCTGGAAAAATTCCTTTTAAGAACGTGATGGGATTTGTTTTCCCAAGCGTTTTGACGGTTAGCGAGTACACGATAAGGACATGTAGCAAGCACGCAATCAGCATAGCAATAATCAGCTTAATCAGCGGCATCAGCACAGAAGCACCGTATTTGCCGACAATCGGTGCAAGCAAACCGAATACCCCGATCGGCACAACGGTCATAACCATTCCAGTGACCTTATACATCACTTCTGCAAAACCATCAAAGAACTGCTGAACCGGCCTTGCTCTTTCCCCGACAAGTGTAATGGCAATTCCGATGAAGATTGCGAAGAAAATAATCTGCAAAATGTTTCCTGTCGCCAGTGATTCAAGCGGATTGGTCGGAATAATATTTAAGATGGTTTGGACAACGCCTTCCGTTTCATTTGGCGCCACCTGTTCGCCATCCAATGTCACCCCAGTATCTACCCCAGGAGAAAAAACATACCCCGCCAATAGCCCGATCGAGATCGCAACAAGGCTGGTTGCCAGATAGTAGGTGATGGTTTTACCCCCGAGACGCCCCAGCTTTTTAACGTCACGGGTACTTGTGACACCGACAATAAGGGTTGAAAGAATCAGTGGCACAATAATAAATTTGATCAGTCTCAGAAACAAGTCCCCAAGCGGCGCGACAATCTCAATGCGTTCACCGAATATCAAACCGAAAATAATAGCAAGAACAAATGCCCCGACGATCTGCCACACAAGATGTTTCTTCATCAAATCCCCCTTTCAAATATAGAAGGGAGGCAGGCTATTCCACGGAAAAACAGCGCTTACATTTTTCGGACCAGCAAACCTCCCCCTTAAAAATGTATATGCTAGGGTTTTCCGGAAAATTATAAAAGACGAGAGGAACAACAAAGAAGCACGTGAGCGCTCCAAATAAAGTGATGAGCGCAACAAAAAAGCATGCGAGCGCTCTAATTAAAGTGACGAGCGCAACGAAAAAGCACGTGAGCGCTCCAAATAAAGTGACGAGCGCAACAAAAAAGCATGTGAGCGCTTTAATAAAATGACGAGCGCAACAAAAAAGCACGTGAGCGCTCCAAATAAAGTGACGAGCGCAACAAAAAAGCATTCGAGCGCTCTAATTAAAGTGACGAGCGCAACAAAAAAGCATTCGAGCGCTCTAATTAAAGTGACGAGCGCAACAAAAAAGCATTCGAGCGCTCCAAATAAAGTGACGAGCGCAACAAAAAAGCATTCGAGCGCTCTAATTAAAGTAATGAGCGCAACAAAAAAGCATGTGAGCGCTCTAATAAAATGACGAGCGCAACAAAAAAGCACGTGAGCGCTCCAAATAAAGTGATGAGCGCAACAAATAAACTAACGAGCCCCGATAAATAATTCACCGACACCATTAAGGAAGTTTTACACGGTTGAAAAAGGACTTTCATTGACTTTAAACCGTTTCAATAATAAACTAGAAGTATACTTATGAATACTGTCATTGAGGTGATATTGTGGTAGGAACAACGCTTTTGGCAGGCGGAGTTATTTTGGCTATTTTACTTGTACTGGGTTTCATTATGAACAAAAGTACCTCAAAAACAAGCTATGCAGCCTTTTATCCATCTTTTCTCATGGTAGCTGTTGGTCTGGTTTTGCTCCTTTTGGCAACAATGACCAAGGTTGATATCATGGGCGCAGGTTACGGTGGATGGGGAATCGCATCCTTGTTTGCAGCGGCCATTACGATGATCGTCTTGTCGATTATTCAAACAAAACCAGATACCAATTAAAAAAGAGCGGATATCCCGCTCTTTTTTCGTTTCTTAGGAAATTATATAACCTCCGAGCTGTTGATCAACATCGCGAAGGGCCACGTCCAACTCCTACGCGTATCCTCGCAAATCAGAAGCAATAACATTCCGAGGTGAAAACTGCCTTCTTGACTGAAAACCAAAATGCTGGCGTTATTTTAAATATGTCCATCCTTCACGTTGTTCAATCTGTCCCTCTTTCATGAGCTTGCCCAGCGCGCGTTTGAAAGCTGCCTTACTGATGTTGAAAGTACTGCGGATTTCATCTGGATCGCTCTTATCACTCAATGGGATTTTCCCGTCATATGCCTCAAGATGGGCGAGAATCTGCTCAGCGTCTTCTCCCATGCTATGCTGTTTGAGAGGTCGAAGCGACACATTTATTGTCCCATCGGCTTTGACTTCAATAACGCGGCCTGTCACGTGTTCACCCACGCGGGGTTCTTCTTTGCGTTCCGTATGGTGGATGAAACCGCGGTAGTGATCATCGGTAATGATGGCAGCACCTTCACGGCTTGTGTGGTAGACATAACCGGAAACATTGTCATTGAGTAGTTCTTCTGGAGCAACATCGATCAGATGCTGGATGACGCTCTCAGTCGCTGGAAGAGCAAGAAGGCGATTTCTCCGATCCAGCCCGAGCGTAACGTACAGGCGATCGCCAGGCTGTGGCCATGCGCGCTCAAACAATGGCAAATCATCTTTCGAAATAAGCATGTCTTTCGTTGTTCCGATATCAACAAAAGCACCCAGATTGGGAATGACCTCTACAACCTCACTCCAGCCATAGGTGTCACGCGTAACAGCCGGCACTTTTGTTGTGGCTGTCAGCTGTTCTTTTTTATCCGTATATAAAAATACGTCCACAGTCTCTCCTTCAGCAAGCTCTTGTTCAGTTTCATTCACGTGCAGCAAAGCTTCTGTTTCTTCATCACCTACGACATATCCCGTGTCAATTTTGCGTTTTACAGTCATCGATCGAATCGATCCAGCTCGCGTTTCATTCATGTTATGACCTCTTTCTGTATTAAAATTAAGTATTGGAAAAGGGGCAACCTATTTATGAGGTTACCCCTTTGTTCGGTAAAGTAACATATAAGTTTTTTAAATCCCAGTTAAACATGGGAGAGAAAATCTTTGTCTGTAAACGGGCAGGATTACCGAAGCCCTGTGTTTACATGATTGTTATGGCGTCCTTTAGACCAGGACGGTTCCGTTTCTTCAGCCGCGGCACTCATTCCACTGTAAGCCTTCTAACTTAAACAACGCAAGCCCTAACCTGCTCTTGCGTCCTTGCGACCCTGTAGCCGCGCCAGTGCGAATAAGCTTCGTCAAAAACTTTGCAGAATGCCAGCATACTCACATGTTACTTTTCTGCTGCAACGCTCTGTATCATCTCATGCGAATGTAAGTTTGTCAAGTTTGTTGTGTTTTCCTAGATTGTTGCCGCCCTTTAAGAAACATATACACCATGGCACTGAGAATCACCACATAGCCAATCAAACTGTAGACATCCGGTACCTGTTCAAAAAACACGATACTGATAATAGTGGAATACAGTACGGTCGAATAGAAAAAGATCGAAATGTCTTTGGCCGGCGCGAATTTATACGCGAGTGTAATGCCGAATTGTCCCATCGTTGCAAAGACCCCGGCCAGAAGCAGGAAGGTCAATTGCTTCCATGACATCGGTTCAAAAAAGGCGATGAGAAATGGTAACAGCACCACTGTGGAGAAAAATGAGAAATAGAATACGATCGTATAATATTTTTCCCGATTTCCCAACACACGTAAAAATGTGTAGGCAGCCGCTGCAAATACAGCTGACAAAAAGCCCAATAAATACGGAACGACATCTAATGAGAATGCAGGCTTAATGATAAACAACATGCCCGCAAATGCGATAATGACCGTAATAATCTGGTAAGGCATTGCTTTCTCTTTAAGAAAAATGGCAGAGAAGATGATGAGCAAAAACGGACTCATTTTATTCAGCATATCGGCATCTGAGAGTACTAGATGATCGATGGCATAGAAAAAACAAACAATTCCAAGCGTGCCGAACAAAGCTCTTAGCAGAAGCACTTTTTGATTTTCTTTTTTTCCAAACAAGCTTTCCCGATTATAAATGACAAATCCAAGCGCAATAATTGCTGATACAAAATTCCGGAAAAACGTTTTTTGAATGGACGGCAAATCTCCCGCCAGTTTAACAAACGCCGCCATGATGGAAAAACCAAATGCGGACAGGAGCAGAAGAAGAATCCCCTTCATCGTATCGTTCATATGCAAATCACTCCCAGAAGCAAGATCAAATCAATGATTTATTATGACACGACAATAAGAGGAATTCCATAAAAGTGTATTGTGACAAGGTAAATGACTCCCTAATAATGCGCGCCATGCAGCAACTACACAAGGATTTCAGCAGCGCCCATGGAAAGCGCAGTGTTTTCCATGGGCGAATGCCAGAAGCAGTTACAAAAATATCAGCTGGCCTTCTAAAACTACCCAAGAGTCAATGGTCTTGCTGCATGAATTTCCATTCCGTCAGCTTCATGGATAGCAGAAACAATAAGGCGGCACAAACGGGAAGAGTGATATAGGGCATGAACGGAATGCGGTTTTCCACAAGTTGCGTCAGTCCGTTGTCCAGCTCACTGATCATCACCCAGCCGTCTTTCATGGCCAGCGGGGCCAATAAAGCAATACTCGTAAAAACGAGTGCTATATATATAATGGACGTGACCATTGCGGATACTGTGAACGAGCGAAAAAAATGATTGATTGGAACGACCAAAGCTGTCCCAATTACAATGCCGCTCAGTATGATGATCAAATCCATCCACGTATAAATGAAATACGTATTTCCTCCGACAAGCTGGACAATCACCCCTGCAGCTGCCCATTGATACAACATGGCGAACACATGAATACCAATCAAATACACATACCGGCTTCTGATGATCTGCTTAGGTGAGAGAGGCAATCCGTGCAAAAAACGGTCAATGTTTGCCTTGTCATCGTAATAAAACACGTTAATCGCCAATGCCGGAAATACGATGCCTAAAAGTGTATAAACAGGAGGAATGCCAACAAGGTAAACGAATGGAAGACCCAGCAAAATTAAGAATACATGTGACTGCCAGTTCAGGAACAGGTCACGCTTGATGAGTGAACGCATTAGATTTTCCTCCTTTAAGGGGTTTTTTTATCAAAAAATACATAATGTCTTCTAGGGATGCTTTTTCAATGATGACTTCCTCCCTGTAAGGTTCAAAAGTATCAGGCTGGCCTTCATATAAAGCGGTAAAGCCGACGTCTGTAATTTCAAGACCGGCAAACAGCTCCTTGGTATCTGCATCCACCATGTCAGCGGGTCCTTTTACAATATGAAAAAATTCATCTATGTCATTCATGCTTCTATTCAGCAAAACCTGTCCTTCATGCATGAAAATGATATAGTCAGCAATACGATCCAGGTCAGAGGTGATATGACTAGCCAGCACAATCGTCTTGCCGGTTTCAAGCATCAGCTCCTGAAAAAGATCCAGCAATTCTCTGCGAAACACAGGATCCAGGCCAGAAGTTGGCTCATCCATGATAATCAGATCAGGTTCATGCGCAAGGGCAAATAACAAGCCACACTTCATCTTCATCCCTTGGGAAAATGTTTTGAGTTTCTTTTTATAAGGCAGTTCAAACAGCATCAAATAATGCTGAAACAGATTGTCATTCCACGTTTCATAAAGCGGCGCTATAAAAGCTTTCATTTTTTTAATGGTAAAATCCTGATACATATACAGCTGATCGTGCACGAAACCAATTTTTTGTTTAAGACTGTGGTCATTATGCGGTTGACCGAATATCTGAATCTGTCCATGGTCCGGTTTTATGATATCCATCAGCATGTGCAGGGTGGTCGTTTTGCCGCTGCCGTTTTGCCCGATGATGCCCGTGACAAATTCTGTGGGTATGGATAGGTTAAGACCATTCACAGAGAAATCAGGGCGTTTTTTTGTAACATTGACAAACTCAATGGCATTCACATTAATCAACTCCTTCATAAAAGATATCCAGACGCTCGATCACGTCTGATTTGGTCAGGCCTATCTGTTTGCCTTTTTCCAGCACGTCTTCCAACTGATTTTCAAATTCCCTTAGCTGCCATTCACGGAGTACATGGGGTTCTTGACCAGCAACAAAAGTGCCTTTCCCAACGGCAGATACCAGATAGCCTTCGTTTTCCAAATCTTCATAGGCGCGTTTTGTCGTGATGACACTGACTTTGAGATCTTTTGCCAGAGCCCGGATAGATGGCAGAGCATCTCCCTCCATTAATTCTCCGGAAAAGATCTGGTTCCGAAGTTGTGTTTTAATCTGGCTGAACAAAGGCTCTTTGCTCGTGTTGGAGATGAGAATATTCATGGCGGCCCTCCTTTTTGTCATCATTGTATATATACACTATATACAATATATACACGCTGTGTGAAAAAGTCAAGGCTTTGTGAGTGGCCGTGTTAGGTGTGTTTTTGGTATCATATGCATGATACTTTATGTCATAAAGGAGTTTACAACATGAGACAGGAAATGCATTTGCGCGTCATGGAAAAAGACGATCTCGAATTTCTTCATAAACTGAATAACGATCCGGCAGTGATGGATTATTGGTTTGAAGAACCGTATATGTCACTGGAAAAATTAAAAGATTCCTATGAGAAGAACCTTGATTCGGAAAGACACAGACAGTTTATTCTGACCCAAAACGGCGAAAAACTCGGATTTGTCGGGTTGTTTGGTATGAATCAGCGTGATCGTAATGCGGAGTTCGCCATTATGATTGACCCGATTCATCAAGGGAATGGTTATGCGAAAACGGCCACCCAGCTTGCTTTGGAATATGCTTTTGATCGCCTAAACCTTCATAAAGTCTACTTAATTGTAGATAAGGAAAATGAAAAAGCCGTGCATATATATGAAAAAGCAGGCTTTACTGTGGAAGGCACGATGAAGGAACATTTTTATGTGAACGGCAGGTATCATGATGCCGTGTCCATGTGTGTTCTGAAGCAGGACTTTCAATAATTGAACGAGAAATTGTTAGAACAGCCCGGTGAAATTTAGGTAACCGGGCTGTTTAAGGTATTGGAGTTGTTTGTATGGGATTGTTTTTTTCAGTGATTTTACCCATTGTGGCTGTGTTTGGAGCAGGATATGTGCTGCAGCGGGTTAGAATGCTCGATGTCAAGTCGATTGCGCCATTATCGATTTATATCTTTTTGCCGGCGCTTGTATTCACTTCTTTATATGAAGCCGATTTCAATGCGGGCTACTATATCATTATTGTATTTGCGTTCGCCCTGATGTTTGCCATGATCTTGATTAACAAAGTGTTGGCATGGGCATTTAAATGGAAACATTCTGTGGAGAGTGCTTCTATTTTGACGACCGCTTTTATGAACGGGGGGAATTATGGTGTCCCGGTGATTCTGTTCAGTGTCGGGGAGAAAGCCTTGCCATATGCGATTTTTTATATGGTATTGCAAACGTTAATCATGAACTTTTTCGGTGTGTATTATGCTTCCAGAGGGACAGGCGGTACATGGATGGCCCTTCGCAAAGTGATGAAAATGCCGGCAACATACGCGACGATTGCTGCGTTTGTCATGCAGCAGGTGCCAGTCGTAATTCCGGAATCTGTATACGGAATGCTGACACTGCTGGGAGACGCTGCGATTCCGTTAATGATGGTGCTTTTGGGGATGCAGCTTGCTTCCATTCAATCACTGAAGTTGAACTGGGAAGTGATCCTCTCGGCGACGAGTGTACGCATGATCATTTCACCGCTCCTCGCAGTGCTATTTGTGTGGCTTCTGGATGTTGATCCGATCATCAGTTCTGTTTTGTTAATCGTATCGGCAATGCCAAGTGCGGCAACCACGACCATGTATGCGATTGAATTCGATTCAGAGCCGGATCTTGTGTCAAGCGTTACTCTGGTCACGACCCTCTTCAGTATTGTGTCTGTGACGGTCTTGCTGCAATTTATCTCGTGAACGCATTGACATCATATATGATTTTATATAAGATTGAGACATTATGAAAAAAGAAAACAAACAACAAAAAGCCTATCGGATGATTAAAGCACGCATCATTGAGCGGATTTACGCCCCTGGCCAGCGGATCGTGATTGACCAGCATGCCAAAGAATTTGAAACGAGCCAGATTCCGGTTCGTGAGGCGTTAAGACAGCTGGAGGCAGAAGAACTGATTGTTTATAAACCAAATATCGGCCCGGTTGTCGCAGAAGTGAATGAGTCTGATTACTCGGATGCCTTACGAACGCTTTCTGTTTTGGAAGGCTATGCCACTGCGCTCGCTGCCGGTCAGTTATCTCAGGAAACAATTGGTTATTTAAAAGAAAAGCATATCCACATGAAAGAGGCGCTTGAGGATTTTGACATTTTGCGGTACGCCACTTTAAACAGTGATTTTCATCAACTGATCACGGACGCATGCGGCAATCCATACCTGATACGTCTGATCAGGGATACCTGGCAGCGTTTGGATTCCATCCGCGGACCAGGTTCGATGATGTATTCCGGGCGTGTGAAAGAATCCGTCGCGGAACATCAGCAGCTGATCAACATGCTTGAGACCAACGCTTCTCCTAATGAAATTGAACAACTCGCCCGTCATCATAAATTGCGGACGGCTGAGAACTTTGAAAAGCGCCGGATGAAAGACGATCAAATAACTACTGATGAGCTGTCACCCCTTGAATAAGGGCGTGACAGTTTTTGTTTGTCGAGAATGATGTCGAACGATTTTTCAAAAAACGCGTTGACATCATATCTCAAATCATATATGATTTATGTGAGATTTTTATTTATCAGAAAATTTGCAGCGGAATGGTAGTTGAACTCTGCTGGAAAGGAGCCTTATATGACTAGGATGACAGAAGCTAAAGCGCGTCTCAAGGGTTCTATTGCCCCTGTCATTACCCCATTTCATGAAGACGAAAGCATTGATTTTGATACGTTCCGTGAGTTGATTCATTGGCAGATCGATGAAGGGAGTCATGGGATCTCTGTCACAGGCACGTCAGGGGAGCCGAGTTCTATGACGGTTGAAGAACGTGAACAAGTGATGGAAACTGCCTGTAAAACTGTTAACGGCCGTGTTCCTTTTGTTCCCGGTACAGGATCCGTGAACCATAACGAAGCACTCCGACTGACAAAAGCAGCACAAGAAATGGGAGCGGACGGGGCCCTGGTGATCGTGCCCTATTATAACAAGCCGAATCAACATGCTTTATACAAACATTTTAAAACAATTGCTGATGCAGTTGATATTCCGCTCATATTATACAATATCCCGGGGCGAACAGCGACAAATTTGGAAGCGGATACAATTGCTGCGCTTGCTGCTGATTGCCCGAATATCATCGGTGTTAAAGAATCAAACAAAGACTTTGAACATGTTAATAAAGTGCTGCTTAAAGCAGGACGCGACTTTAATTTGTATTCCGGGATTGAGGTGCTCTGCTATCCGATGCTGGCCATTGGCGGCGCCGGCCATATCAGTGCCACGTCGAATGTCGCACCAGCGAAAGTGGCCGACATATTCAATGAGTGGGAAGCGGGTAACGTAAAGTCAGCCCAAGCGCTTCACTATCAAATGATGCCGCTGAACGACGTTTTATTCCGTGATACAAACCCCGCTCCGGCAAAAGCTGCTCTCGGCATGATGGGCAAAATCAAGCCGGTTTTGCGCAAGCCGCTTGATGTGCCGTCAGACTCCATACAACAGGAAATTCATGACGTACTTGAATCATACGGGTATATCCGGCCAAGTTACGCAGATCCAGTATGATAAACGTTAAAATTTTTCATAAAAAGCAGGTGAAGAATTGGCACATGTCGAAATGAAAGATATTCAACTTTATATTAATGGAGCCTTTGTCCCAGCACAGAACCAAGCCATGTTTGATAATTTAAATCCTTACACAGAACAGCGAATAAACCAAGTGGCTTCCGGGGGCAAGAAAGATATTCAGGCGGCATGCGCGGCTGCAGAAGCTGCATTCAAAGATGGGCCCTGGGGTCACATGAAGCTGAAAGACCGGATGTCCTATATTGAAAAGATTGCCGATTTGATTGATGACGCTGTTGATGAGATCGCTGTTATGGAGTCACATGATACTGGCTTGCCCATTTCTCAAACACGTAAAATGGTCGCCAGGGCTGCGGAAAATTTTCGTTTCTATTCGCGCATGGTACAAACCCATTTACACGGTGACGCCTATCAAGTCGATGATACGTTTATTAACTATACCGTGTACCAGCCACTTGGGCCGGTTGGGCTCATCACGCCATGGAATGCCCCATTTATGCTGACGACTTGGAAGGTCGCACCGGCTCTCGCCTCAGGTAACACAGTTGTTTTAAAGCCTGCAGAACTGTCACCGCTGTCAGCCAACAAACTCGCTGAGATTATTGATGCAGCAGGCGTTCCAAACGGTGTGTTCAATGTGGTGCATGGGTACGGAGAGACAGCTGGGGCAGCACTCGTTCAAAACACCAAAGTGAAAGCGATTTCATTTACTGGCGAAACGGTCACCGGTAAAACCATCATTCGGAATTCCGCTGATTCACTTAAGAAAACCTCAATGGAACTTGGCGGAAAGTCGCCGATTATTGTGTTTGACGATGCCGATTTTGACAGAGCCCTTGATGCGGCGGTCTGGGGGATCTTTTCCTTTAATGGGGAACGCTGTACAGCAAATTCCAGATTATTTATCCATTCCGCGATCAAGGAGCCGTTCATCAAGGCACTCAAACATCGTGTGGACCAGGTAAAGATGGGGGACCCGATGGACGACTCGACTGAACTTGGACCATTGATTGACCACGGTCATTTCTCCAAAGTATCGGGTTATATCGATAAGGCTGAAATAGAAGGCTGTGAGGTATACCAGGGGGCGTTACCATCTGGGATTTCCAAAGGCCACTTTGTACCGCCGACCCTGTTATTAAACGCTCGAAATGATATGCAGGCCTCACAGGAAGAAATTTTTGGCCCAGTGATGTCAGTGATTGAATTTTCCAGTGAAGAAGAAGCAATTCAGCTTGCAAACGAGATCGAATATGGGTTGGCAGGATACGTCTGGACGAATGACATTAAGCGCGGTCATCGTGTGGCACAGGCGGTTGATGCCGGGATGCTGTGGGTGAATGCCCAAAACGTGCGTGATTTGAGAATTCCGTTTGGCGGCATGAAATCCAGCGGCATCGGACGAGAAGGCGGGCATCATGCACTTCTTGAATTTTACACAGAACCAAAAGCAATTCACGTGTCGATTGCGGACCATCCCATCCCGCAATTTGGCAAAGCGTATTGAATGAACGAGAGAACGCATATCATTTAAGGAGGGACAATCTATGGGAGCCAAGACAGGTGAAGCATATATCCAACGGTTGAAGGAAGCGAAAAACAATGTGTATATCCACGGAGAAAAGGTTGACGACGTTACGACGCATCCCGCATTTGCAAATGTGGTTCAGTCCATGGCCAAACTCTATGATCTCCAGCATGAAAAGCCGGAAAAAATGCTATATACGTCTCCTACAAGCGGTAAACCAGTAGGCATGACATTTATGCAGCCGAAAACAATCGATGACTTGATTAAACGGCGGGAGGCCATGGTGGAATGGGCGAAAACGAGTGGTGGCATGATGGGCCGCTCGCCTGATTATTTGAATGCCGACGTGATGGCAATGGGTATGAATAACAGTATTTTTGCCGAAGCCAATCCCTATTTCGCCGAGAACGCCCGCAACTATTATGAATACGCCCGGGAAAATGATATCAGCTTAACGCATACCCTCATACACCCCCAAGTCAACCGGGCTAAAATGCAACACGAGCAAAAAGATGCCAATGTCGCCCTGCATCTCGTTGAAGAGCGGGACGACGGGATCATTGTAGACGGCATCAGATTGCTCGCAACCCAAGGCGCCATCACCGATGAATTGCTCGTATTCCCATCAACTGTGAAAAAATCAGGGGAACTTGATGACCCTTATTCCTTGGCCTTTGCAATACCGAACAACACCCCAGGATTAAAATTTATCAGCCGTGAATCGTTTAGTTATGATAAAAATCCATGGGATCACCCGCTTGGTGCGCGCTTTGAAGAAGGGGATACCATTGTGTCTTTTGACCATGTCTTTGTGCCATGGGAGCGCGTCTTTGTCTGCGGTAACTCTTCAGTGTGCAACCGGACGTTCACAGAAACGAATGCTGTTGTCCACATGGCCCATCAAGTCGTGGCGAAAAACATTGTCAAAACAGAATTTGTGCTTGGGGTCGCCTTAAGTATGATGGATGCGATTGGCATTGATCAGTTCCAGCACGTAAAAGACAAAGGATCAGAAATCATGCTGGCACTCGAAACAATGCGCTCCCACCTATATCGAGCGGAGCATAATGCAAAACTTGACGCATCCGGGACCATGACCCCGGACTTTAATGCACTGAATGCCGCCCGCAACTGGTATCCGCGCGTGTATCCGCGGCTTGCAGAAATTATCCGGATTCTAGGAGCATCGGGCTTGATGGGGATTCCGACAGAAGCGGATTTTCAGCATGAGGAGATCGGTCCTATTATTCACCGCGGTCTGCAAGGCAAAAACCTCGAAGGCTATGAACGGGTGCAATTATTCCGCCTTGCCTGGGACATGACCCTCAGCGCATTCGGCTCACGCCAGACCCATTACGAATACTACTTCTTCGGTGACCCAATCAAAATGGGCATGGCCTACTTCGACGGATATGACAAAGAACCTTATAAAAACTACATCAAAGACTTCCTGCAACAAACTAAAACCACAACGAGAGTACACTAACATTTTGTTTTTATATGAAAAGCCGCTTGTCTTCAGGATCGAAGGGTCATAATGGAGAGCGAATGTGCATATCAGCAATTGAATGTGCAAATATCGAAACGAATGTGCATATCTGCGATTGAACGTGCAAATATCGAAATGAGTGTGCAAATCCGCGATTGAATGTGCAAATATCGAAATGAGTGTGCATATCTGCGATTGAATGTGCAAATATCGAAACGAGTGTGCAAATCCGTGACTGAATGTGCAAATATCGAAATGAATGTGCAAATCCGGGATTGAATGTGCAAATATCGAAACGAATGTGCAAATCCGCAAATGAACGTGCAAATACAGAAACAAGTGTGCATATCTGAGGATAAAAACGCATAATCGAAAACTTGCTTCTCTGCTCTCAAACTACGAAGTTGTAATTTGAAAGGTAATCTGCTTGTTTTTCTGGGGGGATGGATATAGATGGACGTTAATATTATTCGATGTGCCCGAACGGTTTTGCATGTGAGGGATCTGGAAGCATCTCGCCGGTTTTACGTAGAGGCGCTTGGGTTTATTGAAACTGAATCAGATGGGTCGCACCTTTACCTTCGCGGACTTGAGGAACATTGCCATCATAGCATTGTTTTAAAAAAGAAAGCAGAACCGGCTGTGGAAGCACTGGGATATAAAGTCTCATGCGCCGAGGATCTGGATCGCTTGGCCGCTATGTTTTCCGAAAAAGGCCATGCTGTTTCATGGCTGGAAAAAGGAAGTCAGAAAGCCATGGGACGTGCGCTACGTGTGATGGATATAGTCGGATTGCCACTGGAGTTCTTTGCGGAGATAGAGCCTGCTGAGCGTATGTTGCAGCGGTATGATCTGTATAAAGGCGCACGTGTACAGCGGATCGATCATTTTAATTGCATGGTGTCGGACGTTGGAGCTGCACAGGAATTCTATCAAAATGAACTTGGTTTCAGGTGTTCTGAATACACGAATACACCTGAAGGCGATGTGTGGGCGACTTGGTTGCACCGGAAACAGACGGTCCATGATGTGGCTTTTATGAATGGGCCTGGTCCACGTCTCCATCATATTGGATTTTGGCTGCCTGATCCACTTGCGATTATTCATGCATGTGATGTGCTCGCCTCAATGGGATATGGAGACCAGATTGAACGCGGACCCGGCCGACATGGACTGTCCAACGCCTTTTTCCTATATTTAAGAGATCCTGACGGGCACCGGATTGAGCTGTATAACGGTGACTATTTAACAAGCGATCCGGATTTCAAGCCTATCCGCTGGGATATCAACGATCCCATGCGGCAAACCTTTTGGGGCCACGCCGCACCCGACAGCTGGTTTGAAGAAGCCATGCCGGTTTTGGATATACAGACAGATAAACCAGTCCCCTTGAACCCGGGGAAATTAAAGCAACATAAACCAACCTTTGTCATCTAGCAGTCTTATAAAATAGATTAAAAAGCTCTTTAATATAGTCTCTCTTAAAAAGTTATAATCCCTAACGAATATTAGAAATAAAAAGCGGACCAAAGAAAACTTGGAATAACTGCTTCTGGCAACCGCTCGGGGGAAACACTCCGCGTCCAGTGGGCGCTGATGAGCCTCCTCGCGCTGCGCGCTGTGGGGTCTCATCTAGGAGTCTGTCCGACGGAATGTTATTTAAGGGGTCAGATTTAACTTTTTGAGCATATTTCTCCAAAAAAACGCTATTTTGAAGTGAATAGTGTTTAAATCCAGCCTTATCCGTGCCCTTTATGATAACTTTTTCAGATTTTGGACAGACTTATCCCTTGTTTGCTTTAACACATTTTTTGGATGCTTAAGAAAATGAAGCTTCCTAAGGTTATGAGCCAACGCAAGCAGCACAAATTCACCCGAAACTTTTTCTTTTCCGCGGAGGTGAAATTGCCGAAAGCCTTGACACGCTTTCAGTTGCCCAAACACCGGCTCTACAATTGCTTTACGTTTCTTGTAAATGTCTTTCCCTTCGTCACTTTGAACTTTCGTTCTCATAGCTTCACGTATTGGATCAGCTTCTGTACGTTGTATAGTTCTTTTGCCTGTTTTAGATTTTACACACTCACTTTGAAAGGGGCAGTCTAAGCATGCTTGACCTTCATAAATCCATGTTGTAGGTCTGGTCTCATGATGGCGGTATTTAACTTTTTTAAGCACCATGTTTTGACCAATAGGGCAGATATATGTATCTTGCTCTTGGTCATAAGTGAAATTCGACTTGTCATAAGGATTACCATTTTGTTTGCCTTCTTTGGTTGCTGCAATATAGGCATCTACTCCATAGGTTTCGGCTTGTTGAATGTTGGCTGCACTAAAATAACCGGCATCTGCTGTAACAATCTCTGGCATGGCACCCATATTCTCCCGAATGGAGGATAAGACATTTTCAAACTGTTGTTGATCACTGGAATTATTACTCATGGCCATTCCAACGATAAATCCACGGTCTGAATCAACTGCAACTTGTGGATTGTAGCCTTGTATCACGCCTTGTGTCCGGGTGTTCATAATTCGTGAATCATCGTCCGTAAAATTAGCCTGGTCCTTGTCAGCTGTTGCTAAAGCTGATTCAGGTTTGCGTTCTTCTAGTTTTTGTAATGCTTCCTTGATCGTTTCCAGGCGCTTTTGATAATCTTGTATACCTCGACTTGTGGGTTCCGTTTGTTCATCTTCGATGGCATCTTGCAGCTGGGCTTCGTTCAAGTGATCGGCAATAAGCTGTTCCATACGCTTAATTTCTTTTTTCATATAGCCGCGTGTCATCGCTTTGTGCTTTGAAGCATTAGCCTTGAACTTTGAACCGTCAATGCTTACATGTGCCATGGATACATGACCTAATTCTTTAGCGATTAGAATAACCTGACTAAATAAAGGGGCCAAATTATTTATGTTGTTTTTTCGAAAATCACTAATAGTGCGGTGATCAGGCTTCTGGCCACCGGCCAGCCAGCGAAAGGGAATGCTTTCTTGAATTGCCGTATGCAATTTACGGGATGAAAACACACCCGTTTGATAGCCATAAAAGAGAATCTTAATCAACATCTTCGGATGGTAAGCTTCTTGACCACGATTTTTATAGTGAATTGTCATATGAGAAATATTTAGTTCATCAACAATGTCGTTAACAGTGCGAGCAAGGTGATCAGAAGGAATCAAATCCCCAAAATACGTCGGGATTAGCTCTCCTTGTTCCACTGAATAAGGCTTAAATGGTGCCATGGTGGAATGCCCCTTTCTTTTTCCGTTCAATCTTCACTTTGTAATATTAATTATACATGAAAGTCCGGCATTCCACCCATTTATCTGGTAATACTTTCATTCCGTCGGACAGACTCCTAGGCTTTTGCTCCCACAGGAGTCTCCGTGTTTCCCCCGAGCTGGGTGAGGTGTATGTTCCCTCCGTTTTTAATAGAGACATTCACTGTTCTTAGCAGGGTATAAACGTTACAAAAATAGGTGGCACACATATAGCGGAGAGAATACATGAAGACTCCTGCGGGAACAGCACGAGTCCGAAGACCCCACAGCGGTGGTCTTTCCGCGAGGAGGCTGAGGCCGTGCCCGCGGAAAGCGAAATGTATTTTCGGAGCGACGTCTTCCTTTGTACAAGGTTAGTTACTTCGCAGTTTACGGAAAATTTGATTCGAAAATAGCCATTGAAAAAACATGACGGAAAGGAGGGATTGTTTGCTGGATGATCGACTGTTCCGGACGGCGATGGGAAAGTTTACGACAGGGGTGACGATCATTACTGCGCAGGTGGGGGAAGATGTACGGGGAATGACAGCGAACGCCTTTATGTCTGTTTCACTGGAACCAAAGCTGATCCTCGTATCTGTTGACAGAAAAGCAACGATGAACAGCTATATAGAAGGTTCGGGTGAATTCGCAGTGAGTATTCTTAATGACCAGCAACAGGACATGTCAGCTTATTTTGCCGGTCAGATCAATGATGAGCGCTCCATTAACTTTGAATGGTTCCAAGGGGTGCCAACGGTCCAGGGGGCCATTGTCAGATTGATTTGCAATGTCTACACCATGACAGAAGCAGGCGATCACATTTTATATGTAGGCCAGGTGAAAGATCTTCAAGTTGAAGACGGAGATCCGCTGGTGTTTTACGGAGGGGAATATCGACAAGTCATAGACCGGATCAAGGCGGAATAGAAAGGAGCATGTCCGTGAAACAGCTTGAACATTTATACGAGACAGGAAGCAGCGAAGCACTCTTTAACAGCATGCAGACACACGAGCAGGTCATATTTTGCAATGACCCGGCGACAGGCTTACAGGCTATTATTGCCATTCATAATACGACCCTTGGGCCTGCACTTGGCGGAACACGCATGTATCCCTACGCCAGTGTGGAAGATGCATTGAAGGATGTACTGCGGCTGTCAGAAGGCATGACAGATAAATGCGCGGCCGCAGACATTGATTTTGGTGGGGCTAAGGGTGTAATCATCGGCGACCCCAAACATCACAAAACGGCTGCTATGTTTCGGTCATATGGTCAATTTGTGGAATCCTTAAACGGCCGTTTTTATACAGGGACAGATATGGGAACCACAATGGACGATTTTGTTCATGCAGCAAAAGAGACCAATTTTATTAACGGCCTTCCTGAAGCTTATGGGGCGGGGGCGATTCCTCCATACCGACAGCAAGAGGGGTGGTCTATGGTCTTGAGGCGACTAATCGTTTCTTGTTCGGACAGGAGGATTTCAAAAATCGCTCATATGCGATCCAAGGGCTCGGCAAGGTTGGGTTTAAAGTGGCTGAACATCTGCTTGAACGCGGGGCAAAAGTGTATGTGACAGATATCCGTGAAGAATCTGTTCAACTGCTGCAAAAACAAACTCAAAATCTCCCCGGAACAGTGCATGCTGTCAATCAAAACGAGATATTTGATGTGGAGGCTGATGTGTTTGTACCTTGTGCACTTGGCGGTGTTTTAAATGATGCCACGATACCGCGGCTGAAAGTGAAAGCTGTCGTCGGATCGGCGAACAATCAGCTTGAGACAAAACGGCATGCCCAGGTACTTGACCAAAAAGGTATCTTATATGCACCTGACTTTATTGTAAATGCTGGCGGCTTAATTCAAGTGGCTGATGAATTATACGGGCCTAACCCTGAGCGTGTCTTGAATAAAACAGCTGCGATTCATGACGCCCTTTTATCGATCTATGAAATGGCAAACCTCGAGGGGATTACGACAAATGAAGCAGCAGACTTAAGGGTTCAAGAGTGTATGAAAGAACAGGCGGTGCGTAACAGCTTTTTCAATAGAAAACGGAGTCCAAAGTGGAACATAAAGGAATGATGGGAGTGAGGTTTTAACATGCGACATGCGAAGGCTTTGCTCACTCACGGGCAGCACTATGAACACATGTTAACAGACGGTGACAATGCCGTTGAATGGAATGGAACGCAGTATGATTTAGATGCACTTAGCTGGGCGCCTCCAATCAAAGGCACAGTTTATGGCACTTTGTTTAATTTTAAGGGCGAAGTGACAGAAATCGATTTTAACAAGGCACCTTATCAAAAACCACCCGAACATGTGGTGATGTATATAAAACCTGCCAATACCATCAACCAGCATATGGGCGCCATACCTTTGCCTGAGGGTATAGATGAAGTTCAAGCAAGAGCAGCACTAGGCATAGTCATTGGAAAAACAATGAGCCAGGTGCCGGAGCATGATGTGTTTGATTATGTGGCAGGTTACACGGTAGTCAATGATGTCACCGTACCCCACGACAGTTACTTCAGACCTGATATTAAAAATAAGACACGGGATGGTTTTTGTCCAGTAGGTCCCTGGATCATGGAACGGTCAGAAATAGAAAACCCGGATGATTTGGAGATTCACGTGTATGTGAATGAAGAACGTGTTCAGACGAACCATACTGGGAATCATATCAGGCCAGTCTCCAAGCTGCTTGCAGACATCACAGCATTTATGACCTTGAGTCCTGGTGATGTGGTGCTGACTGGAACACCTGAAAATCCCCGCTTATAAAAGCAGACGATCATGTATTGATTGAGATTCCGGGCGTCGGTAAATTGGTGAATACAGTTGTCTCAAAAACGGTTGCCGGTGTTGGAGGTGGTAAGCGATGAAGCGCGCACGTGTTGCCTGTTTTGGCGCAGTTCATGATGCGGTTGAATTTGAAGGGAAGTTAAAGCTTGCAGATGGAAGAGTGGTTGAACCAGAAGATGTGGTATGGCTTTCGCCTGTTGAAGCGGGCACCATTTTTGTTCTTGGCTTGAATTATGCCGATCATGCCAGTGAAATCAGCTTCAATGCCCCAGATGAACCGCTCGTCTTTTTAAAAGGGCCGAATGCACTTATTGGTCACAATGCCTTCACCCGACGACCAGATGATGCGATCCATATGCATTATGAATGTGAACTTGCTGTAGTGCTCGGTCGCACTGCGCGTGATGTTTCTCAAGCTGATGCCTATGACTATATTGCAGGTTATACAGTTGCCAACGACTATACAATACGAGACTATCTGGAAAACTACTACAGACCGAATTTGCGCGTGAAAAACCGTGATACACTGACACCAATCGGGCCGTGGTTTGTTGATGCGTCAGGTATACCTGATCCGATGAATCTAGCGGTAAAAACGTATGTGAACGGCGAATTAACCCAGGATGGATGCACGAAAGATATGGTATTTGATATTCCCTACTTGATTGCGTATCTATCAAGCTTCATGACGTTGAGAGAAGGCGACATCATTTTAACCGGAACTCCTAAAGGAACGGTTCACGTTTATGAGGGGGATGAAGTCGTTACGGAAATAGAAGGCATCGGTGCTTTAAAGAATACAATAGTTGGAGACGTGGCTTTTGCGAGAACATAAATGAGACAGAGGGGGATTGCGTGGCCCATATTATCGTTGAGTATACGGATAACTTAAAAGAACAAGGAGATATTCAGGGATTGCTGAAAAAAATAAACACTGTATTGATTGCTCAAGACGGGGTCTTCCCCACTGGAGGCATCAGGTCTCGTGCAATTGAACTGAAAGATTATTATATTGCTGACGGAGAGGGACCTGATGATGCTTTTGTCCATGTAACATTCAAAATGGGCGGGGGACGGTCGGAAACAGTGAAAAAAGCAGCAAGTGACGCCCTGTTTGAAATGATTGAACAGCACTTCGCTCATATATTCGAGCAACGCCCGCTCGCTTTATCCATGGAACGGTATGAATTTGGTGGAGCTGGAACCTATAAAAAAAACCGCATACATGATCGATACGGCTGATGATACCTATGAATATGGAATAACTTCCAAAAACGCACACAAACTAAATGGTGTGCGTTTTAAATTTTATGTTTATAAAATGCTCTTAACGTCTATTGAGACCTATTGAGGTTTTTAACAAACAGGGAGGTGCAGACATGCTAGAAAGTTTATCACAATATGATCCAGTACTGCTGACGATCCTGGCTTCTTTATTTACTTATGGAATGACAGCGCTTGGTGCCGCTGTTGTTTTTGCGAAAAAGGATATGGGTCAAAAACTGCTGGATGGGATGCTTGGTTTCGCTGGAGGTGTTATGATCGCAGCAAGTTTCTGGTCCCTCTTGGCTCCAGGGATCGAAATGGCTGAAGATGGACCTGTCCCATCGTGGATACCAGCAGCAATCGGATTTCTTTTGGGTGGTTTCTTTTTGTGGGGCGTGGATAAGCTGCTCCCACATCTTCATCCTGGTTTATCCATAGATGAGGCTGAAGGCATTCAGCCAAATAAAAAGAAAAGAAGTACATTGCTCGTATTTGCGATTACACTTCACAATATCCCGGAAGGTCTTGCGGTTGGTGTTGCTTTTGGTGCCGTGGCATCTGGCGTCGAATCAGCCTCCATTGCCAGTGCAATTGCTTTGGCGATCGGGATTGGACTGCAAAATCTTCCAGAAGGTGTGGCTGTGTCCCTGCCATTGAGACGTGAGGGCATGTCACGTGGAAAGAGTTTTATGCACGGGCAGTTTTCAGGGATGGTAGAACCCATTGCAGCTGTCATAGGGGTGCTGGCTGTAACCTTTATAGACCCGCTTCTGCCCTATGCTTTAAGCTTTGCAGCAGGTGCTATGATTTTTGTCGTTGCAGAAGAGGTCATTCCGGGATCACAAGAGAATGGCAATAAAGATTTGGCCTCGATCGCTCTCATGATAGGTTTTACTGTTATGATGATTTTGGATGTTTCTTTAGGCTAAAATATACGCTCCATTAAAAGCAGACACACGCATTGTGTGTCTGCTTTATTTGAATACATTAACCATGCCAATGATCATCAGCAGGACTGGCGGGATGTAGGTCAGATTCTTCAACAGCCTCTTCTGTGAAAGAATGATACCAATACTGATACCTAAATAAACGAACACACCGCTCATAAGACCGATCAGACCTGCAGTGAGCCATGGTGAATAACCGATCATAGCTGCTCCAAGTCCTGCCCCGAAAGCATCCAGTGCAAGTGCTGATCCCAGCAGCAACGCCTCCCGAGCTGAGATCGACCCTGACTGATCAAGGTCGGCTGCATGCGGATCATCTAAGATTGACTTTAATACATGCGTGTTTTTCCCTTTTGACGTCGAATCTTTTTTCGAACGTAAGATGTTATAGAGGGAGAAACACCCGAGAAACACAAGAATTAACCCGCCTAGAGCGGTTGTATACATTGGGTCAATATACGAGCGTAAGACGTCTCCAATTGTCATTGACAACAGAACCATGGCACCAGAACACAGCATTATGATGACAGTGCCGAATAAAGGGAGACGTATTTTTTGCATGCCATATGTGATGCCAACTCCAAAGCCATCGATGCTGACGGCAATAACCAAAAACAATAATCCAGTGAGTGCCATTGCAGATCAATCCCTTGATCGTATTCTTCATTATTGTATGGTGTACCATCCTTTGTGTGAGAAAAGATTACGACCCAGGGGCAGTTGTGTTAAAGTAAAGAGAGGAACTTTTGAAAGGACTGTCTTACAATGAAAACTGTCGTACTCGCTGAAAAGCCCTCCGTCGGTCGTGACTTGGCCCGTGTGTTAAAATGCACGAAAAAAGGCAACGGCTATATGGAAGGCTCTGCACATATTGTCACTTGGGCACTCGGTCATCTGGTGACCCTTGCTGACCCTGAAGTATATGATGACAAACTTAAAACATGGAATCTTAATGATCTGCCAATGCTGCCGGATCGCTTGAAACTGGTTGTCATTAAGAAAACCGGTAAACAGTTCAGCACCGTAAAGGCTCAGCTCAATCGCAAAGACGTGAAAGACGTGGTCATTGCAACAGACGCCGGTCGTGAAGGGGAACTTGTCGCGCGGTGGATTTTGGAAAAGGCCCGCGTCAACAAACCGGTTAAGCGCCTGTGGATTTCGTCCGTCACCGATCAGGCGATCCGTGATGGATTCAAACATCTGAAACCTGGAAAGGCCTATGAGAACCTGTATGCCGCTGCTGTTGCGCGTTCTGAAGCAGATTGGTATGTCGGTTTGAATGCAACCAGAGCCCTGACAACCAAATATAACGCACAGCTCTCAACTGGGCGGGTGCAAACCCCAACCCTTGCGATGATTGCCAGTCGTGAAGAAGCAATTAAAAATTTTAAGCCAAAGACTTTTTATGGATTAAAGCTTAAAACCAAGGACGGCTTGACGTTTACCTGGCAAGATCATCAAAACAATACCCGGATGTTTTCCAAGGAAAAAGCGGAGGACAAAAAAGCTGCAACTGCCAATCAGCCAGCACAAGTGGTAAAGGTTCATAAAAAGCATAAAAAGTCATTTGCGCCGCAGTTGTATGATTTGACTGATCTCCAACGAGATGCGAACCGGATTTTTAATTTTTCAGGGAAAGAGACGCTTTCCATTATGCAGCGGCTTTATGAGCAGCATAAGGTTCTCACCTATCCGCGAACAGATTCCCGGGTGATATCATCTGACATCGTCCCAACCCTGAAGACACGGGTAAAGGCTTGTGGAATCGACCAATACAGCAAACATGCCGCATCGATTTTAAAGAAAGATTTCAAACTCGGCAAAAACGTGGTTGATAACGCAAAAGTATCGGACCACCATGCAATTATTCCAACTGAAGAAACCCCTCGTACAGCCGATCTCTCAAGCAATGAGCGTAAGATTTATGATCTGGTTGTGAGCCGCTTTCTCGCCGTTCTATCAGATCCTGAAGAATTTGAGGAAACGACAATTACGGCTGATATTAAAGGCGAGACCTTTATGACAAAAGGGAAAGTCGTGAAAAAAGCTGGTTGGAAGTCGATCTACCGGAACACGAATTATAATGAAGATGACGAACAGATGAACCGGCTTCCGGTAATTCAGGAAGGGGATCAGCTGCGCGGTGCTGCAGTTGAAATGACTGAAGGCGAAACAAAACCGCCTGCCCGTTTTACAGAAGGCACTTTGCTTCAAGCCATGGAAAACCCGGTTAAGTATATGGCTTCAGATGAGCGGCACCTTGCGGGAACCCTTTCTGACGCAGGCGGACTCGGAACAGTTGCGACGCGCGCTGATATCATTGAGAAGTTGTTCAACACCATGTACATTGAAATGCGCGGCAAGTTTATCCATTTGACGTCTAAAGGAAAGCAGCTTTTGGAACTGGCACCGGAAGAATTGCGTTCCCCGGCACTTACAGCCGAATGGGAACAAAAACTGAGCGCCATCGCTGAAGGAAAGCTGAAAAAAGATCAATTTATTTCCGATATGAAAGGGTATGCCAAAGAAATTGTCCAGACGATTAAGGCAAGCGATGCCACCTTTAAGCATGATAACCTGACCGGCACCAAATGCCCGGAATGCGGGGAACTTATGCTTGAAGTCCGTAATAAAAAAGGCCGTATGCTCGTGTGCAAGGACAGATCATGCGGGCATAAGAAGAACATCGCCAAGCAAACCAATGCCCGTTGTCCAAACTGTCACAAGCGCATGGACCTGCGCGGGGAAGGGGAGGGCCAGATCTTCACCTGTGTTTGCGGTCACCGCGAGAAGCTTTCCACATTTAACGCACGAAAAGACCGTGAGAAAAAACATAAAGTCTCGAAAAAAGACGTTAATAAATACCTGAAGAAACAAGACGACGGATTTAAAAACAACGCCCTCGCTGAGCAACTTGCAAAACTAAAAAAATAAAACAACAAAAACGCATGGCCAAAAGCGCCATGCGTTTTTAATTCCACTCTCTCCAATTGATTCAACCTAATAAAACCAACAACATAAAAGACATCAGACATAAAATGCGAACTAGCGAAAACTTAGCCCATGCTGAAGGGTGAGAGGCTCGTGATTTGCGCTGCGGGAAGTCGCTTTAACTTTATCACAGCTCAAGTGCGACATCTGTTCAAGAATCCCACTTTCACAGTGTCCTCTAGCCAAGGGGCCTGCAGGACGCAGGTCGTTCGATGTTGGCGCAGGACGCGCCGGTTTTAATCGAACATCCCCTGACGCCTCCTTGCCCCGGCAAGGGGTATGTCGACGTTGTCCGCAAAGGACGGTCTTAGTCGACCCTCCCTAATGTAACGCTCCGGGGTCTTCGGACTCGTGCTGTTCCCGCAGGAGTCGACTTTCCTCCGCTCCAATCACTCTATGTTAATCAGTGGCTTGGACGGCTCTCCTCAAGAAATCGAGTATGAACGTGAAGACTTCTTGAGCAGGCTGCTAATAGGTATTATCCCTGGTTTAGTCGTACTCTCGGCTTACTTATAGGTATTTATTTCCGTTTATAGTTTTTTCCATATATGCCCATTCATACTTTCATCGGTTCTGCTCACGAAAGCGAGAAGAAAGATGAACACTTCTCAACTAGCTCGGGGAAACACGGAGACTCCTGGTGCGGCCGAGCATAGGTCGTAATATATAACGGGTGGAATCCCCGTCGAGAAAGAACTAGCCATTCGCTCGTAGCGAGTCTTGGACGGCAAATGGTAACATTTGCCCTTAAGCGTAGACAGCGAGGTGATGGGCCGTAAGCCAAGCGGTTGAAGGGATTGAGCTCCGAAATTCGTGCTTTCAGGAAGGTCGATATGCTCAGGAGCATAGAAGGCAACATTGCTATGATCGACAAGGCAAGATCATAACAGCTTCCTCGGGGTCGGTGACCTCGGCACGTCACACATTGATATATTACGGCAACTCGGGAGGTCCTTTAGATCTCTTCTGACGAAGAGTAATGACGAACAAGCGATAATAAAGTAAGGGCTGTCAGATGTCTAAAGGAAGTCGGATAGCGGCATAGTACCAAAGAAATCGGGTAACTCCGATGGAGGGAAGGCCGCTACCTGTCATCGACCTTGAAAGGGAAACATTATCTACACCCAGAGGTGGAATTAATGATGGAAACGAAACTAACAAGGATAGCAGAATTAGCTAAGAAAGATAAGAATATGGCGTTTACGTCATTGGCACATCTCTTAAACGTGAACAATCTTAAACAATGTCATTATGAATTGCCTAGTGAAAAAGCCAGAGGTACAAAAGGAATTTCTAAGGAAGGCTACGGCGATAACCTCAATGAAAATGTCGATGATCTGGTCAAACGGCTTAAGAACAATGCTTACCGCCCTGTACCAGTCAGACGCACTTACATTGATAAGCCGGGCTCGAGAAAGAAAAGACCTTTAGGTATCCCTGACCATGAGGATAAGATTGTTCAACGGGCTATAGGGAAGATTCTTAATGCCATATATGAGAATGATTTTCTTGAAAGCTCTTTTGGCTTCCGCCCTAACAGAAACTGTCATGATGCGTTGAAAATCCTGAATGTATATATTGAAAAGCGCCCCACCAACTTTGTGGTGGATGCTGATATTAAAGGATTCTTTGACAATGTCGATCATGACTGGATGATGAAGTTTCTGAACCATCGTATCAAAGACCCGAACCTCTTAAGAATCATCCGACGCTTCCTTAAGGGAGGTTACATGGAGGAAGGAAAGTATTTTGATACGGATAAAGGGACTCCGCAAGGAGGGATCATTTCCCCCATTTTAGCGAATGTGTATTTGCACTATGTACTAGACCTATGGTTTGAGAAACGGGTCAAGAAGCAATGCAAAGGACATGCATACATCGTGCGCTATGCCGATGACTTTGTATGTTGTTTTCAGTATGAGGACGAAGCAAAAGCTTTCTACTCAGCATTAATTAAAAGACTAGCCAAATTTGGCTTGGAAATAGCTGAAGACAAAACAAGTATCATTTCATTTGGTCGAAACGCTGGAAATGGAGGATCTGGAAAGCCATCTACATTTGATTTTCTTGGCTTCACGCACTATTGCAGTAAAAGCCGAACCGGTAACTTTCGTGTTAAACGCAAGACCAGCCGCAAGAAAATGAAAGCCAAGCTAGCGAATCAAAAGGAGTGGCTGAAAGCCAATCGAAACAGAGATATTCAAGAGATTATGGCAAGACTCGATCGGTCACTTAAAGGATATTACAACTATTATTGTATTACAGATAATACGTTGGCGGTGGAGGAATTCCTCTACCGGGTCAAGCAATTGTTATTTAAGTGGATGAATCGACGGAGTCAAAGGAAATCTTTTAGTTGGGATAAATTCAACTTATTCTTAAGAAAATACCCCTTGCCCAAGCCGAAAATGAAAGTGAACATTTATGAACTAAGAAACGAGATTAGCTATATTTTGTAAATGATAATAGGAAGAGCCGTGTGCGGTAATACTGCACGCACGGTTCTGTGAGGAGTGAGGAATACTCTCGAAAACTAGAGAGTATTCCCGCTTACTCGACCGGGATGCAAAGCCTCGGTGAGACCCCGCAGGTCGTCAGACCGAGGAGGCTCAGCAGCGCCCGCGGAAAGCGCAGTGTTTCCCCCGAGCGGCTGCGTGAGGCAGGTACAAGTTAGTTCGCAGTTTACGCATACTGTGTCGTGCTGATGTGGATTTGATAAAGATCCTCTCTGTTGCAGCCTGGTTGACATTTTATTTTAAATTGAATATAATTTACTTATTATTTTCGGAAAGGGTGACCAATGGGCAGATGAGCAACTAATCCTGTTTTAGATGTGAACCGAAATTTTTGCGCGAACAGGCTGTGACCTGTGTTATTCACTATGCGCTAATATCGGACACAAAGAATGGGATGTTCTGCCTTGTTGGCACTTTTGAGATGCAAAGCACATAAGCCTTTATTTGGCGTGAGCAAAGTTTCGAACGTTGGAATAGTTTGCTGTGCACGACCATACTCAATTGTTTCACAAGCACATTAACGTCCTATTCATTGTGAATGGGGCGTTTTTTTATTGCCCCGAATTACCAAAAAAGAAATGAGGGCTAATTATGCAGTTATTGAATATAAATGAAGTGACTCATGATATCAACGGTGAGCGTTTGCTTAATATTGACCAACTTCAGATCAGAACAGCCGACCGAATTGGGGTAGTAGGTAAAAATGGAAGCGGAAAAACGACCCTTATGAATCTTTTGAGCGGCGAAATAGAACTTCAAACAGGTTTTATTGAAAAACATGGAAGCTGCCAGTTGCTTCCACAAATTAAAAATGATCACGCCTTTAAAAGTGGCGGTGAGATCACACAAAGCTATATCGACAAAGCAGTGGCTGCAAAACCAGATATTCTTTTAGCTGACGAGCCAACTGCAAATCTTGACACATCGCATATCGAGAAGCTCGAACAGCAATTCGACCGCTGGCAAGGTGCGCTGGTGATTGTATCGCACGATCGAACATTTCTCGATAAGTTATGTAATAAAATCTGGGAAATTGCAGATACAAAAATAACGACTTATACAGGGAACTATTCGGCTTATGAAGCAGAACGCGAACTTGCACTCAGGCACAAGGAAGAGGCGCATCATGCATACGTACAAAAAAAGAAACAATTGGAGCGCGCTTTGGAGCTCAAAAGAAAAAAGGCTGCTCAGGCAACGAAGAACCCTGAAGCACATCAGGCACGCGCGACACCTTATTATGCTAAAAAACAAAAGAAGCTGTATACGACAGCTAATGCTATTCAAACAAGAATAGACAAGTTAGAAAAGGTGGAGAAAGTGAAAGAAGAACCACCGCTTCAAATGAGTCTGCCGAATGCTGAGACATTGGGAGACCGCATCATCATCCGCGTGAATAACCTTGAAGGCTTCGCAGGGAATAAAGAATTGTGGAAAAAAACAACCTTTCACATCAACGCTGGAAATAAGGTCGGGATCGTTGGCAAAAACGGCACAGGAAAAACAACTTTTCTTAAACAACTTGTTCAAGAGAAAGAAGGGATCACAGTCTCACCAGCTGTTAAGATGGGATACTTCAGTCAAAACCTGGATATTTTAGATCAGGAAAAGTCTATTTTAGAGAATGTGAAGGGAACTTCTGAGCAGGACGAGACGCTTATTAGGGTTGTACTAGGCAGGCTGCATTTTTTTCGCGATGATGTGTTTAAACCAGTCAAAGTACTTAGTGGAGGAGAACGGGTCAAAGTCTCCTTTGCTAAAATCTTTCTAAGTCAAATCAACACCTTGGTTCTTGATGAGCCGACAAATTTTCTTGACATTCAGGGTGTAGAAGCACTGGAATCTTTGTTAGAAGATTTTCCTGGCACAGTTATATTTGCAAGTCATGATCGGCGGCTTTTAGAACGTGTTGCCAAACGTCTGCTAGTGATTGAACAGCAGCAACTTTCTATTTTCGAAGGGGATTATGTGACCTATCAAAATGAGGAAACAATTGAAAAACCTGATAAGATTAACACAGAGCAAATGATTATTGATAACAAAATAACCGAGGTCCTGGGCAAGCTTAGTTTTGAATCGTCTCCAGAACTGGAAAAGGAATATCAAGAGCTCTTGGAGCAAAAAAGAAATATACAATTGAGTCATGAGCTGTAAATTCAACTGGTGTTAGCATGATCGGTGTAAAGCGGTTTACTTGTGGCATGGCTTTCATGTATCATGGATATGTAGACGAGATCTAAACTTACTTTTATAAGGAGGTTTCATATAAATGGCGTTTGTCATTCTTGACCCTTGCCAGGGGGAAAAGTCAGGTGAATGTGTGACCGTTTGTCCGGTGGATTGTATTGAAGAAGGTCCGGATCAGTTTTACATAGATCCTGACATTTGCATAGATTGTGCCGCATGTAAGGCCGTTTGTCCAGTTGACGCAATCGAGGAAGAGTACGATTTGTCATCTGACCAAGAAATTTTTCTTGAAAAGGCAGAGGAATTTTTCGCGAACCGGTAAGCACATAACAACATATAAAAAAAGCGTCCGTTTTCATTGATGAGAGCGGACGCTTTTGTTTGCCTTTTATTAATCGTCATTGTCAGTTGCTTCCTCAGCCAGCTTGGCGGCGAGCCAGCGTTGCGCTGTGTCTTCGTCCACTTCATAAACCTTGCCTGCCCTGAGCAAATCTCCGTGATAAGCTGTTTGAACATTCATCTTTACTTTTACCATTAAACCGCTCCTTTTACACATTTCTATTTCAGTATAATATATATTCCTCTTAATTGACACGACTTAGACACAAAAAGCGAGCTTATTATGTTGATAATAATAATCAATTTCAATTAAGATAGAAGTAACCGAATGATATTAAGAAAGTGTGGGATGAACATGTCCAACATATTGATGATATATGCCAGTACGACCGGGAATACAGAGTTGATGGCCGAAGCGATAACGGATTATCTCGAAGCATGTCATCACACAGTCGAGATCCGAACGTTTGATTTTGATCCGATTGATGTGGAAGACTTGATTGAATACGATGCGGTGTTAATTGGAACACACACATGGGATGATGGAACACTTCCTTATGAGGTCGAAGATTTTGATGAGGAGCTTAACGAGACCGATATCAGAGGTCCGGTATATGGCGTGTTTGGTTCGGCTGATTCTTTCTATGACACTTATGGCGGTGCGGTCGATATCCTTTGGGAGCATATCAAAGATCTTGGCGGGCATGTTATCCCCCAGAAGCTAAAGGTCGATCTCACGCCTGATCAGGAAGACATTGAACGCTGCCAGGCTTTCGCTGCAGAAGTATGCAGGTTATTGGATAAGGCCTCTTAAATACACATCCCCTTTATCAAAGCAGGCAACAATCGCGGCTTTGCTAAAGGGGATTCTTGTTTTGAAATTAAATTGAAGGTCAATTGAGGAATTGAGGGGTTCCGGGATCTAGGAGCATTTTTAACCGTAAAGTTTTTTAAAAATGCCAATATCACGTTCATGTTGATATTGCTTTTCCCAGATTAAATCATTATCTGCTTTTAATGCCCTTAATTGATCCAATACTTGTTTGTGGCGCGTATCGCTTTCCTCTTTTATAGAAGTTATATCTTCCTTCATAGAGCTTATATCTCTTTTCATGCTTGTTTGTTCTTCCATGATCGTTCCCACTGTTTGAACAATTGTCTCAAGCATTTTTTCAATATGATCGGCTTGCTCAGGACTCATCTGTATTCACCTCCTTAACAGCTATTATACGTCATGTCGGGATCTATTACGATATGAAAATATAAGAAACATAACTGAAATAATATTTTAAAAAATACCATTGACTTATGGAATATATTTTTATATAATTCATTTGAGCGAAATAAAAGGGCTTTCATTTAAACGTGTAAGTCATTTATTTTTGATCAGTTGTAAAGGCTTACTTTTAACAAAAGGGAGGGCACTGGTTTTCGTTTATTTGTCTACATATTGGAAAATTTAAGCCTTGTCAACATGAAATCGTATTACAAAATAAGAGAGGGGTCTATTCATATCATGATTAAGAAAAGTTTAACAGGTTTATTGTTGTTGATGGTTTTACTCGTTTTTTCCGCTTGCGGCGGTAATGACGATAATTCATCTTCAAAAGGTGATAATGCTGAAGGTAATACGAACGAGGGGTCTGAACAAACTGAAATTGAATTTTGGACAATGCAGCTGAAGCCAACATTCACCGATTATATTGAAGGTGTCATCTCTGACTTTGAAGAAGAAAATCCTAATATTACAGTTAAGTGGCTGGATGTTCCGGCAGCAGATCTTAGTCAGAAGATCTTGACGTCTGTAAGTTCCAACACTGCCCCTGATGTGGTGAACCTGAACCCTAACTTCGCGTCACAGCTGGCAGATTTGGATGCCCTGGTTAATATGGATGAAGCAGTTCCTGAAGAAGACCAGAAGCTTTATGTAGAAGGCGCTTGGGAAGCCAATCAGATCAATGGAACAACATTTGCGATTCCATGGTACCTGTCTACAGAAGTAATGCTGAATAACACAGCCGTTTATGAAGAAGCAGGTCTTGATCCTGAAGAGAATTTCCCTGAAACATATGAAGATGCTAAAGAATTGGCTAAAACTGTTAAAGAAGAAACAGGCAAATATGGTTACTATCCTTCACTTGATTTGTCCTTAGTTCTGCAGCACATGGTGAAAATGGGCGCAGAATTGACAAACGAAGATGGTACAGAAGCTGCATTTAATACAGAAGAGGGCCTTTCAACATTTGAATATTTCACAGACCTCTATCAGAACGACCTGATCCCGCGTGAAGCTTTGACAGGTGATCAGAGAAACACAATTGATATGTATCAAGCAGGTGAAGTGGGTACATTTATTGGATCACAGTTCATTTCACAAATTAAAGAAAACGCACCTGATGTTTACAAGAACACAGTACCATCTAAAGGTATTACTGGTAAAAGCGGTAAGAAAACAATTGCTGTTCAAAATATTGTCGTGCCAGAACAAACAGAAAGTAAAGATGCAGCTGTTAAGTTTGCACTCTTCCTCACAAATGGCGACAACCAGCTTGAGTTTGCCAAGTTGACACCAATTATGCCTTCAAACGTTGAAGCATTGGAAGATCCATACTTCCAAGATGCTGGAGAAGATGCTGAGCCGATTGATATGGTTCGTATTACCTCTGCATCACAGTTGGACGAGTCAGAGCTTTTAATTAAACCAATGAAAAATTATGATGAACTCAGACAAGCTATGCATGACGCCATTTCAGAGGCCATGCTCGGCAACATGAGTCCACAAGAAGCACTCGATCAGGCAGAAGCAGAGTGGAACAATATTCTAAGTAAATAAACAAGTTTGGAGGGGGAGAAGGTTAACTTACCTCCCCTTCTTTTTTTAAGACATCATATCGTGATCTGATTTTTAGAATGTGGGGTGAAATATGTGAAAACAAACAAGCTTACACCATACTTGTTCCTGCTGCCTGGTTGTGTCATATTAGGCGCGTTTATTTTTTATCCGATGCTGCAGGCATTTTGGATGAGTTTGACGGATTATAATATGATTACAGATCCTGAGTATGTGGGTTTTAGCAATTATGAGACGTTGTTTCAGGATGGTTTGTTTTGGAAAACCTTAACAAATACCTTTATCTATTTGATAGGTGTTGTGCCAGCATTGGTGGTTATACCTATATTTCTGGCTGTTCTGGTGAATCAGAATCTGAGAGGAATTGGTTTCTTCCGTTCAGCCTATTATATTCCTGTGGTCACCTCACTGGTTGTTGCCGGTATTGCTTGGGACTGGGTCTATAAAGAAAATGGGCTGCTAAACTATGCACTGGACGTGCTGAATATTATCTCAGAACCGATCCACTGGTTAACCTCGACGCAAACAGCTATTTTTGCCGTTATGGTCGTAACCGTGTGGAAGGGCTTGGATATTATATGATTATTTATCTGGCCGGCTTACAGTCAATTCCTACTGATCTTTATGAAGCTGCGGACATTGACGGAGCCAATTGGTGGCAAAAGATTACCAAGGTGACGATTCCAAATTTGATGCCATTCGTATTGATTGTCTCCATTATGTCATCGATTGCGGCAATGAAAGTGTTTGAAGAAATTTATATTATGACTGGTGGCGGGCCGCTGCACAGTTCCGAAACGCTCGTATTCTACATATATACGGAAGCATTTGACCGTCTCAATATGGGGTACGCAAGTGCAGCAGGGGTTATTCTATTCCTGCTTACATTGATTCTATCAGCTATCAATATCAAAACAATGGGCAAAGACAACACAGCGTAAGGGGGAACTTGAATGGCAAGCAAATCATCTGACAAATCCATTGTAAGAAAATTGTTTTTGTATCTTCTGTTAATTGTTGTAACACTTTTTATGATTGGTCCGTTTTTATGGCTGTTGTCAACGGCATTGAAGTCAGGGAGCGAAAATATATTTCAGTATCCCCCAAGCTTCTGCCCGAAGAGCCAACTTTAATGAACTTTGTGAAAGTCATGGACACGTTCCCGTTTTGGCGCTACCTATTTAATAGTGTCGTAGTTGCTTTTCTAACGGTGTTTTTAAATGTTTTATTCTGTTCTTTAGCCGCTTATCCACTGGCTAGAATGAAGTTTAAAGGCCGGAATACAATTTTCATTCTGGTGCTCACAACCATGATGATTCCATTCCAGCTTTTAATGATTCCAGTTTACATTATTTCTTTAAATCTTGGCTTGCAAAACACCTATCTGGGTATGGTCCTCCCGCACGTCACGACGGCATTTGGTGTGTTTCTTATGCGACAGGCCTTTATCACCGTCCCAAACGAACTTGACGAATCGGCGCGAATGGATGGTGCCAATAGTTTTCAGATCTGGTACCGCATTTTAATGCCGCTTGTGAAGCCATCGATGGTAACGTTAATGATCTTCACGTTTGTATCGGCATGGGGCGACTTCCTATGGCCATTAATCATCGTGAATGATCAAGACATGTTTACACTGCCACTTGGGTTGAATATGCTCCAAGGCACATTCACCTCGGACTGGCGTCTCATTGCAGCAGGTGCGATCATTTCAATGATTCCAATCATTGTTTTCTTCCTGTTCTTGCAAAAATTCTTTATCAAAGGCGCTATGAGTGGTGCGATTAAAGGTTAAAGGAGGGTCCATTCATGAAGTCTGCTGAACTGCAGAAGAAAATTGGTCATTTGTTTGTAGTAGGATTTGAAGGAAAATCTGTTCCGGATTATATTCGTAAAATGATTCATGATGATCATATTGGCGGCATCATATTGTTCAGCCGAAACATCGGCACGCCATCGGAAGTTCTCGAACTGACGACTGAATTGCAATTGGAAGCCAAACGTGCCGGTTATGAGCAGCCTTTGCTCATCTGTCTTGATCAGGAAAACGGCATCGTCCGCCGGTTGGGTGAGGGTACAACACTGTTCCCTGGTTCGATGGCCCTCGGTGCAACTCACAATGCAGATAATGCCTACCAAGTTGGTCTTGCAACAGGCAAAGAGTTAAAAGCGCTTGGTATTAACTGGAACCTTGCACCAGATGCAGATGTTAATAATAACCCGAGAAATCCTGTGATTGGTGTAAGGTCTTTTGGAGAGTCAGCCGGCAAAGTTGCCGAGTTTGCTCAGGCAGCTATGAAGGGCATGCAGGACGCTGGCATTATCACCACATTAAAACATTTCCCGGGAATTGGTGATATGGATATAGATCCCCACCTTGATCTGCCAGTCATTTCTCATGACAGAGAAAGACTTGACAGCGTGGAATTGCACCCTTTTAAAACCTGTATTGATTCAGGTGCAGATACGGTCATGACAGCTCATATTTACTTCCCGGCCATTGATGATGAAACCGGGCTGCCTGCAACCTTATCCCGAAAAGTGATAACCGGCCTTTTAAGAGAAGAAATTGGTTTTACCGGGGTCGTCACAACCGATTGCCTCGAGATGAAGGCTATTGCGGATGGTGTCGGGACTGAGCAGGGCACCGTACACGCCATCCAAGCGGGGGTTGACCTTGCTATGATTTCACATACCGAACAGACTCAGAAAGCAGCGCTTCAAGCGGTATATGACGCCGCTGTGAATGATGAAGCGTTTATGAACGTGATTGATGCTGCAGATCAACGGATTTATGACCTCAAGGCAAAATATCTTCGCTGGGAAGATCTGCAGCTGGAGAAGTCCACTGCCCAAATAGACGTAGCTCAACACTGTGATCTGGCTGAACGCATTTACAGAGATAGTGTCACAATTGCCAAGAACGATGGTATCCTGCCATTGAAATTAAATAAAGAAAGCACCGTACTTGTAGTGGATTCTGACGAGGCATCTTTCAGCTTGGCTGAAGATCAAAGCAACACAGACTTTTCATTTGGACAATACGTACAAACACACCACCCGAACACAACGGTTGTCCAGCTGAATGCTATGACGGAAGAAGCAGATATGTCCCAATACGAGTGCGTCGTATTGTGCACAAGAAGTTTAAATCCAAGTGAGAAAGTTTTGACCCTGGCAAACGATCTTTATGAAACGGGTGTGCCGTTTGTTGTGGCAGCCCTAAAAAGTCCGTATGAGCTTTCCAGGTTTCCGAAAGCTTCTGCGCATATTTGCACCTATGAGTCAACAACCACTGCTATTGAAATCGCCGTTGCTGCCATGTTTGGTGAAGTGAGCGTTCAAGGACGCTTGCCTGTAAATTTGCCGGATGTGTGAGAGGGGGATTGTATGAAAATTGGACTCGATGTATTTTTGACGCACACATATAAATCCTTTAAAGGTGAGCGGATTGGTTTAATTACAAACATGACAGGTGTGAATCAAAACCTCATTCCTGCCATTGATCTGTTTAATCAACATCCTGATATTCATTTAACCGCTTTATATGCCCCTGAACACGGTATACGCGGGGACGCAAGAGAGGGTGAGCAGATTGAATCTGCGGTCGATCCTTCGACAGGTCTTCCGGTTTATAGTTTGTATGGGGATACTCGAAAACCAACTGAAAAGATGCTGGAGTCAGTTGATGTGCTTGTGTTTGATCTCCAGGATATTGGTGCGCGTTATTACACTTATATTTACACAATGGCCTATGTCATGGAAGCGTGCAAAGAACATGACAAGAAGCTGGTTGTGCTGGACCGTCCAAACCCTGTGTCTGGTGCTCAAGTCGAGGGAAACCTTGTGGAAGAATCTGTTCGTTCTTTTGTCGGCCTATTTCCTATTCCGAACCGACATGGCATGACTGTGGCTGAGCTGGCATTGATGTTTAAAAGTGAATTCGGCTATGACTGTGATCTTACCGTCGTTCCGATGGAGGGTTGGGAACGCAGGATGTACTATGACGATACAGGACTTTTCTGGGTACCGCCTTCACCGAATACCACCCATACAGATATGACGATATTGTACCCTGGCACATGTCTCATCGAAGGGACAAACCTGTCAGAAGGAAGAGGCACCACCAAACCATTCGAACAAATCGGGGCTCCGTTTATAGACGGTCAGGAGCTGGCTCATGCTTTTAATCAGAAAAACATACCCGGTGTTCTCGCACGGCCAACTTCTTTCATTCCTTCGTATCAAAAATATGAAAATGAAGTGTGCAGCGGTGTACAGCTGCATGTTTCAGACAGAGATCAACTGAACTCATTTGAAGCAGGAATTAAACTGCTGGACACGGTAGCAATGCTATACGAAGATGCGTTCAGCTTTTCAGAGAATGACAACGGCAAATTCTTCTTTGATCTTTTAGCAGGGACGAAACGGTTGAAATCCTTGATACTGGAAGGGGACACTGCTGAATTCCTTGAATTATGCAAGCAGCAATCACAGGATTTCCGCAAGCAAAGAGAACGTTATCTTTTATATGATTAGGATGGGGAAGCGGATGAATCTAACACATTTAACGACAGAAAAGAGAAATGAGCACACGATGCATATCGATAATATGTCGACACACGATATGCTTAAGGTGATGAATCAGGAAGATATGACGGTCGCTCAAAGTGTTCAAAAAGTGCTGCCGGAAGTGGAAGAGACGGTTAAAGCTGTTTCTCACGCTCTCGCTAAGGGTGGGAAGCTGTTCTATGTCGGTGCTGGCACAAGTGGGCGCATAGGCATATTGGATGCCGTGGAATGTCCGCCTACATTCAGCACACCTCCCGAACTGGTGCAGGCAGTGATGGCCGGCGGGAACGATGCATTCGTTCAAGCCGTAGAGGGCGCGGAAGATGAGGAAGCACGCGGCAGAGAAGATTTGGCGAAAAGAGATCTGACAGAGCTGGATGTTGTGGTGGGGATCGCTGCAAGCGGGCGGACACCTTATGTCATTGGCGCTTTAAAATATGCTGAAGAAACAGGCGCAGATACAGTGAGCCTCTCTAGTAATGCTCATGCTGCGATCAGTGATTTTGCGCGAATCAATATCGAGGTCATCACTGGGCCTGAAGTGTTAACCGGATCAACGAGAATGAAAGCTGCAACAGCTCATAAGATGATTTTGAATATGATTACGACAGCCTCCATGATCAACATTGGGAAGGTGTATGAGAACCTGATGGTGGACTTGAAGGTGAGTAACAACAAGCTGAAAGAACGTGCCAAGAACATGTTGTGCACGATTGCCGGTGTATCATATGAAGAAGCTGAAGCCGTACTGGAAGAGACAGGCTATGAAGTGAAGCCTGCGATTGTCATGATCAAAGCACACGTCACTCTCGCTGAAGCACAAAAGAGAATTGATGAAGCACAAGGCTTTGTGCGTAATGCCATCGAATCTCCCAACGAATAAGAAAATGGTGTACCATATACATAAATACCCATAAGCGAGCTGATCGTATGACCACTACTGGCGGAATTTTAATACTGACGGAAATGCTTCCGAAACTCCCCCCGTCCGAAAAGAAAATAGCATCCTATATTATTGAGCATCCTCAGGAGTCGATCTCTTTGACAGCTAATGAATTGGGGAAGCGGAGTTCCACGAGTGGTGCCGCTGTGATCCGTCTTTGCAAATCGTTGAATTTGCAAGGGTTTCAAGATCTCAAATTGAGAATTGCGGGGGATTTACAAAAACCCGATGATTATGTTGGCTATCAGGATATCCAGCCAAACGAAACGGCGAGTTCTATCATAAAGAAGATGACAGATAATACAGTGCAGACGATCCGTGAAACGGCTGAACTGCTTAATACAGAACAGTTACAAAAGGCCGTTGACGTTTTAAGAGTCTCAAGACGGATTCATTTCATAGGTGTGGGGGCCTCAAGCATTGCTGCGGAAGACGCTCAGCAGAAATTTCTCCGTATAGATAAAACCGCACACGCATTTAAAGATATGCATATGGCAGCGACATTGGTCGCAAACGCTTCCGATAAAGACGTAGTGGTGGGTATCTCTTTCTCTGGGGAAACGCCAGAGATTGCGAAGATCCTGCAACTGGCCAATGAAAACAATGCAGCAACGATCAGTTTAACCAAATATGGCAAATCGACCGTCGTTGACCATGCGGATATCAATCTGTTCACCTCGGCTACAAGTGAACCAACCTTTAGAAGCGGTGCGACTTCATCACGTATTGCTCAGCTGCAGGTTGTAGATATTCTCTTTATGTGTGTGGCATCTCTCCAATATGAAGAAACGGTCAGACATTTAGGGGCCACGAGAGACGCGGTTGACTTCCTGACGTTAAACGGTAAAAAAGGGTAAATGATCATAAAGGGTTAGCTCGTCAAGGGTTAATCCTTTTCTTTAATGGAGGCGAACTTGATGTATTTTTTAGGAATTGACGGGGGCGGCACCAAGACAAAAGGTGTCATTACAGATGGACATGGGCATGTGCTGGCAGAAGCCTTGGCCGGGGCAACAAATCCCAATGGGGTGCCGCTCCAAAAAGTAGAGGAAGCATTTAAGCAGTTGTTCGGTCAGCTGATGAATGACTCAGGCCTTCATGCAAACGACATAACTCAAGTCTTTGCAGGACTCTCCGGTGTGAGCAGACCTGATGACCAACAACAGATGCGTCAGATGCTCTCAAGTTTACTGGACGGGCAATGTGAGGTCGAAGTGGATAATGACGCTGTAACGGCTTTGTATTCAGGTACTCTGGGAGAGCCGGGTGTCGTTCAGATCTCCGGGACAGGATCGATTACATACGGTATAAATGAGGGAGGGCTCCATAACCGTGTTGGTGGCTGGGGACATTTTATTGATAAAAAGGGCAGCGGCTTTACACTTGGGAAAGACCTATTGGATGCCGTATTTCGTGCATATGATGGCTTGAGCGGCCCTACGTCTTTGCAAGAGGCTGTGCTTGATCATTTTAACGAGAAACAGCTGCCGAATCTCATACCTCATATCTATCAATCCGATAACCTTAAAGTCACTGTTTCCGGCTTGGCGAAGTTGGTTTTTACTGAAGCAGACAAAGGTGATCCGGCTTCCTGTGCCATCATAACGGAGCATGCACAGGCGATTGGGGCGTCCATCGCTTGTTTAATCGATAAACACTTTACAAGAGAGACGGATGATCAGATTCCTGTCGTTTTGGCTGGCGGTATTTTTAACCGGATGGACTTGTTCCATGAGCCGATTGCAGCAACGCTTGACAGGCATGGGATAGATGCGAAACTGATTAAACCTGAACTTGAACCTGTCGCAGGGGCAGTGGTTGGGGCGATCACACATCAGCACTTATCGATAGAAAAACAAACCTTTTTTGAAAACTATCAAACGTCCATGAATGAGGTGAATTGAGTTTGAAGATTGCAAAATGGAACGACGCTTATTTTGATGATCTGGTTAAGTTGTGGAATCAGGAACTTGCCGATGAATTCCCAATGCGAAAAGCGCTTTTTGAACAAAACAGTTTCAAAGATAAAAATATCTCCTGGGAGGGTTCGGCTGTAGCTTTGGATAACTTTGAGCAGGTTATCGGATTTATTGCTGCAAAGCAGTGGCAGGAAGAATTGGCTGTGGACATGCCGGCGACAACAGGCTGGATCCAAGTGCTTTTGGTTGACCAGGAGCACCGAAATAGAGGAGTGGGTACGCAATTACTCAAACATGCAGAGTCCGTATTGCAGTCTCATGGTGCCCGCGAAATCTTGCTAGGGCGTGATCCGTGGCATTACTTTCCTGGAGTCCCCAACGACTATTCTGACACGAAAGATTGGTTTGAAAAGAAAGGCTATCAAGCATACGCCAACGAATATGACCTGTTGCAACACTATGGTAAAAATGAACCGATCACCCACCCTGAATTTCCAGAAGCCGACGTCTCTCTGCTGAAGCAAAGTGAAAAAGAGGCGTTTCTGGCGTTTTTAAACCGCTGTTTCCCTGGACGCTGGGAATATGAGGCGATAAAATACTTTGAGCAAGGTGGAACAGGCCGTGAGTTTGTGATCCTCAAAAAAGCAGGGAATATCATTGGCTTTTGCCGGGTGAATGATCCGGATGCGCCTCTGATTGCTCAAAATACATATTGGGCACCGCTGTTTGAAGGAGATCTTGGGGGTGTAGGCCCGCTTGGGGTAGATGCCTCAGAGCGCGGCCAGGGCTATGGTCTGGCCATCGTGGAGGCAGGTATTGCTGAACTCAGAAGACGCGGCATACAGGACATCGTCATCGACTGGACAGGTTTGGTCGACTTTTATAAAAAATTAGGTTACGACATTTGGAAAAGCTATGTCTCGTATAAAAAACCTTTGAATGGACTGGAGGAGGCGCGATGAAAGCACAAGTGCTTGAGTTTCTGCAACAGGAAATTGACCTTAACCATATTCCGGGTGCCGTCATCCAGGTGTCCCATAAGGGCGAAATTCTACTTAGAGAAGCGATCGGAAACAAGGTCGTCCACCCAATACCTGCCCCGATGCAGCTGGATACCGTATTTGATCTTGCATCACTCACGAAAGTAATCGCCACTTTGCCTGCTGTACTGAAACTGATTGACTCTGGCGACCTTCGACTTGACGACCCTGTGGGATATTTTCTGCCTGCATTTTCCCGAAATGATAAGGATGAAATCACAGTTCGGCATCTGCTGACACATACGTCTGGACTAACCGGCCATCGCCAATTTTATCAACAAGGCGCTACGACAGATCAGGTGCTCGAGAACATTTACACAGAGTCGTCTGTCTATGAATTGGGCACACATGTGATGTACAGCGACCTCGGCTTTATTACGTTATATAAGATAGTGGAAGTCCTCACAGGAACATCCTTTGACGACTTCATCACCCGGGAAATTCTTACCCCGCTTGACATGCATGAAACGGTCTTTAATCCTACGTTTGATACAGAGCGGTATGCAGCGACTGAATACAGTGAGGCATTGGGTGATTATAAAAGCGGGATTGTCCATGATGAAAATACTGAAGCCATGGGCGGGATCAGCGGGCATGCAGGGCTGTTCTCGACTGTGGCTGATTTGAATAACTTTGTTTCGATGATTGAAAATGGCGGGACCTATAAGGGGAAACGCATTTTGTCAGAGAGCGTGCTGAACGTGGCACGACAGAACTACACGCCATTTGCCACTGAGTACCGCGGACTTGGCTGGATATTGAAAAGTCCCGCCCATGCTTCGTGTGGTGATTTGTTTTCAGAAAGTTCTTATGGCCATACAGGGTTTACCGGCACAAGCATCTGGTTTGATCCTGAGATCGACCTGAATGTGATTTTGCTGACCAATCGCGTTCATTTTGGCAGACAGCCGCATATGATCCGGCTGCGTCCAAGGTTGCATAATTTAATCAGATCGTATTTTAACTGAACATATAATCTGGACCGGCTTCCTTGGAAAGGAACCGGTCCTTTCAAGTTGTCGGCTGTATGGACTTTTTTCGACAATCCCATTAAAATGGAGTTAGACTTCTGCATAGTAAATCCTCATTCCCCGCTACTGTTAGACATTTCTTCAATACTACCCCACCATCAAAGGAAGTGGATACCAATGGAGCCGAATCAATTCAGACGGGTGAAAGAAGCGAGTTACCTGACAGCTGACAAAGTATGGAGTTATCGGACAATCTTGCGCTATTTTTACCTACAGCATGAGCGTATGCGGGAATTTCTTTTGCCTGAAGAAATTTATGCGCATTTAAAAGAACAGCCAGGATTCGATTTGTATACAGAAGAAGATTTGCATCAGGACTTGGCCCAGCTGGTCAATTGGAACAACTTAAATGCCAGACAGGAAACAGGTCGCTCACGGTCCATTGAGGAATTTAAGAAAAAGCGATTCAGATATCAATCAACCCCCTATACGATTGAGTTTGAACGGATGCTCGAACATATGGAAAAAGGTGGCGAGGCGTTCGGTGGTTCACTTGAGAAAAAGGAATTTGAGCGGCTCTATTCGGCGCTTGCGACGATTGAGACAATGCTTGAGCGCTCCGAATTTCCGCCGGCAGATGAGTGTTATCAATTGTGGAATGACGTGTTTACATATTTTCGATCAATAGGGAAGAACACCTCCGATTATATGGCCCACCTCAACAGCGAAGAAGCCGAAGAAAGAATGCAGACAGAAGCGTTTCTCGTGTTTAAAAATCAATTTACAACTTATTTGCGCGACTTCATCGTCGGTTTGCAGCAAACAGCTTCTAAAATTCAGGACTTGCTTGCAACGATTGATACGGCTGATTTAAACCCCTTGATCCAGCAAGTGATGATCCATCAAAAACAAGTCCCGCGGTTCGAAGACGTTGGACTGGATGAAGAGGCGCTGATTCATGAGCAAATCGAAAAATGGCATGGCATGTGCACATGGTTTCTCGGCAATGTTCACGGAGAAAGTGAGCTTGAGATGTTGCAGGAGCGGACCAATGAACAAATCCGTCGTATTACACGGGTGGTACAGCGACTCGGGGAGCGACACCATTATTTTCGCAGCCGCAAAAAAGACTACCTGCACTTGGCGCGCTGGTTTGAAGCGGTGCCTGACGTTCACAGTGCGCACGAATTATCCTCGGTTGTTTTTGGCGTCTTCCACACCCGGCATTTGCTTAGTGATCATATTCCGACAGACGACATTTATACAGATGTATGGGATGAAGCCCCAATCGATCATGAAACGAAACCACACGTGCGAACGTATCGGGAGAAAACGCGCCCTGGTGCGATCGTGGATAAAACGAAGGAGAAGGAAGATGTATTGGCAGCTCATTTAAAACAGAAAAAACTGGAACAAGAGACATTGGAAGCTTATATGTCAGGCGACGAGATCAAATTAAAAGACCTGCCGCAAATCGAAGCGCACGTTCGGAAAATGCTGCTCGCTTGGATCGGCAAGGCCATGACGGCGAAAGACCACACATTCAAGACCGAACACGGGCGGGAAGTTCAGGTCGTTGTTGACGAAACAGAACAGATTAAGCTCAAAGCAGAGGACGGAGATATGCTGATGCCAGCTGTCACATTTCGTTTCCTCGATCAAAAAGTTTCGGAAAAGAGTTGATGCATGGTGGAAACAACCCAATTTGACGAAAAAGCCCAAACAGCGTTACGTATGCTGTTTGAAAAGTTCTGGATCCTGCGAAAGAAAGAACCGGATTTATATCAGCTTGTCCGCGAACGGGAGAAAGTGCTGAAACGGTATATCGACGACAAATTTGGCTTTGATCTGATCGTCCACCAACATTTCATCAAGTTGGAAAAAATACCGGTCGAAACAAAAAGCTGGATGGGCATTCAATCGTTTCAGACCCAGCAGGATTACGCCATATTTTGCTGTGCTTTGGCTTTTACAGAAAGCCGCAGTGTGGATGAACAATTTCTGCTGTCAGATATTTGCGAGGAGATCAAGGAATTGTATCCGGGTGAGGTTCCATTGGACTGGACGAATTACAATCACAGACGCGCTCTTGTTCGGGTCATCAAACAACTTGAGAAGTTAACCCTTCTTGCTGTGGTGGAAGGGGAGGTTGACCAGTTTGCCATGAACGAAGACCAGGAAGTGCTGTATGAAACAACCTTGTATGCACGCTACTTTATGCGCTCATACCCGAAAGACCTGACAGACTATGAATCTGCTCAAGATATTTTAATAAGTGAATGGGATAGAAACGCTGAAGACATAAGAAGGAAACGGGTATATCGAAAGCTGCTGACTTCCCCTGTCGTCCACAGGGAAAGTGAAGATGATCCTGATTTTGCGTATATCCGCAATTACCGAAACCGACTTCGGGATGATTTGGAAGCACACACAATGTTTCGGCTTGAAATGTTTAAAAACGCAGCCATGCTCGTTGCAGATGAAAACAAACAAGAGCTCACGCTATTCCCGGATCAAAAAGCATTGATGGATGTGGCGCTCCATGTGGCAGCTTACGTGCGTGATCATCGGGAGGTATATGCCCCGGATGAATTTGGGAGAATTCATGTGAGTCAGCTGACCTTGGAGCAGATCGTTGCCAACACCCAGAACGAATACGGGAAAGGCTGGAGTAAGCTGTACCGAGAAGGCACCCCTGTCAGCGTGACACAAGATTTGATTGAGCTTCTGAGAGATTGGGAGATGCTGGAGGAAACGAAGGAAATGGATATCTATATCATTAAACCGCTTTTTGGCCGGGTTGCCGGACATTATCCTGCTGACTTTTTGCGGAAGGAGGAGATGCATCATGAATAAGACGGCAAAATGGAAAATGAATCGTGCCGGATTGCTTAATTTCTGGTACTATGACAATGAGATTTTTGACTTTGCGGACGGTAAACTGCTGCTCAGAGGCAGCAATGGTTCCGGAAAATCGGTCACAATGCAAAGTCTGTTGCCCGTGCTTCTTGACGGACGCAAATCACCGGACAGACTGGACCCATTTGGATCAAAAGCACGTCGGATGGAAGATTATCTGCTCGGTGAAAAAGACATTGTTGACAGGGACGAGCGTACTGGATATTTGTTTTTGGAATACAAACTCGCTGAAACAGGGCAATACATCACAACCGGTATTGGCATGCAGGCGCGCCGGCATAAGCCGATGAACGCCTGGTATTTCGTTATAACAGATAACCGTCGCGTCGGGTATAGCATTGACCTGCATGAAACGGAACGGCACGCTGGAGAGAGTCAGGATGTGCCATTGTCCCGCACCCAGTTGGAAAACCGGATCGGGGACGGCGGCAAAGTTGTCCGGACAGCTGGTGAATATAAGAAGCTCGTAAACAAATATATCTTTGGATTTGAAAACATTGAAGCGTACGATGATTTGATCAAGCTGCTGATTCAGCTGCGGAGCCCTAAGCTTTCCAAGGAATTCAGACCGACAGCCATTTATGACATATTGGAAGCAGCGCTCCCGCCGATTACCGACGATGACCTCAGACATTTATCAGATACAATTGAACATATGGATCAGACGAAACAGCAGATCGAACAGCTCGAGCGGGAACAAACCGCAGTGGAAAAATTGATTCATCGCTACCATGCTTATAATGAATACCGGTTGGCAGAAAGTGCCCAACACTTAAAGCGTGCTGAAAGTCAATATCATAAAGAAGGGCAGACCTTGAAGGAGAAACGCCAAGGAATCACTGAACTTCAAACTGACGTTCAGACGATGACCGATCGTGCGACTCAACTTGATCAGCAAAAAGATGTGCTTGAACAAAAGCGGGAGCGCCTGCAGCATCATAAAGTATGGCGTATGGAAAAGGAATTGTATGATGAACGGGCTGTGCTTGAAACGGTTCAGAAAGACCTGGAAAAACGGGATCAGGCTCTTACAAGTAAGAAACGTCAGGAACTTGATGTCAAGGAGATGAAAGAGGATCTCGAGATGTCAGTGGAAGCGGGCAGCGCCAATTTGTCCGATAGGCTTGTAGACATGCAGGCTGATGCCGAAGATGCTTCTTTTGATGGGCATGATGTCAATGAAGCTGATTTTAATCGTCATAAAGAGACGGCGCATGATTTTTCTGTTTGGCTAAAAGAAACGGATGCCCATTTTCAAAAGCTTGATGCCATCAGTGAAGAACTTCAAGTGTATGAACAGCTTAAAAGCGAGTTGACCAAATTGGACAAACAGGTCGCTGAAACACGGCAAGAGCTGGATCAAACCAAGCAGGAAGAACAGGACTGGCTTGCCATTTTTGAGAAAGACAAGCAAGCTCAGCTGCACAGCATTTATCAATGGACAGAAGATCATGCATTTTTGAGTATCCCTGAAGATGTGCTGCAGCAAACTTCCCGAAATATGTACAGCCTGTATGAACCGGTGAGCTATGAACAGGTCCGGACGCCGTTTGTAAAAGTCAGCAACGCCTATCAAATGAAAATCAATGAATCTATTGCAACCAAAAACAGCCGCATAAAATTACTCGAGGAGACGATTGAGGAAAAAGAAGCTGAACACGCCGAATGGGTGGCGAAAAAGGACCCGGAACCACCATTTCAACAAGCGACGACCAAGCATGCACGGGCTGAGTTGAAGGCAAACGGTCAACGGTTTGTGCCATTGTATGAAGCTGTTGAGTTTCAGGATCACGTCACAGCTGATGTACGGCGACATATAGAATCAGCGCTGATCGACACAGGCTTACTTGATGCGCTTATTGCTGATGAAAAGCTTACGATTACGCATGACCGTATCATCCAGCCTGCACCGCACATCATGGCACACACCCTTGCAGACTATCTTGTTCCTGATGAGGGCATTGATACAATCATACCTGCAGAGAAAGTGGATGATATTCTCCGCAGCATTCTCGTCGATCCAGATGGAACCGAAACGACAGCCATTAATGTTGATGGCACGTATCAGATTGGTTTAACAACTGGCCATGCCGTCTCGGTGGAAGAGGTTCGGTTTATCGGCAAAAAAGCACGTGAACGGTATCGTCAAACGCAAATCGAAGCCATTCGCACGGAAATCGCTGCACTCAAACAAGAACAGGAAACGATCAATCATGCGATTAAGACATTAGAAACGGATATTGCCAATGCTGAGAAAGCGCTGGAAAGCTTTCCAGATGACGAGGATTTGCATGTCGCATTTTCACATGTGCAAGAGAAACGGTTTCATATCAACCAGCTCGATAAGCGTTTGCAAGGGCTGAATAACGACCTTCATCAGGCACACCAGACATTTCAGGAAACCAAGAGCAAGCTTGGTCGTTCGACAAGAGACCTGAACATCGAATTTTCCCGTCATGCCTACCTGCAGGCTAAAGAAATCATGCGTCGTTATGAAAAAGACCTGCAGCAGCTGATCACCGTTTATACAACCTATCAGCATCATCAGGCGAATCTGGCGAAAACGAACGGCCGACTTGAGGAACTTGCCAGCGAAGTGATCGAGCTCCAAGGTGATCTAAATGATTTGCACGACAGAAAAGCACGCACTGAGCAGAACATTCGTGAGATTGAACACCAGCTTGACATGGCCGATGCGGACACAATCAGAGAAGAAATCAGAACCGTTCAACAGCAGCTGAGTGCTACAGTTGCCGAACAGGATGAGATTAAGACAAAACTGCCGCAGAAAAAAGTTGATCAAACCAGGCTGGAAGAAGAAGCTGCAGATAAAGAACAGGCACAGACCTTTTGGGGTCACATGATTGAAGCGTGGTCCAATACGTTTCACCGTGAAGTCGACTTCGGTTTTATCCCTGTACCTGATGAACTGGAAACACGTGGTGAGCAGCTGAACTGGATTTTGACCACGTACGAATCGGTTCTAAACGATAAGGACATGGCCAAAATTGAAGAACAGCTGACAAAGGTTTTCTATGAACAGCAATCAAATCTCATGGAATACCGCATGATTGATACAACCGACGCTGTTCGTTTTTCTGAATTTGAGTGGTTGACAGATGAATGGACAGAAGCCCAAACGATTCAGCTTGAGCATTGGAAGCAAAAAGCAACCCGTCGTTTGATTCAGCTTGACTTCCAAGGGAGACGTGTCAATCCATATTATATGGGAGACAAATTGGAAAGGGACCGCCTTCAACAGCAAACCATGCTGGATGATCAGGACCGTCAGTTATACGAGGATATTTTATTTGATTCGGTTGGCCGCAAACTGCGCAGTCGGATCAATCGAGCGGAAAAGTGGACCAAGGACATGGACAAATTGATGCAGAACACAGATTCATCCTCAGGTCTCACATTCAGCATTAAATGGAAGCCAAGAACCGCTGAAACGGAAACAGAACTTGATACAAAAGAATTGGTCGATTTGCTCAGACGCAATCCCCGTCTGTTAAAAGAAGCAGATATTGAGCGGGTAAGCGACCATTTCCGTTCCAAAATTGACCGAGCAAAAGAACTTGTCGACCTGGAAGGGGAAGGGAATACGCTTCTTCAAGTGCTGAAAGAAGTTCTTGACTATCGCAATTGGTTCTCGTTTGTGCTGTCCTATGAACGTATCGGTGAAAACAAGCGCGAGCTGACCAACCATGCTTTTTATCAATTCAGTGGCGGGGAAAAAGCAATGGCGATGTATATCCCACTGTTTACCGCTTGTTATTCCAGATACAGGGAAGCTGACGAGACGGCACCATATATTATTTCCCTTGATGAGGCCTTTGCGGGTGTCGATGAAAACAATATCCGGGAAATGTTTGAGATCGTGGAGCAGCTCGGTTTTGATTACATTATGAATTCCCAGGTATTGTGGGGGATTATGATACGATTTCTCACTTGGCCATTTGTGAGCTTGTGCGACCGAGAAATGCCGCATTCGTCACAGTCGTCCGTTATTATTGGGACGGTCAAAACCAACATTTGGTCCTCCCTGAAAGCAACCAAGAAAAGGGAACTGAAACCGTAACAACCGATATATAAAGGAGCCCAATATCGTGAATGAAATCAATGAAGCCGCTGCTTTTTTTAAGAGTGAACCGGCTTACAGCACCTTGTTTAAACAGTTCCGCAAAAAGTACGAATCACTCGGACGGATTGGCGGCACCGTTCCAACCAGCGTGCTCACAGCAGAGGAACTTGAAGAGATCGCCAGTTTTTTCGGTGTGCCTGCAGAACGACTGAAACGTAAAAAGGGGATTTCCATGCTGGCGTTTGCGGAACAGCTTGAACAGACGAGATTTGCGGGAACGGATTTCAAAGCATTGCTTGATGCCTATTTCGATGAGACGATTATCTCGAAAAGAGCAGAACGTGAGCAGAAAGCCCAAGCGACACAACAATTTTTCGTGGAATTAAAAGCTGCCTATCCGGCTCTTGGTTTTTGGTTGGATCAGCTTTTAAATGGTAAGGGCCCAGGTCGGTGGATCGTGCAATTGGGACAGAAGCAACCTGAATATGCGGCTTCACTTATTGACCAGCTTCACGCAGCTTGGACAAACATGCCCGCGACAGCAGAACGTTTGCCGATTTTTAGTGAACGGATTACCGGAGATCCTCATGCGTTTGACTTGCATACCGACCTTGGAAAAATGTTTTTGCATTTATTAACTGCAGCTGAGTCAATCGCCTTTAAAAAAATAGAGGCAGAAGAATTCGCCGCCACACCAACCAGCACGGAACGAATCAACGAATTATTGCAGACTTATCATATTTACCGTGATGATTTATTAAATTTTGTGACTTCTTCAGGATTGCTTGCAGAGACCGACGCTGGTATTCATCCTGTCTGGCAGGCAGCCGTACAGCAGAACACAGTGCAAATTGTACCGCTCAGAGAACTAACCGGACTGAAACGCATTTATCCTGCCAAGGGTGAGAAGCATGTTTGGGTTGTTGAAAATTCGGGGGTATGCGCAACCTTACTCGATCATGTTTCACATTCTCCAATCGTCTGTACAAATGGTCAATTTACATTGGCAGCCCTAATTTTAATGGATCGCCTTGTCGATGAAGGATGCACATTGTTCTACGCTGGTGATCTTGATCCCGAAGGCTTAGGTATGGCAGAGCGTTTGCTGGAACGCTATCCTGAAGGAGCAATCAGTCTGTGGTATATGGATCAGGAAGCATACAGATTCAGTAATCCGGTTAAACCGTTATCCGCAGAACGGTTGGAAAAGCTAAATAGTATCACACATCAAACGTTGAAGCCTATCGCTAAAGACATGAGCGATCTTGGCAAAGCAGGTTATCAGGAATCCCTTGTGCATCTCATGACAGCGGATATGAAACAAAGGGGGAAAAAGACATGACATCATCAACACATAAGCCAGAACCGCCTCGAGTCCCTGAGACCCTGCCGGAACTGGAATTAACATCTTTACTTAAAGATGAGGAACATATCACCACCGGGATGGTTGAAGACGCTGAAATTGCTTACGAAACGGTTGATAAATTGTCGTTGGACACCATCATTTTCAAGAACACATCATTCATTGACGTCTCCTTTTCAAATGTTGAACTCACTGATGTGGTATTTGAAAAGTGTGACCTCTCGAATGCCGATTTCAGTGATGGCATTTTTCACCGGGTTGAATTCCGCCAGTCCAAACTGATGGGCGCGAATTTGTCGGGATCATTCATGCGAAATGTTTTGTTTAAAGGATGTATGGCAGATATGGCTATGTTCGGTTTTACAGACAATAAGTATGTGCGGTTTCAAGACACAACTTTGAATCAAGCGGACTTCTATGAATGTGTTCTTAAAAAAACAGTTTACGAAAAGTGCCGTATGGATGGTGCTAACTTTGGAGGTACCAGTTTAGAGGGCGTTGATTTAAGTCGTTCTACTTTTGAAGAATTGACCATATCGCCGGAAAAAATCCCAGGGTGTATTGTGACACCAGAACAGGCTGTGGGGCTTTCCAAAGCACTGGGCCTAATCATTTCAGAAGAGTAATAAGCTCTGATACCTCACCGACCCATGTACACATATAAAGGAAAAGAGATCTCCCTTCCCGGGGATCTCTTTTCGTATTACATTATATTTTAAATTGCTTAACCATCTCATGTAATTCTTCAGCGAGTTTAGCGAGTTCGCTGGAGCTTGCGGTGACTTCTTCCATGGATGCGCTTGTTTGTTCTGATGAGGCAGACGTTTCTTCGATGCCGGCAGCGGATTCTTCAGAAATGGCAGCAATGTCTTCAATTGAGCTGTTCATTTGCTGACTGCCGCCTGCTATGGAAGAAAGATTGTCTGTGACAGCGTTAATGCGTTCGGCCATATTGGTAATGGCCTCGTTAATTCCATGGAATTTCTCATCCGTTGCATTGATTTGTTTGGTGCCTTCCTCAACTTCTTTATACCCGTCTTCCAAGCGTGCAGTCACACTTCCAGATTCAGATTGTATATGATCCACGATTCGAGTGATATCGGTAACAGATTCTGAGACTTGTTCAGCCAGCTTCCGGACTTCATCAGCCACTACAGCAAAACCTTTGCCATGTTCACCAGCTCTGGCCGCTTCAATGGCTGCATTCAGCGCAAGCAAATTAGTCTGTTCTGCGACGTCCTGAATAACCGCAACCAGTTTGGAAATATCTTTAGTTTGGTTATCAAGCCCTTTTACCTTATCCACGGCGTCTTTAACAATGATGTCAATTTGATTCATTTGTGTTTTTGAGGCATCCATCAGTTCTGTCCCATCTTTTGTTAAAATGAGGACGTTCTCAGATTCGCTTTGGATCTGTTCACCATTTTCATTTGCTTCTTCGACGTATTTGGTAAATCGTTGTATACCCGATGCCAAGTCACTTGCACTTGTCGCTTGTGTTTCAGCTCCTGTTGCCAATTCACTCATTGTGGCAGCGACCTGGTCAGAACCAGCTTTTACCTCACTGGCTGATTGAGTAAGTTCTTCACTTTGACTCGAAAGCTGTTCAGATGCCTGTGACACCCCTGAAATCATATTCTTTAATTGATCCTGCATATGATTGAGAGCTTCCGCAAGCTGACCGGTTTCATCCTTTGCCTTTAGTAAAATGGGTTCATTGGTCAAGTCCCCGTCAGCCAGTTCATTCATTCTGACAGTGACTTTTTTAATCGGCTTAGTGATGCGATTTGCATAGAGCCAGATCAGGATCGATCCGAGTAAAAGAGCGACACCTGTTACAATGAAGATCACATTGAATATTTGTTCGGCTGGTTTGTTAAAATCCATCATATATGTACCGGCGACGACCGTCCATCCCCAGTTTGGATCTTCTTTAGAAAAAGCTACTTTTGGTTCTATTTGATCCTCGTTATTCGGCATCGGCCAAGAAAAATAAGTGAAGCCACCACCAGATTGCGCTTTTTTAATAAGCTGTTGTGTAGACTTAATCCCATCCGGATCGACTGTGTCCCAGCTGTTTTCACCTTCCAGGAAGGGATGCGCCATTTGTATGCCGTTTTCGTCTAAGATGAACATATACCCGTGGTCACCCAAGTCAATTTGCGGGTTGATTGGACGTGTACCATCATTATCCATTTCACCGAGAATCGTTTTCTTCACTTCTTCTTGCGCATTTTCCAGTGATAAAGAGCCGTTTTCAACTTCTCGGTTCAGAGAGTCAATCATCTCAACTGTCATTTCCACACTGTTCTTTAAATTGGTTTTCCCAAGTTCATTTAAACTCTGTTCACTTTTTTGATAGCTGAAAACCCCTAAAATAATTAAAGGAATCGTAAGTATTACAATAGAAACGAGAATAAGTTTTGATTTGATAGAATTGAATTTCATATAAAACATCCTTTATATCTTGGTGTGTAAAACTTTTTAATCTAGCATTAAATAAACGGACAGATCACCGGCTTGCTCAAATGCGGTTGTAACTTTGATCGCCAGTTTGTATCCTGAAATGACAGTATTGCCCTGCAGCAATGTTGGAGCGGTGATATTAATATGGACCTCGTTTGCTGATATAAACGTCGAAAGACCACCTGCAATCATATTGCCAAGCTCTCCGCTGAACGAAGGCAGCATATCGTCTTCAAGTGGCATTCCAAACATGGCTTTTCCAATTGCACGAAATGTATTGGAATGGCCGGAAAGGACAAGCTTACCTCCAACATCACCAGTAATCCCAATTAATACGCCGTATTCCATTGAAAAAGTATTTCCTTGCATTTCTGCCTTTCCGGTATTGTGCTGCAAAGGAATGATGTTTTTCATTGAAGCATTCGTGCCGTTTAGTAATAAAGTTATCGCTTTGCTGTGCTGTTTCTCAGCGGTACTGCTCGCCATGTAGTAACCTCCTGCTGTTATTTTGAGCCTATCTACATTATCGGCGAAATTCGACAAGTCTTTATGCCTTTTTACAGCCACATTACTTTTTTAACGAAATTGTAACATCTGAAAAAAATTCTCTTCAGAAACCATCATCCGTTACGATTGAAAAAACCAACAAAATCAAACATAATTAAACACATGATGCGAACCTAGACATAGAAAAGACTGGAAATGACTGCTTCTGGCAACCGCTCGGGGAAAACACTCCGCGTCCAGTGGGCGCTGATGAGCCTCCTCGCGCTGCGCGCTGCGGGGTCTCATCTAGGCTTTTGCTCCCACGGGAGTCTCCGTGTTTTCCCCGAGCTCGATTATAGCGTATAAATGTCCCAGATGAATATGTGTGCAGAGCTGTCCAACCCACTGATTAACATAGAGTGATTGAAGCGAAGGGAAGTCGCTCCCTGAGGGGGATAGCACGAGTCCGAAGTCCCCACAGTGTTATATTAAGGAGGGTCGACTAAAAACCGCCATTTGCGGGCAACGTCGACATACCCCTTGGCGGGGCAAGGAGGCCGTGCCCGCGGCAAAGAAGACACTGTGAAAATGGTTTTCTTGAATGGTGTCAGTGTGCGTAATAGTCATCTATATGAAGTCAGATATAAAAAGGAGTTTTAACGTATGAAAAAGCTATTATTAACAGGTTTTGAACCGTTTTTGGATAACCCGATTAACCCAACGATGGCCATTGTGAAGGCGTTGGACCAGACTGAATTGAACGGATACCAGATTATTGGCGGGATTTTGCCGGTGGATTTTTCCAAAACTGGAGAAGAGATGCTTAAACTTATTGAAGCTCATGACCCTGATGCTGTGATCTCACTAGGACTGGCAGCGGGAAGGACACAGCTGACACCTGAACGCATTGCCATCAACTGTAACGACGGTCCGGTAGATAATACAGGCCATAAACCAGATGGTGAAAAAATAATCGCAGACGGCCCAGATGGCTATTTTTCTACACTACCCATTAAAGACATCGTTTCAGCGTGCAGGGAAAATGGGCTTCCCGCGAAGATTTCGAATACGGCAGGTGCCTACTTATGCAATCATGTCATGTATCAGGCACTGCATTTCTTCGCTCAGAACAACCTGGATCGTCCGAGCGGGTTTATTCATCTCCCGGCATCACATGAACTTGCCCTGGAAAAGTCGCAAGCAAGCTGGGCTTCCAGTGACCTTAAAGAAGGTGTCATAACGGCGATTACATGCCTGCCCTGATTCTGCCCATTGCCAATCCTGCAAAAAAGGATTACAATAATCTAATGTTAAATTAGAAAAGTGAGATGATGAGCATGCCGCGCTACATATGGCTGCTGGTGATTGGCACAACGATTAACGTTACGGGTGCATCGCTTCTTTGGCCGTTAAACACCATTTATATGCATAATGAACTGGGGAAGACACTTGCTTTTGCAGGGTTTATCTTAATGTTGAACCAAGGGGCTTCGATTATGGGCAACTTGCTTGGTGGCGTTCTGTTTGATAAAGTCAGTGCCTTCAAAACCATTATTTTGGGCACAGGCACCGCTTTTCTGGCAGCGGTGATGCTGTCCTTTTACCATACGATTGTGCCATATTCCATATTGCTCGTCATTATTGGCTTTGGTTCCGGCATTACCATTCCTGTCATGTTTGCTATGGCTGGGTCTGTCTGGCCTGAGGGCGGGCGAAAAACTTTTAATGCTATTTACGTCGCACAGAATCTCGGTGTGGCGATCGGAGCCTCTGTGGGCGGATTTGTAGCAAGCGTGTCTTTTAATTATATTTTCATGGCTAACGCTTTTATGTTCGGTTTATTTCTTCTACTTGTACTGACAACTTATAAGGGGATGGACCAGGAGAAAGACCGTCTCATGAGTACTACCATTATTGATCAGAGTGCATCTATTAAAGATAAGACGGCTTTTAAAAGGCTGCTCATTCTTTCAATCGGATTTTTGGTAGCCTGGATTGCCTATAGTCAGTGGCAATCAACCATCGCCTCTCATACCCAGGATCTCGGTATTCCTTTGGAGCAGTATAGTGCCTTATGGGCGATCAACGGTTTTTTGATCGTCATTGGTCAGCCACTGGTGAGTTGGGTGACCAAACGCATTACGTCTGTCAAACAGCATATTTACATAGGGACAGTTATTATGATGATCTCGTTCTTTGTAGCAAGCTTTGCGGAGATCTTTACAATGTTTGCAGCGGCAATGGTCATTTTAACACTTGGTGAAATGCTTGTCTGGCCTGCAATTCCGTCACTAGCCAACGATTTAGCTCCAAGAGGGCGGGCAGGATTTTATCAAGGCTTTATCAACAGTGTTTCAGCAGCGGGCCGGATGACTGGACCGTTTCTGGGTGGTTTGTTTGTCGATGTGTATAACATTAACTTATTGTTTATCATTCTGTTTGGTCTTTTAATCATCCCGTTTGTCACGACGCATTATTACGACCGTGGTTTAAAAGCGAGTCAATGACCAAATGGAAATCAAATCATGTATAATGGACATACACGCACATAATAAAACAGGTGATTTCATATACTATTAATATGCTAGGAGAGAAAATATGTCTGATATTAAATTGATTGCGCTTGATATGGATGGGACCCTATTGAACACAGCTGAAGAGATTTCCGCTTACACCAAAGAGGTGATCGGCGAAGCACTAGACTTGGGTGTTCACGTTGTATTGTCAACAGGGCGAGCGTTACCGACATGTTATCCATACGCGGAAACACTCGGTCTCAAGTCTTACCTTGTAACGGTGAATGGCGGCGAGATATGGACCATGGAGAAGCAACTTGTCGAACGGCATTTGCTTGAACCGGATCTTGTTGAAAACATCTATAGACTGGCCTTGCGAAAAGAGCTTAAAACCTGGATGATTACGACTGAAAAGGTATATTTTAATGAGCGTCCAGAAGATTTCCACGCACATGAGTGGCTGAAGCTGGGTGGTCACACGCTTGACGAAGCATCTCTTGAATCTTTTATTAAAGAAGTTTCCCATTATGAAGGACTTGAATTGACGAACTCTTTGCCCATAAACGTTGAAATTAATCCAAAGGGTGTCAGTAAAGCAAGTGCTTTAAAACGTGTTTGCCGGGAGCTCGGATTTACAATGGATGAGGTCATGGCAGTTGGAGACAGTCTCAATGATATGAAAATGATTCAGGAAGCGGGTCTCGGTGTTGCGATGAAGAACGGGCAGGAAGCGATCAAGAAAGCTGCCGATTATATGACAGACACCAATAATCAAGATGGGGTTGCCAAAGCCATTGAAACGTTTGTCCTAAAAAGATAAACGGGTAAATTTTCTTGTCAGCTTTCTTTCCGCGCGTAAAAGGAGTATAATGAAGAGAGTAACAGGAAAGGGGTTGCACGCATGTCTTTTTCCAGAAGGCCAAAAGAGCCGGTTCCTGAAGTGGAGACAAACGTTTGGGCATGTATCAGTGACGATTGCCAAGGGTGGATGAGGGAGTCCTTCAGTTTTGAAGAAACACCAAAATGTCCTCTTTGTAAATCAGAAATGAAACAGGAAGTCCGTACACTGCCTGAATTGCAATAAAGAAAGAAAAGATAATCTTAAAGCAAGAATTGGATACAAGGCGCCCTTATATGGGGCGTCTTTCTTGTTTCATTAATCAAGATACCGGCAAGCTCCAGCGGATATCTTAGCAAAGAGCACCACTACGCGTTCTTGCTTATGATTTTCAAGGAGGACCAAGGCGGCTTCCGCTTATGGGTATAATTCACCTTCTGCATGACTATACATATAATTAAATGACTAACATCAATGTAAAAGGGTGTGTCACTTTGAATAATCATTTGTATTATTACGTCACAGGTCATACAGCACATGGATATGTGAATTATATAGAAGAAAATGTCAGTGAACTTGAACAGGTTATTATTCTAAATCACAGCTCTCACAAGTTGAAAACGGCCGTATTGGAGCAGTTTGTTAAGGTGATGGAACAAGATGAAGCGCTGGAAATCCTGCAAAGCCCTCTCGGACATGGGGATTTAGATGGTGTCATTGCTCGCGGCCGATCAATGGCGGTTGTCGCTGATACAGTGATCGACCAGCAACTGGCGAATCGTCTAAAGGGTGTGATTGAGATCAACCTGGCTTTCTTTATGGGTGAAACGAACGATATTAAGGATCACCACATTTGGACCCAATATGAGGCATTAACCACTGAGGCCCATGACTGGTTCAAAAAAGGACTTGATATCCATGATGATCTTGAAGCAGTTTATATCAACGAAATGGACTTTTCCAAGGCGGATGATTGTGCAGAAGCATTTAATAAACGGGTATTGCAAGGTAACCAGCCTATAGACCGTGATCCGGTGATATATCCCAGGATGTTTGGAACGAATACATCAGAAGGCGCGGTCAATGTCATACCAGAACTCATTGCCCCTTTAAAGCGATGCTACTATTTAAAAGGGCGTGCCGGCACAGGGAAGTCCTCTTTTATGAAAGAGGTGATAGAAGCTTGTGCTTCCCACGGATTGGATATGGAGATTTATTATTGCAGCTTTGATTCTCATAGTGTGGATATGGTGCTTGTAAGAGAACTTGAGTTTTGTATATTTGACAGTACTGATCCGCATGAATTTTTCCCGGAAGACAGTGGAGATGAAGTCATTGATTTATATGAAATAGCTGTAGCTCAGGGGACAGATGAAAAATATGCAGATACAATTCATGATTTAACAACCCGATATAAAACCTGCATGAAACGCGGGATCACCAAACTGAAAGATGCAAGAGAGTGGCTGGATGAACAAATGCAGCCTCAGTACAATCAAAGCAGGGCTGCTGAGGACGTTATGACTTTTATTCGCTCAAATGTTCTTTAATGTGATTGAAAAAAACAAGGATAAGGTGTATGATTAATTAACAGAAAAGTCATACACCTTATTCGTTCTTGGAGGTGCAAATAATGGTAAAGGTGAAAATGCTGAAGCCGTATTATATAAAGATCCACACCAAGACACTAAGAATTGTGCTGGCATATCAATACTTCTCAGTTTTTATTAACGAGCATACCTATCAATTTATTCCAATTGAATCCAGTGAAATTCGAGTCAACTTGCAGACAAAGAAAATCGAAAATACGGATGCACGTTTTGCTTTTCAAAAAGGGAAAAGCATTATGTATATGACCATGACAGAACTAAGCCGTCTGCCGGACTTTCTTGAGCAGCTACACGGCATTTGTGAACCTTATTATGAAAGCGATAACAATAAATGTGACGCTTCTCAAAAAGAGGAAGTTTTGGATTTGATTACAGAGCTGGAGAATCTAAATAGACACCGTCTGATTGATAAGGCGCTTGACGAAGGGGACTACGAAGCGTTTCAAAAACTGACACAACATTTTTAGTTTTTTCATCCATCAGCATGTTTTACTACCTTAAGCTTCGGGTATATCCCTTATAACAACCCAAAAGGGCTCGTTATTGGAGGTTATCGTATGGTCAGTGTCAGAGTGTTGAAGCCTTATTATTTAAAGGTAGACCGTGATTATATACGAGTAATTTTGGCTTATCAGTATTTTACGATAGCCATAAATGGTGAAATCTATCAATTTGTTCCTAAAAAAGATAGAGAGATTATTATTGATCGTAAAACACAAAAAATCGTCAATACGGATGCTGTCCTCACGTTTCAAAAGGGTGTAGAAGTTAAGTATGTTCCGATGGTTGATTTAATTTCCGTCCCGGATTTCCTTATACAGCTCTATGCAATCACGAAAACGTATTATAAGGAATCGGACCGTCTGCAGGAAAAGTCCGTAGATGAGGCATATACTGAACTTATTATTTCTGAATTGGAAAACATGAACGTGAAGCGCGAGATCGATAAAGCGCTCGATAATCGAGATGAACAAGCGTTCCGCGATCTCGTGGAACAGTTATAGAGAAACAGTGCTTAAGCATTTGTTGCAAAACCAGGCTTTCATATAGTGAAAGCCTGGTTTTTAGTGTGGTATAATATTCTGAAGAAAACAAGGGGAGGAATGACAATGCATCTGGACAGCCTATATCATCCGTATCCATCACAAAGAATGACCACGTACAGTCGTAAAGGCATGGTGGCAACATCCCAGCCGATCGCAGCTCAAATTGGTGTGGATATCCTGAAGCAAGGCGGAAATGCGGTTGACGCAGCTATTGCAACAGCTGCTGCTCTAACTGTGGTGGAACCGACAACAACAGGGGTTGGCGGTGATGCTTTTGCAATCGTGTGGATGAATGAAAAAATGTATGGTATTAACGGAAGTGGACCTGCACCTGAGTCCATCTCCATTGATGCAGTAAAAGAACTGGGATATGAAGCAATGCCTAAATACGGATTTATCCCGGTTACAGTACCTGGAGCCCCAGCAACATGGGCAGCGTTATCAGAACGTTTTGGGAACTTATCACTAAGAGAAACCCTTCAGCCTGCCATTAATTACGCAAGAGAGGGTTTCGCATTAACACCTGTGCTGGGAAAGTATTGGGAGCGGGCGTATCATATATTTAAGGAACACACCAGCGGAGAAGCCTTCACACACTGGTTTGAGACATTTGCCAAAAATGGGCCTCCGAAAATTGGGGATATGTGGGCTTCCGAAGACCTCGCCCGTACATTGGAACGCATTGGCGACACAGGTGCTGAAGCATTCTATCGTGGGGAATTGGCTGACCAAATCGATGCTTTCTCGAAAAAACATGGCGGCTTTTTATCACGTGATGACTTAGCCAAATACCGAGCAGAGTGGGTCGATCCGATCTCTGTCAATTATCGGGGGTATGATGTATGGGAGCTGCCTCCGAACAGTCAGGGTCTTGTCGCACTGATGGCCTTGAACATCCTGGAAGGGTTTGAATTTGGAGAGAAAGAGACGGTTGCTACATATCATAAACAGATGGAAGCGATGAAACTTGCTTTTGCGGATGGGTTTAAGCATATTACAGAAGAACATCGAATGATGTACACGCCAGAGGAATTGATGAATCTGGATTATATTGCGCGTCGGCGTGCTTTGATCGGCGAGAGAGCATTGATGCCTGAAGCAGGAGAGCCGCGTCAGGGTGGTACCGTCTACTTGGCGGCAGCGGATGGTGACGGAAATATGGTCTCTTTTATTCAAAGCAATTATATGGGTTTTGGTTCAGGTTTGGTTGTTCCGGGTACAGGTATTTCGCTGCAAAACAGAGGCTATGACTTTTCTCTTGATCCTTCACATATCAATGCGCTTAAAGGTGGTAAAAAAACGTTCCATACCATCATACCCGGATTTATGACAGAAGGAGACCAAGCAGTCGGTCCATTTGGGGTGATGGGTGGATTTATGATGCCACATGGCCATGTTCAACTTGTAATGAACACAATCGATTTTCATTTAAACCCTCAGGCAGCACTTGATGCGCCACGTTGGCAATGGATGAAGAACAAGTTGATTAAGGTCGAGCCTGGTTTTCCATTGCATATTGCACAGGCACTCGGCCGTAAAGGTCACCAGATTGAATATGCCGGAGACCATGGCGGGTTTGGGCGCGGTCAAATTATCTGGCGCAATTCTGAAACAGGCGTTTTGATGGGAGGCACGGAAAGCCGTACAGACGGGAGTATTGCAGTGTGGTAAGGTGATTTGATTTAACCAAATTTGAAAAAATAACCATCCGGAGCAAGTTGAAGAACTTGTCTCGGACGGTTGTTTTTATTTTGGAAGCTGACCAGTGGCGAATATGCGGTCAGCCTGATTCTTATTTAACTTCGCCAATGAGTTCACCGACTTTTTCAGCAGTATAGGCACTTCCGCCTTTGTCTTCGGTGTGTTCAATCATCATTGCGATCAATAGATCTTTTTGGTCTGCTGTATACCCGACAAACCAGCCATTCTCTTGACCATCTTTATCTTCTGAGCTCAGTTTCAACTCAGCAGTACCGGTTTTTCCGGCAATGGCCACATTGTCTCGTTGTGCTGCATTTGCGGTTCCTTCTGCTACAACTTTGCGCAAATCTTCCTGCATTTGTTTGGCAACATCCTTAGACACGACATCTTCTTTCCAAATCTGTTCTTTATCTTCATCTGACAGTAAAACAGGTTTCAACATATCGCCTTCATTTAAGAATGGAGTGTATGAGAGAGCAAGATGCAAGGCGCTTATTTGCAATTGCCCTTGACCATATCCAGTGTTTGCGAGCATCACTTCATCTTTGATTTTCCCGTCACTTGAGATGGTAGATGTTTGGATGGGATAGCTGAAAGGCACATCTTCACCAAATCCAAATGATTCAAATCCCGAAACGAGTGCTTCACTTCCCATATCCACCGCTTGCATAGCAAAGTAAATATTATCTGAGCGGACAAGGGCATTTGTCAGGTCAACAGGTTCATTGGATTCAGACACACGTTTAACTTTGTAGTCGCCCCACCCTTCACCGTTGCTCCAGGTTAATCCATTTATTTTGATGCCTTCATTCCGATCGAGGGTGCCATTCTTTATGCCAATCGCTGCGGTGAGCGGCTTAATCGTTGACCCGGGAGAGTATGTTGCATTAAATTTGTTTATGAGCGGTAACTTTGGATCGTTCTCCATCTCCTGAACCATGCTGTAAGGCAGTCCAGCTGCCATATCATTCGGATTAAAAGCTGGGCTGCTGACCAGTGCTAAAGCTTCCCCTGTTTTTGGGTGAATCGCTGCAGCTGTTCCGGATTCATTGTCGAAGGATTCATATATTTTCTTTTGCAAACTGCCATCGATCGTCAGAACGACATTTTCTCCGTCTTTGACTGGCTTTTCTGCCAGCATAACGTCTTCATCAGATTCCTTTATAATCTGTAGCTGGATCCCTGCTTCTCCACGGAGTTTTTCTTCAAAAAGCTGTTCAATACCACGTTTTCCAATAATGTCATTTGGGTTGTATTGTCTGTCTTTATGATTCTCTATTTCTTCTGCGGTGACTTGCCCCACATACCCAATTAAATGAGCAGCCGCTTCATCCAGCGGATAGACTCGTCCGAGTGCGTTATCAAATTGGATGCCGCCGATGGATAGAAGCGCGTCTTTATTGCTGTCTGTTTTCATAATATTTTTTAATGGAACAAAGTAATCTGGCTGCACCCAGTCTTGGTTGAGTTTATTCTTGATTTTATCTGCATCCATTGTTAGTAAATCGGCGACTTTTTTAATGGTTGCGTCATTATTGTCAAATTTGCCGGGCACAATTCCGACCTCATATACTTCATCATTGAGAGCCAGTGGAATTTGGTTGCGGTCAACGATATCACCACGCTCCGGGTTGGTTGTATTGATGGCGATTTCTCCGCCGTCTTTCAAATCTGGGAAAATAAAACCTGGATTCCATTGCACAAACCAATTCTTCTCATCTTCTTCACCCTCTTGAACGAGCGTTGCGGTGTACTCAAAATCGATCCCACCTGCAACAGTGTTCATCTTTACAGAAAAGGGGTAAACAGCTTCTCCGTCGTCTATCGCTTTCTCGAGTTTCTCTTCTTTTAGCGATGAGTAGGAAATCTCAAGATCTTCTACATTGATATCTTTGTATATTTTTTTATATCGATCTATAAATGCTTCCTTGTCTGTCGGTTCATAGGCATCAGTTGGTTGTGTTGCCTGTAATTGATACATCTTGTCAAAGTCCTGATTTTGCCATGAATCAACAAAGGTCTCAAACCTCTCATTCGGTGACGGTTCATCATTTGAACAGGCACCTAAAATCAACAGTCCCAAAAGAACTGCCCAAACAATCTTCCTAGTCATAACCAACCCCCCTGAAATATAAAAAATCTGATTTAAGAATAACATCCTCTATATTACTCAACAATGATATACACTCACACTTATCTGAAAAAGCACAAAAAACCATTTCACAACAAACACAGACTGCGATATGAAAAAATCAGCTATGTGTCACTGTTTATGAATTTGCCGAATTAAGGCATCTAGCTTTAGATGTTTGGAAAAAAGCCACTCTGAGAGCAGAATGGCTTTGGTTATTTGGCGTTCATATGTGTCGTAATCTCCTGATTGATACGATTGATTTCGGCGTCAGGAACAATGTAGTACCAAACAGAATTAATGGTTTGACCCTGTCCTTTGATTTCCATTGTGTGGATATCTTTACGTGTATCTCGATAATTGCTAAATAACTTTTGCATTTGATTTTTATCAAGATTGGTTTCAACGTTCGTACCCAGTATGTTGAGGATCTCTCCGATTTTTGTTATGCCATTGAAGCTGGCGGTTTCATCCATCGCAGCTTTTATGACATTTCGCTGACGTTCGTTGCGGCCAAGGTCACCTCTTGGATCACCCTTGCGCATACGGATATATTTTAGTGCTTCGTCACCGTTCAAATGGATATTACCTTTTGGAAAATCTGCACCGCCTTGGGAAAAGGCCATTGAGTTTGTGACGGTGACACCACCCAGAGCATCTATACCCTGCTTGAAACCCTCCATGTTAACTTTGGCGTAGAAATGTACAGGCAGATCGAATGTATTTTCTACTGTCTCCACCGCCAAAGGCACTTTACCGAAAGCATAAGCATGGTTGATTTTATCCTTGCCGCGTCCGGGAATATTCACATAAGTGTCGCGGGGATACTCAGCATGGCCATTGAATCAGTCTTGGGATTCAGAGACATCAGAATCATTGTGTCTGACCGTCCTCTGTCACCAGGCCGCTCATCTACCCCAAGCAGTAGGATATTGATGGCATCAGTTTCCTTGAATCGCTTATCAAGTTCTTTCTGTCGTTCGGGATGCTCATCTCGTGCAAGTGGGTTGTGCATTGTTTCAAGTGTGTCACCTACCTGGTCCCACATATATAAAGCATACCCACCGACTAGGAGGATGACGGCAAGAAAGAACCCGCCTACCCACCAGGGCCACTTTCGTTTTTTCTGTTTACGTTTTTCCATTCTGGTTTGCACGTATCATTCTCCTCATCTGTCAGTTGGGGTGAAATTGAATGTCCACTGCTTAAATTATATCCAAAATAGTTCTTTTCGTCTAATATCACCTGAATAGGACGATAATATGAATGGTGTTTATTAAGACGCATAAGGGAATGTATATCTCTAAATCATTTACCTTAAGTGATATGGGACTAATGAAGGAAAGTTAGTATGGCTTAACAAACAAGAGGTAATTACGGTCATTTTTGTGATATACTATATATGAAAGAGGGTGTGAGAACTTGATCGGTGAAAACATCAAAAAATTGCGGCAAAACCGTGGTATGTCAATTTCAGAGTTGGCAGAGAAAGCAGGTGTCGCAAAATCATATCTGAGTTCAATTGAGCGAAATTTACAAAAGAACCCATCGATCCAGTTCATCGAAAAAATAAGCGATGTACTGAACGTATCGATTAATGTACTACTGAAAGAAGATCAGTCTGATGAAGAAATCGATCTTGACGCAGATTGGCTTGCTCTCGTTGACGAGGCTATGCATTCCGGGGTGTCAAAAGAAGAATTTAAACAATACCTCGAATTTATGAAATGGCGCAATCAGCAAGAAAGTTAATGTGTATGAGGAGATGGATCTACTGGGTATTTCCTGCTGTCTGGATGGGGGTTATTTTCTATGCTTCTTCACAACCATATGAGCAGCAGGACATTAAACCTTTCATGTCAGATACGTTTGATCTTTCTTTTTTGGAGCCGATGCTTACTCATTTTCAGCTTACCTATCATCAATCAGAGGTAAGTGTACAGGCATTGGGTGTGGACGGATTTATCGAGTTCTTTATCAGAAAAGGCGCACACTTTGGTGTGTTTTTTGTGTTGGCTTTGCTTGTTTACATTGCTTTGAAGAAAACGACCGCACTTTATTTCAGCGGACAGCTCGCTGTGTCATTTGTCTGGGCCGTTGCATACGCTGGAATAGATGAATGGCATCAAAGCTTCACGAGTAACAGAACACCTATTTCGGAGATGTTCTAATTGACGCTGCTGGTGCTCTGTCTGCCATAGTTCTGATTATGGTTTTCAGATTCGTCAGGAAGAGAAAGTTGAGAAAAATGTCATGAAACACTGTGACAATTTGACGAAATTGAAGTTAATTTGTTGTTCGTGACGTTTTCTATCATCTTGTTGTGGTATAGTACCATTATACTAAACTCTTTTTTAAAAGGCGGTTTAAAGCATGCGTGAACAAGAACACTATAAAGTAATGCTGAAAAAGTTAATAGATAAAACAGAAACAAACCGAATTCAAACTTCTGAAGAACTGATTCAGATGCTTGTTGAAGAATTGACTAGAGGCAAAGAGTTTGAACAAGGTTATGCTGAATAATAGACACGATCCGTATAAAGGTCTCGAAATGATGCACCATATGAGGCAGTAATTACTGGAGGGAACAATTTTGGAACTTGGAGAACCGATTTTAATTAAAAATGCGGACATCTATGTGGAAAACAGCCAGTGGCAGCACGGTTCAATCCTTGTTGAAAACGGCAAAATTGCAGCAATTAAGACCGATACTGAACTGGAAACACCTTCATCTGTGATAACCATTGATGGGAGCGGGTTACGCATTATACCAGGGTTTATTGACGGTCACATCCATGGTGCTGCAGGCAGCGATGTTATGGATGCGACAGAAGAAGCGCTCGATGCAATGGCGAAAGCGCTGCCTGAAGAAGGCACCACCAGCTTTTTGGCAACGACGATCACACAATCACCCGAAAATATTGAACGGGCACTGGAAAACATTGCATCGTATCAAAACAAACCTGGTCAAGCCCAGATGATTGGCGCACACTTGGAAGGCCCTTTTATAGAAGTGAGCAAAAAAGGTGCTCAGCCTGAAAAGTATATTATGAAACCTGATCTGGATGTGTTTAACAAGTGGCAAACACTCTCCGGAAACAACATCAAAACCATTACAATGGCACCAGAACATGATGAAGATGGTTCGTTTATCAAGGCTTTATTTGAAAAAGGCATTAATATTTCAGCAGGGCATACCGGGGCAGACTACGCTGATCTGAAAACAGCTGTCTCTTACGGTGTGCGTCAGTTGACACATATCTGCAACGCCATGAACGGGATTCACCACAGAGAAATTGGCGCAGTCGGGGCCGCCTTTCTTCTTGAAGAGCTGCGTGCTGAACTCATTGCGGACGGTGTTCATGTGGTTCCGGAAATGATGCAGTTGATTTATGACAACGTCGGCAGTGAACGACTCATTCTGATCACAGATGCCATGCGAGCCAAGTGTTTACAGCCGGGAGACTATGAGCTGGGCGGCCAGCCTGTCAAGGTCACTTCTGACAGAGCGATGCTTGAAAACGGCTCACTTGCCGGAAGTATTCTGAAGCTGCGTGACGGGGCTAAAAATATGCTGAAACTGGCTGGCGCAACGATTGAGGATGTCGTTGAAATGGCCTCAGCCAACCCTGCCAAACAAATTAATATGTATGATCGAAAAGGGCGCATTTTTGTCGGAGGAGACGCAGATCTCCTGCTGGTTGGTGAGGATTTGAACATACATTATACAATTAGCGGCGGAGCGATCGCTTTCAAGGAGGAATAGATAGTTATGGAATTAATCCGGGTGAAGGATTATGAAGAAATGAGCGCTAAAGCTTGTGAGTTGGTTAAAGAATTGATGAACACAGTTCAATCGCCTGTGCTGGGACTCGCCACAGGGTCCACACCTGAGGGACTTTATGAGAAACTTATCCATACATATGAAAATGGAGCTATATCGTTCTCGAATACAAAGACTTTTAATCTTGATGAATATGTCGGTCTTACAAAAGAAGATCCGAATAGTTATCATTATTATATGACTGAAAAACTGTTCAAACATGTTGATTTGAAAGAAGGTAATGCCCACCTGCCAGATGGTGCTGCAGAAGACAAGTCCCAGGCATGTGAAGATTATGAAAGACTGATCAAATCAGCCGGAGCGATTGATCTGCAACTTCTGGGTCTAGGGATGAATGGTCATATCGGATTTAACGAGCCCGGCACCGACTTTAAGAGCAGAACGCATATTGTGACGCTCGATGAGTCGACACGCCAAGCAAACGCACGTTTTTTTAATTCAATGGATGAAGTGCCAACTGAAGCGATAACGATGGGGATCCAATCGATTATGGAAGCCCGCCGTGTTGTATTGCTGGTTTCTGGAGAGAAAAAAGCAGAAGCACTGGCAAGTTTGGTGAACGGGGAAGTGACCGAAACCTTCCCGGCATCTATTTTGCAACAGCATTCAGATGCTGTGATTATTGCTGATGAAGGTGCCTGTTCACAATTGCGGTGAATAACAAAGGGACTAAAGTCTTGATGCTTTAGTCCCTTTCGTTTTATGAGGTTAAAGTATAAAATTTGGAAAAGGCGTTCATTTATCGGTTACAGGGAACTCCATATACATTTGATCTATGGTTTTAAGTACAGCCTGATCACTCGTCAGGTCTGTTATCCAATCGATAAAAGCTTGCTCCTCACCAATTGCTACATAAACGATGAACTCAACTTGTTCGAGATAATGAATATCTTTAAGGAAATGATCTGATTGGCGCAGAACGTTTTCAAGTTTTCCGAGCAGCGGATAATCGACTGTGACAGATACACCTTGCGTGAGCTCCCGCTTGACGATGCCTGTTTCTCTAATGGCTTGGGATGTCGTGCTGCCGTATGCACGAATTAATCCCCCTCCCCCTAGTTTGATACCGCCGAAGTAACGCGTAACGACGACCGCCGTATCTTTCAGGCCCATCTTTTTCAGGACTTCAAGCATAGGGACTCCCGCTGTTCCGCTGGGTTCGCCATCATCGTTTGCTTTTTGAATTTGATCATTTTCTCCGATCATATAAGCTGAACAATTATGTGTGGCATCGTGGTGCTTTTTTTTGATTGATTGAATGAATTCAGCAGCTTCTTCTTCGGTTTCCACACGCCGAACATATCCGATGAAGCGTGACTTTTGAATGACTTGTTCTGAGCTGCCGTTTTTGTTTACTGTAAAATAACTCGATAACATCTTGCATTTCACCTCCAAAACGCACATTATAGAATGATAGATGGTTTATATTGAAACAGATTGTACTATTATAACATAGGTTGGTGAGATAAATGGTCGAGCTGACAAAAGAAGGTATCTTAGACAAGGTTATAGAAGAAATGGTCGAAGTCGTGGAGTCGAGTAAAGATGAGATCTTCACAATTGGAGATAATGCACGTGCCGAATACGAACGACTGGTCAATGAACTTGAAGATACAAAAGACAAAGTTGTCGGATTGATTGATGATGGAGATGATCTCGAAAAGAAAGTGCGTCTGTCTCGCCAGAATCTATCACGGGTAAGTAAGCATTTTGATCAGTATTCAGAGAATGAAATTAGAGATGTATATGAACGCACACATGAACTACAAACCCGCTTGGCGATGATGCGCCAAGCTGAGGCTTCTCTCAGACAAAAACGTGACGAATTGGAACGTCGGTTGCAGACGCTCTACGGGACAATAGAACGTGCGGAGACATTGACCCGAAAAATATCGGTTATTTTAAAATACTTAACAGATGATTTCCAGCAAATGAATATGATGCTTGAAGAAGCGAAAGAAAAACAGGAATTCGGACTTAAAATTATTGAGGCACAAGAGGATGAACGACGAAAGATCTCCAGAGAAATTCATGATGGCCCAGCCCAGATGCTTGCCAATGTCCTCCTCCGATCAGAAATTGTTGACCGTACATTCCGAAGCGGAAATCTTGAGGAGTCTCTAAATGAAATCAAAAGCATGCGTAAAATGATTCGCTCTTCGTTATATGAAGTCCGACGTGTCATTTACGATTTGCGTCCAATGGCGCTGGATGATCTTGGACTCTTACCGACCATGCGGAAGTACGTTGACACCATGGCTGAGTATAATGATATTGAGATTGAGCTCACGACAATGGGCAAACAGGAACGTTTACCGCAGAAATATGAAGTTGCATTTTTTCGTCTTGCACAAGAAGCCTTGCAAAATGCGATCAAACATTCTGCAGCTTCGTTAATTCAAATCAAGCTTGAAATCAATAACCGCTTTATGTTTCTCGTGGTGAAGGATAATGGAAAAGGTTTTGACCCAAATCAGAAGAAGGAAGAATCTTTTGGACTGATTGGCATGCGGGAGCGCATCGATATGCTGGAAGGTTCCTTCACAATTGAATCTGCAAAGGGTAAAGGCACAAGCCTCATCATAAAAGTACCACTCTAACTAAAGGATATAAAAAAATCGAAAGGTCAAATAAAAAGAAGGTGTCAGTATACTTATTTTCATTTACAAGTATACTAGATTCAATAGATGACCTGGTTATGCACATTAAAAGGCAGGAGGAACGAGAAAATGGGAAATAAAATTAAAGTAATCCTCATTGATGACCATAAGTTGTTCCGGGAAGGCGTCAAACGCATTCTTGAATTTGAACCCGGACTCGAAGTTGTTGCAGAAGGGGAAGACGGGTCATGCGCCCCCACACTTGTTAAAAAACACCGGCCTGATGTTGTTTTAATGGACATCAATATGCAGAATGTCAATGGAGTGGAGGCTACAGGCACGCTTGTAAGAAGCTTTCCAAACACACGTGTCATCATCTTGTCCATTCATGACGATGAAAGCTATGTCACACATGCTTTGCAGACAGGCGCCCAAGGTTACCTTCTGAAGGAAATGGATGCCCATGCGCTGGTTGAAGCCATCAAAGTAGTCAGCGAAGGCGGTTCATACCTGCATCCGCGCGTAACCCACAACCTCGTTAAAGAATATCGCAGGCTGATTCGGGAGAGCGAATCCGTCTTAACAGCTACCGGCATTGAGTATGAAAAGCCTGTTCATCTATTGACAAAGCGAGAATGTGAAGTCCTGCAGCTGCTTGCTGAGGGCAAGAGTAATAAATCTGCAGCAAAAGCTCTATACATCAGTGAGAAAACCATTAAAAACCATGTCAGCAACATATTACAAAAAATGAACGCAACGGACCGCACACAAGCTGTTGTTGAAGCCATCAAGAAAGGCTGGGTCGATGTTATTTAACACTGACTCAACAGTAGTGGTCGAAATTTAAAGGAGAGAAACCTTAAATGAAAGTAGCTGTTGTGACAGATAGTACAGCATATTTGCCTGAAGAGATCTTAGACCGACATGGCATCCACATCGTTCCACTCAGTGTCGTATTTGGCAGTGATGCCTATCGTGAAGGAATTGATATTACAACAGAAGACTTTTATAAGAAAGTCAAAGAGGCAGAAAATCTGCCTAAAACTTCTCAGCCCTCAATAGGCGAGATTGAAAACAAATATCGTGAGCTGGCTGAGACTTATGATGCAGTTATTTCCATACATTTATCAAGCGGTATCAGCGGCACATACCAGGCGGCGGTCACAGCTGGACATGCAGTCGAAGGAATTGAGGTTTATCCGTTTGATTCAGAAATCAGCTGCATGGCCCAAGGCTTTTATTGTATTGAAGCAGCTCGGCTTGCTTCAGATGGTGCGGAACCCGAAACGATTACGGCGCGCCTTGATGAAATGAAACAGCACATGCGCGCGTATTTTATGGTAGACGATTTAACCCACCTCCAGCGCGGCGGGCGGTTGAGCAACGCTCAGGCATTTGTGGGCAGTCTCCTTCAGGTGAAGCCTGTGCTGCACTTTGAGAATAAGGTCATTGTGCCGTTTGAAAAAATTCGCACCCGCAAAAAGGCAATCAGACGTATTGTGAACATGTTAAAAGAGGATTTGTCGTCTGGGGAAACCTATCACATTGTATTTATTCATGCTAATAACGAGTCAGCAGCTATACAGCTGAAAGAAGAAATCGCTGAGGAATATCCCAAGACAGAAAATATGATCAGTTATTTTGGTCCTGTGATCGGCACGCATTTAGGTGAAGGTGCACTCGGGATCTGCTGGTATAAGCAATAATTCTATTCTTTTGATTCTGGAACTGCCCTATAAGGTCAGTTCCTTTTAAGCATTTTAACCCATTTACAAGAAGAAAAGAGTGATAACTCTATGTCCTTCCAATCCAAGCCTCATTTACCTTCGACTCTGCATCTTCGTGAGCTTTCTATTAAGTTTGCCGGTAAGTTGCTGCTGCGTGATGAGTTGAATCTGATTACGTCCGATATTGAATTATTGATCAGCCAAGGTTGCCTTCAGCCCCTCCCTTCTTTTGAACATCGGTTAACAGGGCCAGAGTGCGCCCGCTGCGGCAACCGGAAAAACTCGCTTATTGGCCATTTGTCTTGTGCTAGTTGTGGAGAAGAGCATATCTATTGCCGGAAATGCATTGAGATGGGCCGAGTGCTTGCCTGTCAGCCCCTCTATGCATGGGCAGGCGCCGAAGCAGATTGGCCGACACATCCGGCTCCATGTACATGGACAGGAGAACTCACACAAGCTCAGCAGCAAGCGGCTGATTCCGTTGCCTCGGCCATACAAACCAGGATGCCGGAGCTTTTGATTTGGGCGGTATGTGGTGCCGGCAAAACTGAAATGCTCTTTCCGGGAATTACGCAAGCTTTGCAGCTGGGTTTGCGGATTTGTATCGCGACTCCCCGAGCTGATGTGGTCAGAGAACTGAAGCCTCGTATACAAAAAGCTTTTGCTGAAATTCCCGTTCAAGCTTTATATGGCGGCAGTCCTGAAAGGGAGGCGTCTGCTCAGCTTATACTGGCTACCACCCATCAATTGCTTCGATTTAAGTCGGCTTTTGACGTTATGATTATTGATGAAATTGATGCCTTTCCCTTCCATGCTGATCCATCGCTCCCATTTGCAGCAAACCGAGCAAAGAAATCTGTCTGTACAACGATCTATTTAACAGCCACTCCCCGAACACAGCAACAGCGTTTGCTCACCAATAACAAACTGCCCCATGTGTTTGTCCCAACCCGTTACCATGGTCATCCCTTACCCGTTCCTAGTATGCACATGACTTTTCAGCTTCAAAAAAACCTTCGCGAAAATCGTTTGTCTCAAACTTGTGTCCAGTGGATGCGGAATCGTGACAACATGGACAGACAGTTGCTCATATTTGTTCCCGCCATTGCCTTGGCAGACAATCTCGTTGAGTCCGTTAGAGAATTGTTTTTGAAAGAAGGCTGGATTGAGGAGAACGCTCAAGTGTGCGCCGTTCATTCCGAAGATCCGAATCGAACAGAAAAAGTAGAACGCTTTCGCCAAAAAAAGCTCAAAGTCATCATTACCACCACCATACTGGAAAGAGGGGTAACTTTCCCTTCTGTAGATGTGATGGTTCTTAATGCAGGCCACGAGGTTTTTGATGAAGCTGCTCTTGTTCAAATTGCCGGACGAGCCGGGCGAAGTTCAGATGATCCGTATGGTGAGGTCGTGTTTTTTCACGATGGGAAGACCGATGCAATGGTCCAGGCCATTCGCCATATCCGCCTGATGAATGAGCGGGAAGGGTGGCGATCATGATCTGCTTATATTGTGACATGGATATCATCAGTCAAACAACATGGCGTACTGTATTGTACCCCCCTAAACTGAAGCCGATATGTTCAGATTGCTTTGAGCAGCTTCACTTTCTATCGGGCCAGCGATGCCGGGTTTGTTCACGGGAAACAAAAGAGCGTGTATGTCATGACTGTCTTTGGTGGCGTCAGCAATTTCCCGATGGTGATGTGCTCAAAGCTCATTGTTCCGTTTTGGGATACAACGATTTTATGAAAGACGTGATCACAAAGTGGAAATACCGAGGTGATTATGAATTGGGAAATATGTTTGCTGACGTCTTCCGGGATGCCTTTGAAAAGCAGTATTCCAATTTGAAAAAAGATTGTCTAATCGTGCCTGTGCCTTTAAGTTCACAGCGGCTTAAGGAACGGGCTTTCAATCAAGCAGAAATGCTTGCCCGCTTATTACCAGTTGAACCTGTCTTGGCGGTAGAACGTCTGAGCGGGGAGAAACAATCCAAGAAATCGCGGCGCGAGCGAATTTTATCAAAAAACCCGTTTATTGTGACTGAACCTATTAACAAACCGGTGATTCTGGTCGATGATATTTATACAACGGGTACGACTTTGCGTCATATTGCCCGGCAATTAAAAACAAACGGCTGCCCAAGTGTATATGGCTTGACACTTGCGCGCGGGTGACTGTAATTAATCAGTTCCTATGTTATAATTTATTTAATCAGGAGGCTGTTGACATGGGGGAATTAGCAAATTGCCAGCGCTGTGATACAGTGTTTGTCAAAACCATAAGAGATATATGTCATGACTGCTATAAACAGGAAGAAGAGGCCTTTGATACGGTTTATGCTTTTTTACAGAAGAAAAAGAATCGGGAAGCTACTATCGTGGAAATTGTAGCTGCAACCGAGGTGTCGGAAGAATTGATCATTAAATTCATTAAAGAAAAAAGACTGAGGGCCTCCGATTTTCCAAAGCTGGCCTATCCTTGTGAAAAATGTGGAACCGGTATTGTAACTGGCCGTCTATGTGAATCATGCGCAAATGATATTAAAACCGATTTGTCAAGGCATGAAAGCATCGAACAACTTGAACATACCCGAATGAAAAAATCAAAAGAACGGCAATATGCCTATTATAACCTTGAACGTTCTAAAGAATGATTTAAATATTGCAGAAAGCTGCCGATATAAATAACAAGAGAAGAAAGACTAGGACGGATGACACAATCTACAATGATGCGAGGTGATGCAAATGAAAATTTATGGCCCAAATCATACGAATTTGAATCCTTATCAGAAACAAATGAACAAACAAGCACACGAAAAGAAAGAGATGCCGCAAAAAGACCAACTGCAAATATCCGACAAAGCTAAACAAATGCAACAAGCAGAGGGAGCGAAAGAGGCTCAACGTGCGGCTCACGTCCAGAAGATTAAACAAGCAGTGGAATCAGGGATTATCAGGTGAACCCTGCCAAGACAGCAGACAAAATGCTGTCATTCTGGTCCACCCGAACTTAAAGGAGGACACACCATGTCCATTGAAATGGTTGTCGCATCGATAGAAGGATTAACGCAGCTGCACGACAAGCTGCTTGAAACGTCACAAGAAAAAACAGATGCACTGAAACAGGATGACACAGAACGCCTGCAGTCACTTTTAGGCACAGAGCGAAAATTGACCCGTAAATTAGAAAAAAAAGAAGAAGAACGCCAAAATGCGGTTGAAGCGTGGTTTGCTGATCATCGGTATGAAGAGGATTCGACCCTGACCAATATGCTGAATCACCTGGAAGGATCTGAAGACCAACAAACAGTTGAACAGGCTGCTGCAAACTTAATTGACAAGCTAACAGCTCTCAAGGAGCAGGAACAATTAAACATGGCACTAGTAGAGCAATCCATGCAGTTTGTTCAAATGTCCTTGGATATGATGCAGCCTTCGATTAAGAATATGAACTATGGCCAGCAATTTAAAACCCCGATAAACGATCGGTCTGTCTTCGATTCCAAAGCTTAATCAGGAGGAACATACATGAGCAGCTTTCACGGCCTGGAAATGGCCAAACAATCATTATTTACTCAGCAATCAGCTTTATATACAACGGGACACAACCTTTCGAATGCGAATACAAAAGGCTATTCTCGCCAGCGTGTTAATTTTGAAACCATGTCTCCATACCCTTCTGCGTCACGGAACCGTCCGGAAATCCCCGGACAAATGGGAACAGGGGTTAAAGCGGGAAGCATTGAACGTGTCCGCGATAAATTCCTGGATATGCAGTACCGCTCAGAAAACAGCCAATCAAGTTACTGGGAAGCCAAATCAGCTTCACTTGATCGTCTAGAGAGACTGATGAATGAACCGACTGAAAGTGGCATATCCCATACGATGAAACAATTATGGGAATCGCTTCAGGATTTGGCCGCCAACCCGGAAAACAGCGGTGCTAAATCCGTTGTCGCCGAACGCGCCCAAGCTTTGGCAGACACCTTTAATTATACATCCAACTCGCTTGAATCCATCCGCGATGATTTGAATGAGGAAATTAAAAATAACGTAAAAACAGCAAATTCACTTCTCGACAGCATTCATAAACTAAATGAACAAATTAAGCAGATTGAACCTCATGGCTACTTGCCCAACGATCTATATGATAAACGGGATCAATTGGTAGACGAGCTTTCAGGAATCGTTAACATTACGGTTGTAAAAGAAAAGAGTTATGAGACCGCTCCAGATATAGCTGACGGGATCGTCACGATATCCTTGGTCGGTGACTCGAAAGACTCTGCTGTTCCTCTGTTAGATGAAAATGGAGTCCACGAAATGGAAGTCGGCTTTGGTGGTGAACAAAATGCAGTCAATCAACTGTCCGTCGGAGGAAAAGACGTTCTACAAGAACGCAACATCAATGGCAGCTTAAAAGGACTCATCGAATCCTACGGTTATATGAAGGACGATCAGGTGGAAGGCTCATTCCCCAAGCTCCATCAGGAATTAAACACATTGGTTAAAGCGATCGGAGAGGAATTTAATAAGGTTCATAGTGACCCTCCGTTTTTCACCGGATTTGATGAAGAGCCGGCAGCCGGGAACATAACTGTCTCAGATGCCATTATCGAAAACCCTTCAGAAGCAATTAAAGCTTCTGATTCAGGATACGGTGATATCGCATCTGAATTAGCTGATATATTCGCGAAAAAAGGAACCATTGAGGAAACCTCTATTAATAAATTTTTCGAAGGTATGATCGGCCGCTTTGGAGTTGAAGCCCAAAAGGCTAATACGATGAAAGATAATACTGCTGTTTTGACGGATCAGGTGGAAAAACAGCGGATGTCTGTCAGCGCAGTGTCGCTGGATGAAGAAATGACCAACATGATTAAGTTCCAGCATGCTTACAATGCAGCAGCTCGTAATATGACAGCCGTTGATGAAATGCTAGATCGCATCATTAATAACATGGGTCTGGTAGGAAGGTAGGGTGTAAAAATGCGTGTCACACAAGGTATGATTTCCAATAACATGCTCAGAAACTTGTCCAACAGCTACACAAACTTAAATACATATCTTGAGCAAGTGTCAACTGGTAAAAAAATAACTCGGCCTTCCGATGATCCTGTGATTGCAATGAAAGGCATTAACTTCCGCAGACAGGTAACAGAAGTCGGTCAATTCAAGCGTAATGTCGGAGAAGTTCATAATTGGATGGACAACTCTGATTCGGCACTGGATAAAACAACCAAGGCTCTGCAAAAACTGCGTGAATTGGCTGTCCAGGCCAGTAATGATACCTATGATGAATCCGAGCGGAAAAACATTAAAGAGGAAGCAGAACAGATAAAAAAACATTTGGTGGATATTGCCAATACAAAAGTGAACGATAAGTATATCTTCAATGGAAATAAAACTGAGGAGAAGCCTTTTGCAAAAGACGGCACATCTTCAGCTGAGAATAAGGCTGTTGAAATCGAAGTCTCTAATGGCATTAAAATCCGGGCGAATGTCCTGCCGGAAGATGTATTCGGAGACGATTTCTTCAAGAAAATTGACTCTTTTATCACAAACTTAGATACAAACAATCAAGAAGGCATCAACCAATCGATTGAGGCGCTGGATGCGAATATTGATAACACGATTAACGCCAGAGCTGATCTCGGGGCGCGAATGAACAGACTCGAATTGATCGAAAACCGCCTAGATGAACAAGAAGTTATTGCTAAGAAAACAATGAGTGACAACGAGGATATTGATTACGAAAAAGCCATCACCGACCTTATTACTCAGGAAACGTTGCATCGCGCTGCCCTGGCTGCGGGATCGCGTATTATTCAACCGACACTTCTTGATTTCTTACGCTGATGTTGTTCGAACAACCCTGGTGCCTTATTGGCTTAATCCAGGGTTTTTGATTGATTTTTGATTGGAGGGGTGCTCATGAATATGCAGCAAATTCGTATGCAATCACAAATGGGCAGGATTGCGATCCATCATACAGAGGCCAAACAGACAATTGAGCAGCCCCGTGCTGAGCTGTCTATCAAACAGCCGCAAGCCATTATAAAAATGAACACAGAAAAAGGCCGGTTAACGATTGATCAATCTCAAGCATGGGCAGACATGAATCTGATGAGCATCACTAAATTAAACAAACAGCATGCTGCGGAAGGTCTTAAAGCCGCTAAGCAAGGAGCAGGGCGAAGAGCAAGTGAGGGCACGGCTCTTATGAAAATCGAAGACGGCGGCAATCCCCTCACTCAACAAGCCCAAACGAATAGCTCCCGTCAAATGAAGCCGCTTGGGATCGACTTCATCCCGTCACGGTTCGCGGTTGCGATCAACTATGAGCCAGCCAAAATTCATACGGATATTACGGCTCAGCGTCCTATAATTGACGTCCAAACACATCAGCCTGTGCACCATTATGAACCTGGCCAGGTCACAACAGAAATGGCCCAATACCCTGAACTGGAAATAGATTTTGTTTAAGAGGTTTTAGATAAGAGGATTCTTCCCTTCTGATGCATTTAGAGTTGGGAAAGGGAGTGGTATTTTTGGATACTCAAAAGATACAAACGAAATATTTTGGTGAAACAACGATTGATAAGCATGAACTTTTTACATTCGCTTCTGGCCTTCCAGGTTTTGCAGAGGAAACATCATTTGTTATTTTAGATCTGCCTGGGAATCAGCTTTTTCACGTTTTACAGTCAGTCAACACACCGGACTTGGCATTTGTGATCACAAACCCGCATCAGTTCTATCCGAATTATTCGTTTGAATTGGAGGATCATGTTGCGCAACAAATTGATATTGAGCAGGAAGCAGATACTGCGGTGGCTGTGATTGTAACGCTTAAGGAACCTTTCGAGAAAAGCACCTTAAACCTCAAAGCACCTCTCATACTTAATACACGCTCCCGACTTGGGAAGCAGCACATACTTCAGGATGACACTTGGTTCGTGAAAGCGCCGGTGACCACCCCGGAAATGTCTGAGACGGAGGGGGACTGAGTCATGCTTGTTTTAACGAGAAAATCAGGTGAATCGCTCCAGATCGGCGAAGATATTGAAATAAAAGTGCTGGAAATCACTGGTGATCAAGTGAAAATTGGAATTGAAGCTCCTAAGTCTGTCGATATACACAGGCGCGAAGTCTATTTGCAAATTCAACATGAGAACAGCGAAGCCGCCAACCTCCCTCAAAACTTTTTGGAGAAATTATCAGATCAACACCGAAAATAGGGCTTTATAATTTCCAGAAACATCCGATATAAAAAGTAAAGATACGGATGAGGAGCTGTAAGGAATGAAAGTTGACAATGCACAAAGCTTTGCAACACCATTGAAACAGCAGACAGAACAGGGACCGCGTCCAGTCCCAGAACAAAAAGACAATGGCGATAAAATTGTTTTGCATGATGAGGAGATCATTTCAACGGCCAAGGTAGAAACAGCCGTTACAAAAATGAACGAACTCGCCAAACCTTTGAAAACAGATTTGAAATTTCAACTTCATGAAGATCTGAATGAGTACTACGTAACAGTAGTCAACCCGGTCACACATGAAGTCATTAAGGAAATTCCCCCAAAGAAAATGCTGGATATGTACGCAGCAATGGCCGAATTCATGGGCTTGCTCGTCGATGAAAAGGTTTAAAGATAAAGGAGGGCCCTGCACATGCGAATCGGTGGCTTGGCAACAGGAATGGATATTGATCAGCTTGTCAATAAATTGATGACAGCAGAGCGGATGCCGCTCGACAGAATGGAACAAGATAAAACAACTTTAACCTGGAAGCGTGACAGTTTTCGGGATATGAACAAGTCCTTGCACGATCTGAATCAGCTTATGCTCGATATGAAACTGAGCAAGACTTATGAATCGAAAGCAGTTAGCTCGTCCAATGAATCCGCCGTGACTGCAACTGCAAATGCAAACGCGTCAGAAGGAGCTTATAACATTAATGTAGAAAATCTGGCCACAGCTACAGTTTATATGAGCGGGAATGTTGAGGATCCTGATATAGAATTAGGTGAAAATTGGAAAGGAACTTACACCCTGGAATTCAATGAAAAAGCAGACGAAGAGCCATTTTCTTTTGAAATCAAGTCTGGAGATAGCCTTAGAGATGTCTTAAAAAAGATTACAAATGGCGACAATGATGTTAGAGCATTTTATGATGACCAGCAAAAGAAAATCATTATGGAATCAACGCTGACAGGTACCCTTGAGAAAGAGATCTCTATCAAGGGGCAGGGGAAAAACGGTCAAAGTTTTTTTGAACAACGAATGGGGATGTCTGGAACAGAGTTCACCACTAAAAATGGAAAAGAGGCCACATTTTACTACAATGGGGTTGAACTCACTTCCAAAAACAATTCCTATGAGCTAAACGGCATTAATTTCGAGTTCAAAGGAAAAGGCGATGCCAGCCTAACGGTTAAAAACGATGTCGACCATACCTTTGATTCGATTATGAAGTTTGTAGATACGTATAATAAAACGATTGATACATTAAATGAATCACAGCAAGAGGACAAATATCGCGATTTCCCGCCGCTGACTTCAAAGCAAAAGGAAGAAATGTCGGAAAAGGAAATTGAGCTTTGGGAGGAAAAAGCCAAAAGCGGCATGCTGCGTGGTGAGACGCTTATCACAAATGGCATGTTTGATCTGAGGCGCAGCTGGTATTCTGAGGTAAAAAATGACTCTCAGTACACATCTGTTACCGAGATCGGTATTTCGACAGGCCGCAATTATTTGAACGGCGGGAAGCTTGAAGTGGATGAAGATAAGCTGAAGGAAGCACTGAGAGAAAACCCGCAAGATGTGAAGAAATTATTCTCCAATAACGTTGAGGGGGCAGAGCGCGGAATTATCAATCGCGTGGAGGATGCTGTCAAAGCAACAATGGGCAAGATTGAGATAAGAGCTGGCAAGGGTACATCCACACTTGAGAATTATACCTTGGGAAAACGCATGAAAGACCTCAACAGCCGAATGTCAGATTTTGAATCTAAATTGACACGTGTAGAAACAAGGTACTGGAATGAATTCACCGCTATGGAAAAAGCCATCCAGCGTATGAATATGCAATCCCAGCAGTTGATGAGCCAATTCGGCGGCGGGATGTAGGGATAGCCTAATGTCTTTAATAAGGAGTGCATGATTTATGGCTTATCAGAAAAAGTATGAAGCCTATAAAACAAATTCAGTCAATACGGCATCTGGTGGGGAATTAACACTTATGCTCTACAACGGATGTATCAAATTCATTAAAAAAGCCGTAACAGATCTTCATAACAAAGATTATGAAGCGAAAAATACAAATATCAAAAAAGCCCAGGATATCATTCATGAATTGATGCTGACACTGGATCAGACAATTGACATTTCCAAAGAGATGCTGCCCTTGTATGATTATATTCTCCACTGTCTGCGTGAAGGAAATGTTAAAAACAGTGAAGAACATTTGCAAGAAGCTCTATCCTTTACAACAGAATTTCGAGATACCTGGAAACAAGTTCTTCTGCAAACAAGACAGAAGCAATACGCTCAAGGTGCCCGGGTCTAATGCATAAGCTTGAGGATTTGCTGGATGTCACCGAAAGACTGGCAGGTTTGTTTGGATCATCTGATACAAAACAGAGTCGGGAACAGCTGATTGATGAGATGAACCAATTGGTGGAAGAACGCGGTCGCATAATGTCGCATATTCAACCGCCATTTACAGAAGAAGAAAAGCAAATCGGCAAACAAGTTGTCGAGCTGAATCAATCTATTAAAGTAGAAATGGATCAGCTGTTTGCTGAATTGAAAACAGAAATGAAACAGATTAAGCAGCTTAAGAAAAACAATCAATCTTATACCAACCCCTATCAAAATGTGCAAACAATGGATGGGATGTTCATGGATAGCAAAAAATAAATTTTTCTAAATCCCATGTCAACAAGGTTCAGCCCTTATTAAACTATCAATATTTAATAATTAATGGTTTTTGGAGGTAATTACAGGGGAAACATAGTATAATATAGGTATAAGGATGAAAGGAGGACACTTATATGCGTTATAACATTCGTGGTGAAAATATCGAGGTGACAGGTGCCATTAAGAGCTACATCGAGAAAAAGGTTGGTAAGCTTGAGCGGTATTTTGATACACCACCTACATCCGAGGTACATGTTAATTTAAGTGTCTATAATGAAGAGCAGCGAATCGAAGTAACCATCCCCATGACTGATCTATTGCTGAGAGCAGAAGAAGAACATGTGGACATGTACGCTGCAATTGACTTAGTCGTGGACAAACTGGAAAGACAGATTCGTAAATACAAAACAAAAGTGAACCGCAAGTTTAAAAAAGAGGGCGCGCCCAAACATATATTTGCGGAGATGGAAAATGAAGCCAAGCAACCCGAGAGTGAATCTGATGAAGTTGAAATTGTTCGTACAAAACGTTTCAATTTAAAGCCAATGGATTCTGAGGAAGCTGTATTGCAGATGGATATGCTTGGACACGCATTCTTCGTTTTCACAAATGCGGTAACAAATCAAACAAACGTTGTTTATCGCCGTAAAGACGGTAAATACGGTTTGATTGAACCAAACAGCTAAATAAAAGGGTATTCAATGCTCATAAAGGTGATCCCATCCTCGAGATGGGATCACCTTTTTTAAGAGCCATAAGCTTGCGCAGGAACGTGTGTAGTTGTCATGATGTGTGTGAAAGTGTTATTATAAGTGTTATGATCAAAAGATTTTTCATTTAATCGAGGTGCTATGAACATGGCAGGTTTGCTAAAAAGAATATTCGGTGATGGGAATCAGAAACAGCTTAACCGTCTGCAAAAGAAAGCAGATCAGATCGAAGCGCTGGAACCTGATTTTGAACGCCTGTCAGATGCCGAATTGGTTAATAAAACAGAGGAATTTAAAGAAAGATATAACAACGGGGAAACGCTTGATGATTTGCTCGTTGAAGCCTATGCTGTTGTCAGGGAATCAGCTAAACGCGTTCTAAACATGCGTCCGTTTCCCGTACAGCTTATGGGTGCCATTGCATTACATGAAGGCAATATTTCGGAAATGAAAACAGGTGAAGGTAAAACACTCGCATCAACTATGCCCGCATACTTAAACGCTTTGTCCGGAAATGGTGTCCATATTATTACGGTCAACGAGTACTTGGCTGAGCGTGACGCGCAGGAAATGGGTGAATTGTTTCAATTCCTGGGCTTAACAGTTGGTTTGAATGGAAATGGATTGTCAAAAGAAGAAAAGCGTGAAGCTTATTACAGTGATATCACATATGGAACAAATAATGAGTATGGATTTGACTATCTTCGGGATAACATGGTGCTGTATAAAGAACAAATGGTACAGCGCCCACTTAACTTTGCCATTATTGACGAAGTTGACTCCATCTTGATTGATGAGGCGAGAACACCGCTCATCATCTCAGGATCGGCTCAGAAATCTGCCTCCATGTACCAGCAGGCAGACTCATTTGTGAGCACACTGACCAAGGAAACCGACTATACGTATGACGAAAAAACAAAAGGTGTGCAACTGACTGAAGAAGGGATTAATAAGGCTGAACGGTTTTTCTCAATTGAAAATCTGTTCGATTTAAACAACGTATCCTTGACACACCATATTAATCAGGCTTTGAAGGCTCATGTGTCCATGCATCGTGATATGGATTATGTGGTACAGGAAGATGAAGTTGTCATTGTAGACCAGTTTACCGGTCGTCTCATGAAAGGACGTCGCTATAGTGATGGGCTGCACCAGGCGATTGAAGCAAAAGAAGGTCTGCATATTCAAAATGAAAGTATGACGTTGGCCTCCATTACGTTCCAGAACTTTTTCCGGATGTATAACAAACTGTCTGGAATGACAGGTACAGCAAAAACGGAGGAAGAAGAATTTCGTAACATTTACAACATGGATGTTATTGCAATTCCGACAAATAAACCGATCATTCGTGATGATAAAGCAGATATGATCTACAAAACCGTTGAGGGCAAGTTTAATGCCGTCACACAAGATATAAAAGAGCGTCACGAAAAAGGCCAGCCGGTCTTGGTTGGTACGGTCGCTGTTGAAACATCCGAGGTCATTTCCAAGCTGCTCAAAAAAGCAGGTGTCAGACATGATGTCCTAAACGCTAAAAATCACTATCGTGAAGCAGATATCATTGAAAATGCAGGTCAGCCGGGTGCTGTAACAATTGCCACAAACATGGCTGGCCGCGGTACAGATATCAAGCTTGGAGACGGGGTAAAAGAACGGGGCGGCCTTGCTGTTATCGGTACAGAACGACACGAATCACGCCGGATTGACAACCAGCTCCGCGGACGTTCCGGACGTCAGGGGACCCAGGTGTTACGCAGTTTTATCTATCCATGGAAGATGAATTGATGCGCAGATTTGGGTCCGATAATTTGAGATCCATGATGGACCGTTTAGGCATGGACGATTCTCAGCCGCTTGAAAGCAAAATGGTCTCAAGAGCTGTAGAGTCAGCCCAAAAACGGGTCGAAGGTAATAACTTTGATGCACGTAAAACAGTGCTCTCATACGACGACGTTCTGCGTGAACAGCGTGAGATTATCTATAAACAGCGTTTTGATGTGATTGATGCTGAAGGAGACCTCCGTGAGATTATTGAAAACATGATTCTTTCGTCACTTCAGCGTGTTGTCAGCACCCATACTCAAGATGACGACGATGCGAACTGGCAGCTGAGCTCCATCATTGAATATGTGGAGGGCAGCCTTCTGGATCCAGGTGATGTTGAAGTAACAGACATTAAAGGGAAAGACCCAGAAGAAATGATTGATCTGATCATGGATAAAGTCCGCACCCGGTACGATGAAAAAGTCGAGGAACTCACACCAGAACAGATGAATGAATTCGAAAAAGTGATCTTACTGAGAACAGTTGACACCAAGTGGATGGACCATATCGACCAGATGGATCAGTTGAGACAAGGTATTCACCTGCGCGCATATGGACAAAACGATCCATTGCGTGAGTATCAGATGGAAGGCTTTGCGATGTTTGAGGAAATGGTCGCAAGCATTGAAGATGAAGTGGCTAAATATATTATGAAAGCCCAAATCAGGGATAATCTGCAGCGCGAGAGCGTTGTGAAAAACACTCAGGCTGTTTCAGGCGGACAAGAGGAAGGCGAAAAACGCAGAAAACCTTATATCAAGAAAAACACAGTGGGGCGTAATGACCCATGTCCTTGCGGCAGCGGCAAAAAATATAAAAACTGCCACGGCAAATAAAAACTGCAACTTGATTTAATACACTAACTAGAGGTGAATGATATGGACATGACTGAAATCAGACAGAAATTGGATCAGATGGAAAAACGCATTGCGGACTTTAGGGGGTCTCTTTGACCTCGATACAAAGAAGCAACGCATAGAAGAGCTGGAACTGGATATGACGGCACCTTCTTTCTGGGATGACCAGGCCAGCGCGCAAAAAGTCATTGATGAAGTGAATGGGCTCAAGTCTTATGTCGGAGATTTTGAATCAATTGAACAGCAACTTGAAGATCTTGAAGTTTCCTATGAACTCGTTAAAGAAGAGAATGACACAGAACTTTTTGAAGATCTGGATGAACAAACGCAGGCGCTTAGTCAAGACATCAGTGATTTCGAACTGCAAATGCTTCTGAGTGATCCATATGATGCCAATAACGCCATTCTTGAACTCCATCCTGGTGCAGGCGGAACTGAATCACAGGACTGGGCCAGCATGTTGTTAAGAATGTACCAGCGCTGGGCAGAACAGAAAGGATTCCAGGTCGATACGCTTGATTATCTTGCTGGCGATGAAGCCGGGGTGAAAAGTGTTACATTGCTTATTAAAGGCCATAACGCTTATGGCTATCTGAAAGCCGAGAAAGGTGTTCATCGTCTCGTTCGGATATCTCCATTTGATTCATCAGGCAGACGGCATACATCGTTTGTGTCATGTGATGTTTTGCCTGAGATCACCGATGATGTGGATATAGATATTAAAAATGAAGATATTAAAATGGATACGTACAGAGCAAGTGGCGCAGGGGGTCAGCACGTAAACAAAACAGACTCTGCCGTTCGACTGACGCATGTTCCTACTAACATCATTGTGACATGCCAATCTGAGCGGTCACAAATTAAAAACCGCGAAACTGCGATGAAAATGCTTAAGGCAAAATTATATCAGGTGGAACTTGAAAAGCAGCAGCAGGAATTAGATGACATTCGCGGAGAACAAAAGGAAATTGGCTGGGGCAGTCAGATCCGCTCGTATGTTTTTCATCCGTATACAATGGTTAAAGATCACCGGACCAATATTGATGCTGGCAATGCCCAAGGTGTAATCGATGGTGATATTGATCCATTTATCGATGCGTATCTTAGGTCACAGATGAATTAAATGCCGTTCAAAAAATGTCAATAAGCTGCCACATTTAAGCAAACGCTCGCGAATGCTGGAAACTTGGAAGGTTCTACCTGTTTAGGCGGTATGATTCATTAAAGAAATTTGTTTAAAATATGGTGCTATCGGTTATAATGAAAGAGACAAGTTTTATATACTATTTTTGGATTGGGGGATTTCATTCATGAAGAAATGGCTTATGGCAATTTTATTTGGAACCGTGCTAACGCTTGGTGCATGTGGCGGCGGTGGTGACAATGGCGGAGACAACGCCGGCGGAAATAACGGCGGGGACGCCAACAACGGCGGTGAATCAGTCGACGCAGGGGCCGCAGAAGACATCTACAAGAGCAACTGTGCTTCTTGCCACGGCGGTGACCTTGGCGGTGGAATGGGACCTGACCTGACATCAGTTGGTGCAGATCATTCCAAAGAAGACATTATTGACATCATCCATAACGGTATGGGCCAAATGCCAGCTCAAAAGCAAGTTTCTGATGAAGATGCAGAAACCATTGCAAGCTGGTTAGCCAACAAAAAGTAATTTACGCATAAAGAAACTGTCCGGCAATCGCCGGGCAGTTTTTGTGTTTTGAGACAAATTGTAATGCGGTGAAATGTAAATGTAATAATTTTACCGATAAAATTAATGACGAAAAATGTTATAATGAGTAAAGGTTATGGGTGTGATCATCATGCCTGCCCAATTACTTAGCGTAAAGGTGAGTTAAAATGATACTAATGGAAGATATATATAAGAAATACCCCAATGGTGTCACTGCCTTAAATGGCATTGATGTTGACATCAAACAGGGTGAGTTTGTTTATATTGTGGGGCCGAGTGGAGCCGGGAAATCCACATTTATTAAATTGATGTACCGGGAAGAAAAACCGAGCGAAGGTAAAATTATTATCAACGAGAAAGACGTGCAAAAGATTAAAGAACGGCATATCCCTTACTTGAGACGTGACATCGGTGTTGTGTTCCAGGACTTTAAACTGCTGCCGAAATTATCGGCATATGAGAATGTCGCTTTTGCTCTTGAAGTTATTGAAGAAACGCCTAAAAATATCCGGCGCCGTGTGATGGATGTGCTGGAACTGGTTGGGTTAAAGAACAAGGCGCGGTTTTTGCCTGATGAATTATCCGGTGGTGAGCAGCAGCGTGTTTCAATTGCCAGAGCGATCGTAAACCGGCCAAAATTAGTGATTGCCGATGAACCAACAGGTAACCTGGATCCGGAAACTTCCTGGGAGATTATGCGCTCACTTGAAGAAGTCAATGACACAGGGACAACCATTATTATGGCAACCCACAGCAAAGAAATCGTCAATACATTTAAAAAGCGTGTCATAGCAATAGAAAACGGAATTATTGTGCGTGATGAACAACGGGGTGACTACGGTTATGAAATTTAGAACACTAAAGCGCCATTTCCGTGAAGGTGTTAAAAATATATTCCGGAATGGCTGGATGTCAGTTGCATCAATCGGTGCTGTTACAGTAACACTCGTACTTGTCAGTGCTTTTTTAACGATTATGCTGAACTTAAATGAGATGGCCAAAAAGGTTGAAGAAGATGTAGAGATTAATGCCCTAATAGATTTGACTGCCAGTAAAGAGGACATTAAAGCACTTGGTAAAGAAATTGAAAAACTTGATGATATAGATTCTGTTGTGTTTTCTTCCAATGATGAAGAACTGAGAAAGTTTATGGATAGCATGGGTGATGAAGGAGATTCCTGGGGCTTATTGATCAGGACAACCCTTTGCGTCACACATATATTGTTAAAACTGTTCATCCTGAAGATACCGAGCGGGTTGCCGGCAAAATAAAAGACATGGCAAATGTCTATAAAGTCAATTATGGACAGGATGTCGTCAGTACACTGTTTCAGTTTAATAAATACGCCCGCACCATCGGCATTGTCCTTATTGGCGGGTTGCTTCTGACGGCGATCTTCTTGATTTCGAATACCATTAAACTAACCATTATGGCCCGCAGCAGGGAAATCGGTATTATGAAGCTTGTTGGAGCAACGAACAGCTTTATCCGCTGGCCATTTTTCGTGGAGGGCCTGTTCCTTGGCGTGCTTGGTTCGCTTATACCAATAGCGGTCGTGCTGGGAGGCTATTATTATATTGACGCCAACTTGGTGGAGAGAATTAATTACAGCTTCTTTGCCATTTTGCCTTTCAATCCATTTGCATGGCAATTATCACTCCTCGTTTTGGGTATTGGAGCCATTATCGGCATTTGGGGAAGTGTTATGAGTGTCCGCAAGTTCCTAAAGGTTTAAAACAATGATGATTAAGAATTGCAGAATGAACAAATAGCATGTACGATTAAAGACATCACATAAAAATGTGATGTCTTTAATTTCTAAAAGCCTTGTTTTAACGTATAATGAAGCAATAACCCTTTGTTCAAATAAGGTGTAAAAGATAGAGGTGACGTAATGAAGATGAGAAAAACGCAAATTGTTATTGTACTGCTGCTAGCACTTGTGTTGGGTTTTGGCGGCGCTTTTGCAGGGTTCAAACTGGCTCAGTCAGGAGAACAACCAAGTGAGCAAACGGTCCCTGACCAAGCACTGGACAGCACGCCTAAAGATGTTCCTCACTCAGCTAATATGGGGAAAATTATGCAGACATATGCATTGATTAAAGAGAATTACATTGAAGATGTTGATGATCAAGTACTTATAGAAGGGGCTATTCAAGGAATGCTTGAAGTTTTGGATGACCCTTTTACATCTTATATGGACGCTGAAACAGTGAAATCCTTCACTGAGCAGATTGAGTCTTCTTTTGAAGGCATTGGTGCTGAGGTAAGTAAAACGAATGGCGCAATCACAATCGTTTCACCTATTAAAGATTCTCCTGCTGAAGAAGCAGGTTTGCGTCCAAATGACAAGGTGCTCAGCGTGGACGGCGAAAGCATTAAAGGCCTGGATCTTCATGAGGCAGTTGAGAAAATCCGTGGTGAGAAAGGCTCTGAAGTAGTGCTTGAAATACAGCGGCAAGGTGTCTCTGAACCCTTTAATGTAACACTTGTCAGAGATGAAATACCTGTCGAGACTGTTTATTCTGAAATGAAAACTGTCGAGGGCAAGAAAACGGGTGTCATTGAAATTGCTTCTTTCTCAGAGAAAACAGCACAGGAATTCTCTGAACACCTTAATAAACTTGAAGAAAAGGGAATAGAAGGTCTTGTCATAGATGTACGCGGTAATCCAGGGGGATTTTGGATGTTGTAGAAGACATATTAGGTCTGTTCATTCCACAAGATATGCCTTATCTGCAAATCGAAAAACCTGATGGAACGAAAACACCGCATTATTCTGATTTAGAAGCAAAAAAAGATTACCCTGTTGATGTTCTGATTAATGAAGGAAGTGCGTCGGCTTCAGAGATACTCGCCGTCGCCATGAAAGAAGCAGGTTATGAGGTCCTTGGCGAAACGAGCTATGGCAAAGGAACCGTTCAGAATGCAGTTCCGATTGCAGAGGATGGCAGTGCAGTAAAATTGACCATTATGAAGTGGCTTTCTCCTGAGGGGAACTGGATCAATGAGGTCGGTGTTGAACCTACAATTGAAGTTAAGCAGCCTGATTACTATTATACGAGTCCTGTAGATATCGAAAACACACTCGCATATGATCAAACAGGAGAAAAGATCAAAAACATTCAAGTCATGCTTGAAGGGCTGGGCTATGATACAGACCGTAAAGACGGATACTTTAGTAAGGCTACAGAAAAAGCTGTAAAGGCCTTTCAAAAAGATAATTCTCTTCAGGTGACTGGGGAAATTGATAGTGAAACGGCCGGACAGCTTCAGCAAATGGTTGTGGAGAAAGTCCGTAATGGTGAGGACGATCAACAAATGGAAAAAGCATTAAATGCATTGTATGAATCATAAGCCGCTCCGTACAAGCATGAATACTTCCTGCATCAGTGGGGGTATTCATGCTGAAGGGGCACTAAAAAAGGGATGCAGGAGCAGGTGATGACTATGCTTGTAGATTGGGGCATTGAACTGTTAAAAGGCGTTGGACGACTGTTTCTTAACCCTTTATTGTATTGGGCTGTTTTACTGGTACTTATTGTAGGGTTAAAACGTCATCAGCGTGACCGGCGCAACTTCGGAATGAAAATATTTGGTCAAGGAACTGAAGTATCTTATACCATTCTCCCGTCTCTGATCATTGGTGCTGTTATATCATTGCTCATGGTCGGCGTCGGTGTTGTTTTTTCTTATCAAACCCTTATGGTTCTTGCTGTTGTCGTTATTCTGTTGAGTGTGTCATTCAGACTGACCCTTCTGTCGGCAAGTTATACAATTGGTGTGGCATATATCGTGCTTCTGTTTCTGCCATTAATATTCACCCGTCAATCATATTTTGAAAAAAACCTGTTTTCGAATACGAATTTTGTTGGACTTGCCATTCTTCTGGGAGTGTTTTTAATTGTTGAGGGAATCATCCTGAAACGGGTGAAAAAATCTCATACATATCCTGATTTAATGCTGAGCGAGCGGGGTGGCTGGATCGGGCAACATCATTTGGGTAAAATGGCTGTCATTCCATTTTTTACTTTAATTCCAGCTGGAGCTATCGAACCATTCGCTGAATACTGGCCGTATGTTTCTTTTGGTGGTGACTCATACGGGTTGCTGGTATTTCCGTTTATAATCGGGTTTGATTATGCAGCCAGAGGATCACAGCCTGAAAAAGCGGCTGAGAAATTAGCTGGATCTATTATATTGCTCGGTTTCTTTGTTCTCTTATTATCCATTGGTAGCGTTTTTGCCGGATGGCTGTCTGCAGTTGCCATTGTATTCGGTATTGTAGGCAAGGAATGGATCAACTATCGGCATCGTGTTTCAGAATCAAGCAAACGTCCCTATTTTCCTGCAGGGGATGGCGGGCTAACCATTCTTGACATCATTCCGGATTCACCGGCAGAACGCCTCGATATCATAGCAGGGGACCATGTCAAAAAAGTAAACGGTCAACAAGTGGCATCGATTCAATCATTTTATGAAGCCTTGCAGGGCAGTGGCGCCTTTTTCAAATTAGAATTGATTGATACGCGTGGCGAAGTGCGCTTTGTGCAAGGTGCCTTATATGAGGGGAACACCATGAACTGGGCATCCTATTTGTAAAGCCCCCATTTCGGCTGCCCTCCTAGTCTATCAGCTCTCCACTGGAAAGATGTTTCCAGTGGCCTTTTTTTTGCGGTTATGTTCAAATGTTCACATAGTAATAAAATTGTATAAGAGTTAAATACAGTTAACACTATTGGTATAGTAACAATTGAGGCGTTCACACATTAGCCATAAAGCTACATTTTAATGTGATTTATATCACATGTGATCATCTCACCATATCATACAATAGAATCAAAGATAAGATACAGCAACCGATAATAGGCAACATCTTATCTAACTAAAATGAGGTGAGGAATATGTTTGGTAAAATGAAAGTTCGTCTGTTGGTCGTTTTAAGTATTCTGGTTTTAGTGCTTACAGCTTGTGCAGGAGGTACTGCGGAAAACACTTTAAAAGACAATAAAGATGATGCTGATATGGATGTTCAAGGTGTCAGTGCAAGCGAAGATACCAATATCATTGAACCTCATAAAGATTTGAACGACCCCGCTGTACCGCTAGAAATGGAACGGGATGGCACAGACGTATATGTAACAATGACAGCACAAATTACGGATATTGAAATCGAACCTGGCTATGATTATAAAGCATGGACATTCAACGGTGAAGCACCTGGACCGCTGATTGTTGTGGAAGAAGGAGATACGATTCATTTCACATTGGAAAACAAAGATCCTTCAATACCCCACAGCATGGACTTCCACGCTGTACACACAGCACCTGACAAGAACTTTATAGATGTTATGCCAAATGAAGAAGGAACATTTTCTTACGATGCATCAAACCCTGGGTCTTCATGTATCACTGTGGTACAGATCCAGTTTTGGCGCATATCGCTAACGGCATGCATGGTGTCATCATTGTCGAACCTAAAGACGGTTTTCCGACAGATGAGGAAGTTGACCAAGAGTATGTGGTTATTCAAAACGAATGGTACAAATATAACGATATGCAGGACATGATGGATGGAGAGCCTTCTCAGGTTGTATTCTCTACAAAAGCACTCCATGAAGGTCAGCCAAACACAAATGGCACTACAACAGCTGTTAAAGACAATCCGCTCACTGCAAAAGTTGGTGACAAAGTCAGACTTTACATTAACAATGTGGGGCCAAATGAGGTAAGCAGCTTCCATGTCGTGGGTACAATGTTTGACGATGTATACATTGACGGCAACCCGGCGAACCACTACGAAGGCATGCAAACTGTTCTGCTCCCTGCAAGTGGCGGTGCAGTCGTAGAATTCACTGTGAAAGAAGCTGGCAAGTACCCATTTGTTACCCACCAGTTTAATCACGCAACAAAGGGTGCTGTTGGATTTATTGAAGTCACTGAATAATATTCCGGTTACGAACAAATCGCTCTCCAATCTGGAGGGCGATTTTTTAAGGCGTTTAAATGGGATGTTTAAAAGGGAATGCTGTAAATAGATATCAGGGCGTGGATACCGAGCAAAACAATCGAATGTTTGTTCTGATTATGATATAATGAAATTTGTTTCTAACAAGCCGGCAATAAGGCCGACTCTTTGTTTGAGAAAGTATCATATATGCTAGACTAAGGATAACGTGATGGGAGGCTTGCGTTGTGGAGAATACGTTCGATCTTGTATCGCCTTATGACCCACAAGGTGATCAGCCAAGTGCAATTGAAGAGATTGTCGAGAGGGTTCTTACTGGCCAGCGTCATCAGACTTTGCTGGGGGCGACAGGGACAGGGAAGACGTTTACGATGTCCAATGTTGTTAAAGAAATTAACCGGCCAACTCTGGTCATTGCGCATAATAAAACACTGGCAGGTCAGCTTTACAGTGAATTTAAAGAATACTTTCCAAATAATGCTGTTGAGTATTTCGTTAGTTATTACGACTATTATCAGCCGGAAGCTTATGTGCCTTCCACTGATACTTTTATAGAGAAAGACGCGAGCATCAATGATGAAATTGATAAACTCCGACACTCTGCAACATCGTCTTTATTTGAACGCCAGGATGTACTCATCGTGGCGAGTGTGTCGTGTATATATGGCCTTGGTTCCCCAGAAGAATATCGGAGTCAGGTGCTCTCGCTTCGTGTGGGAATGGAAAAGGACCGTGACAGTTTGCTGCGTGATCTGGTAGACATTCAGTATGCCAGAAACGATATTGATTTTCACCGCGGCACATTTCGTGTGCGTGGCGATTCAGTAGAAATTATCCCAGCTTCACACGAAGAACATTGTATGCGGATCGAGTTTTTCGGAGATGAAATAGACAGGATCAGGGAGGTCGACGCCCTGACTGGAGAAATCATCGGTGACAGGGAACATGTAGCCATTTTCCCGGCATCCCACTTCGTCACCCGTGAAGAAAAAATGCAAAAAGCCATTAAGCTGATTGAATCCGAATTGCAAGTGCGGCTGAAAGAGCTCAGAGAACAAAATAAATTGCTGGAAGCCCAGAGGTTGGAACAGAGAACGAACTATGATCTGGAAATGATGAATGAGATGGGTTTTTGTTCTGGCATTGAGAACTACTCGAGGCATTTGACGTTTCGCAATGAAGGGGATACACCTTATACATTGATCGATTATTTTCCTGAGGACTTCCTTGTGATTGTGGATGAATCCCACGTGACACTGCCACAGATCAGAGGCATGTACAATGGAGACAGGGCCAGGAAGCAGGTGCTTGTGGACCATGGATTCCGATTGCCGTCGGCGCTTGATAACAGGCCTTTGCAATTTGAAGAATTTGAGAAGAAAACCAATCAGCTTGTTTACGTATCGGCAACGCCAGGTCCTTATGAACTGGAACATTCACCGGAAATGACTGAACAGATTATCCGGCCGACTGGGCTGCTCGATCCTGAGATTGATGTCCGGCCCATTGATGGACAAATTGACGATCTCATCGGTGAAATCAACCAGCGCATTGATAAGGGTGAGCGTGTGTTGGTTACCACTCTGACAAAGAAAATGTCTGAAGATCTGACAGATTATCTGAAAGAGATTGGTATGAAAGTTGCTTATTTGCACTCAGAGATTAAAACACTTGAGCGTATTGAAGTCATTCGTGATCTTCGTGTTGGGAAATATGATGTGCTCGTCGGTATTAACTTGTTGAGAGAGGGCCTCGATATACCGGAAGTGTCACTCGTAGCGATTCTCGATGCTGATAAAGAAGGGTTTCTCAGATCCCAGCGTTCTCTCATACAAACGATGGGACGTGCTGCTCGAAATGAAAACGGTAGAGTTATTATGTATGCCGATAAGATAACAGATTCTATGCAAGTCGCGATTGATGAAACAAGCCGTCGCCGGGAGATTCAGCAAGCTTACAACGAAGAACACGGCATCACGCCAAAAACGATTAAGAAAGACGTGCGTGATGTGATCCGGGCAACTATAGCGGCCAAAGATGAAGATACAGGCACTGAGAAAACCGCCAGCTTATCGAAACTGGCTAAGAAAGATAAACAAAAAGTGATCGAACAAATGGAAACAGAAATGAAAGAAGCAGCAAAATCGCTTGACTTTGAAAAAGCGGCTGAACTGCGTGATGTTATTTTTGAACTTAAAGCGGAAGGGTGACTTGTTAAATGGCAAGTAAATATATACAAATACAAGGTGCCCGGGCACATAATTTAAAAGATATTAATGTAAAAGTACCCAAGCAAAAACTCGTTGTGATGACCGGGTTATCAGGGTCGGGGAAATCATCACTTGCATTTGATACGATTTATGCTGAGGGGCAGCGGCGTTATGTCGAGAGTCTGTCTGCCTACGCAAGGCAGTTTTTAGGTCAAATGGACAAGCCTGATGTGGATGCAATTGAAGGCCTGTCTCCTGCGATTTCGATTGACCAGAAAACAACGAGCAAGAACCCGCGTTCAACTGTGGGAACCGTAACAGAAATCTATGATTACTTGCGTCTTTTGTTTGCACGGGTCGGACACCCGACATGCCCAATACATGGCATAGAAATTACATCGCAAACCGTTCAGCAGATGGTCGATCGGATTATGACTTATCCCGAGCGGACAAAGATGCAGATTCTAGCGCCGGTTGTTTCCGGCCGTAAAGGCGAACACGTCAAAGTATTTGAAGATCTGAAAAAGCAAGGATATGTCCGGATTCGCGTTGATGGTGAGATGCGTGAGGTCACAGAAGACATTCAACTTGAAAAGAATAAAAAACATTCGATTGAAGTGGTTGTTGACCGTATTGTCGTCAAAAAAGGTGCCGAGGGCCGACTCAGTGATTCGATTGAGACGGCGCTACCTCTGGGCGACGGCAAAATCATCGTTGATGTGATTGGCGATGAAGAATTGCTGTTTAATGAAAACCACGCCTGTCCCATTTGTGGTTTTTCAATAGACGATTTGGAACCACGTCTCTTTTCGTTTAACAGTCCTTATGGTGCTTGCCCGACATGTGATGGATTGGGCACCAACCTTGAAGTGGATCTGGAACTTGTCATACCTGATTGGAATTTATCTTTGAAAGAACATGCTCTGGCTCCTTGGGAACCAATTAGCTCGCAATATTATCCGCAGCTTTTAAAGAGTGTATGCGATCACTATGACATTGATATGACGATACCGATAAAAGACATTCCCAAGAAGAAAATGGATAAGATTTTATACGGTAGCGGTAAAGATAAGATCCGCTTTGTTTTTACCAATGACTTTGGTCAGACACGAGACAGCAAGGTACAATTTGAAGGTGTGCTGAACAACGTCGCACGGCGCTATCGTGAGACTTCTTCTGATTTTATCAGAGAAAATCTCAGTAAATATATGGCTCAAAAAAACTGTCCAACCTGTGAAGGAAACCGATTGAAACCAGAAGCACTGGCTGTGCTGATTAATGGCAAACATATCAGTGCTGTAACCGATTTTTCCATTCTTGAGGCTAAATCATTTTTTGAAAGCCTTGATTTGACCGAAAAAGAAATCCAGATTGCCCGGTTGATTCTAAAAGAAATTCTTGCGCGTCTTGAGTTTTTAAATAATGTCGGTCTGGATTATTTAACCCTATCCCGTTCAGCCGGCACACTTTCAGGAGGAGAAGCTCAGCGGATCAGGCTCGCCACTCAGATCGGTTCTGCTTTAACAGGGGTTTTGTATGTGTTGGACGAACCTTCCATTGGTCTCCACCAACGCGACAATGACCGCTTAATTGGCACACTAAAAAGCATGCGTGACTTGGATAATACACTCATTGTTGTAGAACACGATGAAGACACAATGTTGGCAGCGGACTGGCTGATTGATATTGGCCCTGGAGCAGGTGAACATGGCGGTGAAATTGTTGCTGAGGGGTCTCCTAATAAAGTCATGAAAAACAAGAAATCTTTAACCGGACAATATTTATCCGGAAAGAAATTCATCCCGTTGCCAGCTTCCCGCCGTAAACCGGATGATCGGCATATTGATATCATTGGTGCAACGGAAAACAATCTTAAGAACGTTGACGCACAGATTCCCATCGGTCTATTGAATGTTATAACAGGTGTCTCAGGATCAGGGAAAAGCACATTGATCAATGAAATACTCTATAAATCATTGGCCAAACAATTATACAAAGGCAAGGTCAAGCCAGGGGCCCACGAAACCATTAAGGGTATTGACCATATTGAAAAGGTGATTGATATTGATCAGTCCCCAATTGGCAGGACCCCACGCTCTAACCCTGCGACATATACAAGTGTGTTTGACGATGTTCGCGAGGTGTTTGCTCAAACAAACGAAGCTAAAATACGAGGATATAAAAAAGGGCGCTTTAGTTTTAATGTTAAAGGCGGACGCTGTGAAGCTTGTCGGGGAGATGGCATTATTAAAATTGAAATGCATTTCCTGCCGGATGTTTATGTGCCATGTGAAGTCTGTAACGGCAAACGTTATAATAGAGAAACGTTAGAGGTTAAATATAAAGGCAAAAGTATCGCTGATGTTCTCGATTTAAGGATAGAAGAAGCGTTGGACTTTTTCGCCAATATACCCAAAATCAAACGCAAATTGCAGACAATTGAAGACGTCGGTCTTGGCTACATTAAACTTGGGCAACCGGCTACAACACTTTCCGGTGGTGAAGCGCAACGTGTTAAACTGGCAAGTGAACTGCATAAGCGTTCAAACGGCAAGTCATTTTATATTCTGGATGAACCGACCACAGGGCTCCACACTGAGGATATTAAACGATTAATGGGTGTGCTGCAGCGCATCGTCGATAACGGAGATACGGTCCTGATCATTGAACACAATCTGGATGTCATCAAACTGGCGGATCACATTATAGATCTGGGGCCAGAAGGTGGGGATCGCGGCGGACAGATTATCGCTTCCGGGACGCCGGAAGCCATAGCTGCCACAGATGGATCCTACACAGGTAAGTACCTGGCTCCGATTCTCGAACGCGATCGCAAGCGAACAGAAGACATGTGGGCGGCTAAAGAAAAAACCGGAGCAGGTGCAAAGTAACACTTCAAACGAAAACGGGAGGGCTGCATATCACCAGCCTCCCGTTTTTCAATATGAATTACAACACCTATTTTTTAGTACGTAATTTTTGACGCACATAAGTCATTTCGGTAAGGTAAAAGAGAGTTAATCAGGAGGGAATGGGAACATGGAACCAATTAAAATTGACACCGTCCAGGAAAAACTGGATTCATTTCTTAATAAAGATGTGTATATTCATATAGAAACAACAAACGGCGCTTATGCCAGTCACTTTGATCAGCAGTCTTATAATGTTGGAGCTTATGTACGGAATGCATCAGTCACATTTAACCAGGCGAAAATTGTAGGAGAAGGCCCAGCATACCGGGTTGGTCTTAAAATGGAAAAAGGCTGGATCTATGCTGAAGGATTGACAGACTGGACGATGCACGAAGAAGAGAAAATGCTAATGGCTGGGCATGACCGTGAAGGCCGGCTCATGGTGGCTCTGCAGATCAGTGAAACACCATTTGATTATTAAATAAGTCATATAAGGAAAGAGAAAGGTGAAATATATGGAATCACACGTTGTTGTTATATTCCCGCATCCGGATGATGAGTCGTTTGGAACTGCTGGCACAATTGCTAAATTCAGAGAGGAAGGTGTGCCTGTCACTTATTTATGTGGCACGCTCGGTGAAATGGGCCGTAATATGGGCAAACCTGCTTTCGCAAATCGAGAAACATTGCCGAAAATCCGTAAGCAAGAATTACAAGATGCCTGTGCCGCGCTTGATATTGACTTGCACATGCTTGGTTACCGAGATAAAACAATGGAATACGAAGATCGTCAGGAGGTTGCGCGTCATCTTAAAACGTATTTGGATGAGATCCAACCGAGCCTAGTGATTACACACTATCCAGGGTATGCTGTCCACCCCGATCATAATGCCATGGCCGCAGCAGCTATTGAGGCGATCCGCATGATGGAGCCTAACAATCGTCCAAAGGTATGGGCCCATGCCATTTCTAATAACAGAGAAGAAGTGTTGGGCAAACCGGACGTGTCCCTTGATGTTCGCCCATGGTTTGATCAAAAGATGAAAGCCATCTTCGCCCATGACTCCCAGGCAAGTGGCATGATGTCAAAATTTAAAGAGGCGCAAAGCTCATCTGTAGATATGCAGGAAGCAGCAGAACGGCACCTTGGCCATGAACAATACCACCTTTGGCAATTTGATGACGCATGAACACATTCAAATAAGGAGTGATTTCAATGACAAAACGGTTATATCGTTCTGAAAAGGACCGGATGCTGGCTGGCATTTGCGGAGGTCTCGGAATCTATTTCAACATTGATGCAACGTTGATTCGATTGATTTTTGTTGCTGGCATGTTGTTCAGTGCTTTTACGCTCCTCTTGGTTTATCTCGTTGCCATCTTCATCATCCCAAATGAGTCGGAGGTGAGGTAATGTTTGTCAGGTGGATTATCTCCGTTTTGCTCAGTGCCGTTGCGCTAATCGCAACGGCACAACTTCTGGATGGGTTTATCCTTGAGAGTTTTGGCTGGGCAATAATAGCCAGTATTGTGCTCGGAGTGCTGAATGCAATTGTCCGGCCAATACTCGTCATATTAACCCTGCCGATTACCGTGGTCAGTCTTGGTTTATTTTTATTTGTGATCAACGCCATTACACTTTGGATCACGCAGCTGCTGATTGACGATGCCTTTGTAATCGAAGACTTCGGCACAGCCCTCATCGCCGCCATTATCCTATCAATCCTGAACCTGATCCTGAACAAACTAACCAAAGACGTCAAATAAACCAACCAGCTTTAGACCAAATCGTTACTTAACACACAGTTTCCGTAAACAACGAACTAACTTAAGACTGCCTCATGCAGCCGCTCGGGGGAAACACTGCGCTTTCCGCGGGCGCTGCTGAGCCTCCTCGGTCTACCGACCTCCGGGGTCTCACCGAGGCTTGTCCTCCCGCTGGAGTCTCCGTGTTTCCCCCGAGCTAGTTGAGTGGCGCTCACCTTCCTGCTGGCCTTCTTAAGTAGAAGGATCGTCCAAGCCACTGAAAAACATAAAGTGATTGGAGCGGAGGGAAGTCGACTCCTGCGGGAACAGCACGAGTCCGAAGACCCCACAGCGGAAATCACTTTATGTTAATTGAGCTTGGACGGTGCTATTCAAAAACAAGTAAGAATGTATACACTTCTTCAGCAGTTAGTATTAGGTCCACTTATGCATATTAATTCCGATTTATGTGCAACCACGGCTTATTTATAAACATTTATTTCTATTTATGAATGATTTCAGTTCCTATTTGCGCTTCAAACGTTCAGTCCAATAAAGCAAGAAGATGAACACCACTCACATAGCTCGGGGAAAACGCGGAGACTCCTGTGGGACCAAAAGCCTAGATGAGACCCCACAGCGCGCTAGAGGGGAAGGAAGGCTAAGACCGCGACGTCCTGTCGAAACGCCTTCATGACCCACATCCTGTGGGCCCGAGGCTCATCAGCGCCCACTGGACGCGGAGTGTTTTCCCCGAGCTGCCAGAAGCGGTCATTTCAAGTTTTCATTGTTTTGCAGGTTAAGTGCTTGCGGATTCTTGTTTTTTAGACACTTCTAAAGGTGATTTATGCTACAATAAAATGTGGTTGCCGAAATTTTAGACCTTAACCGCACACAACGAAGAAACCGGGAGGATCTTATGGATAAAGTACGGACAAAAGATTTATTGGACAACTTTAATTTGGAATTGGTTGCTGGAAAAGATGGTGTACATAGAGAAATCATAACGAGTGACATTCACCGGCCTGGCATTGAAATGACAGGCTACTTTAAGTTTTTTCCGGCTGAACGTGTTCAGCTGATCGGTAAGACAGAGATGGCTTATTTTCTTGACTTGACTGACGAAGAGAAAAAGGATCGCGTTGAGCGGCTCTGTACAGATATAACACCTGGTATTGTTGTGTCGCGCGGGATGGATATTCCAGATATTTTAATTGAGGCTGCTGATGAGGCGGGTGTTCCGATTCTTCACTCTCCCCGCAAAACCACACGTGTGATCAGCAGGTTGACCAATTATCTCGAGGCGAAATTTGCTCCGTTTACAGCTATTCATGGCGTACTCGTTGATATATATGGTGTTGGTGTATTGATTACAGGTCAAAGTGGTGTCGGGAAAAGCGAGACAGCGCTTGAACTTGTTAAACGCGGACACAGGTTGGTCGCTGATGATAGTGTTGAAATACGACAGGAAGAGTATGATACCTTAATTGGAAATTCACCAGAACTGATCGAACATTTATTGGAAATTCGCGGTCTGGGTATCATTAATGTGATGACCCTGTTTGGGGCAGGTTCTGTCCGCAATTATAAAAAAATCTCTCTGATCATTAATCTCGAATTGTGGGATGAGAAAAAGCAATATGACCGTCTTGGTATCGACGATGATACGATGAAAATCATGGATGTTCGTTTGCCGCGTGCCACAATTCCAGTAAGACCAGGGCGAAATCTCGCCGTTATTATTGAAGTGGCTGCCATGAATTTCCGCCTGAAGCGTATGGGCGTCAACGCTGCAGAGGAATTTTCTGATCGATTGACGGCCATGATTGAGCAACAGCAAAACGACAATATTGAGGAGTGATGGCATGACATGTGATGCGCCAACACTGGATAGGGTGTTTCTTCAAATTGGCTCCTTTCCAATCTATTGGTACGGAGTCATCATTGCAACAGGGGCGTTTCTTGGCCTGTTTTTGGCCACGCGTGAATCTGACCGTCTTGGCTTGCAAAAAGATATTATGGTGGATTTGGTTGTGTTTGCTATCCCGTTCGCGATTCTGTTTGCAAGAATATATTATGTAATTTTTGAATGGGACCAATACGCCGGCCGGCCGTGGTGGAGTGTCTTTGCTGTGTGGGAAGGTGGCCTTGCTATACACGGTGCATTGATCGGTTCTGTTTTGGTTGCGGTTATTTTTACACGTGTAAAACAGTTATCTTTCTGGCAATTGGCCGATATCGCAGCACCAAGTTTAATTCTGGGACAGGCCATTGGGCGCTGGGGAAACTTTATGAATCAGGAAGCACATGGTGGGCCGTTATCAGAAGCGGCTTACAACAACTTTCATCAGTATCTGCCTGATTTCATTATGAACCAGATGTGCATTGAGGGCACGATGTATCATCCGACATTTTTATATGAATCTGTGTGGAATCTTTTAGTTCTGGCACTGCTCCTGTGGCTGCGCCGGAAGAATCCGCTTCGTGGGGAAGTATTCCTGACATACATTCTATCGTATTCTGTTGGTCGTTTCTTTATTGAAGGAATGCGCACAGACAGTTTGTATGTTATCGGACAAATCCGCCAGGCTCAGCTTCTGTCAATTGCTTTGGTGATTGGTGTGATTATTATTATGATTTATCGACGTAAAACAGGCATGGCAGAACGTCATTATGACGGCAGTAAACGAAAAATGTAAGTAGGTGATGAATTGAAAGGGACCGTTCTAAGAGGGCTTAAACAAGGCCTGAATGTTACATGGACGTTGGGAAAAGTGATCTTTCCGATTACGCTCATTGTAACCATACTACAATACACGCCTGTGCTCCCTTGGGTAATTGACAAACTTGCTCCAGTCATGGGATTGCTCGGTCTGTCAGGTGAAGCAGCTGTTCCGCTTGTTCTCGGTAATGCGCTTAATTTATATGCCGGCATTGCGGCGATTGTATCGTTTGATTTTACGGTTAAAGAAGTATTCATCATGGCGTTGATGCTATCCTTTTCCCATAACTTATTTATCGAGTCAACAGTCGCTTCAAAAGTCGGTGTCAGCTGGTGGCTCATTTCTGGTATTAGAATTGGGCTGGCTTTAATTGCTGCGGTCATTGTTAATTTATTGTGGCAGGGCGGAGCAGATCAGGCTCAATATGGGATGATCTCTTCTTCTGATATGGCTTTGAATGGCTGGGGAGAGATTGTTTTTCATGGATTGCAAACCGCAGTGATTGCAGTTGTTCAGTTGGCTGTGATTGTTATTATATTAATGGTTGCCATGCAATTTTTAAGAGAAATGGGTCTTCTGGATAAGTTCTCTGAAACCCTGGCCCCTTTCACCAAAATGTTAGGAATGGAAAGAAATGCATCCATGACCCTTGTTGCCGGGCTTACGCTGGGGCTTGCCTATGGTGCAGGATTGATGATTCAGGCAGTTAAAGAAGATCATGTCTCAAAGCGGGATATGTATCTAGCCCTGATCTTCCTTGTATCCTGTCACGCTGTCGTCGAGGACACAGTGATATTCATTCCACTGGGGATACCGGTCTGGCCGCTTCTCTTGATTCGATTAACAACAGCCATTATTTTAACGATCATTATTGCCTTTATTTGGCAGCCGAAACCACAGTCTAAAGACAGAAAGGAATCTGAACATGTCCATACGTACGATACTTTTTGATTTGGATGGCACATTGATTGATACAAACGAACTGATTATCGAATCGTTCATCCATACGTTTAACCAATATGGCTACCATTTTACCAGAGAAGAAATGATCGATTTTAACGGCCCGCCGTTAAAAGATACGTTTGAAAAAATAGCCCCGGGAAAATCTGAGGCTATGATCCATACATACCGTGAACATAATTTCTTGCATCATGAGGAATTCGTCAAACCCTTTCCTTATGTCATCGAAGTTCTGGAACGATTGCAAGCAGCAGGCTTTGATTTGGGTATCGTAACGACTAAGATGCGAAAAGGAGTTGATTTAGGCCTTGAAGTCACAGACCTAAGCCGATTTTTTGAAACCATTGTGACGCTAGATGATGTCACATGTCCAAAACCTGATCCTGAGCCAGTGTTGAAAGCAATGTATGACCTGGAAGGGGAGCATGCTTCCACACTCATGATAGGGGATAACTCCCATGATATTGAAGCTGGCCAGCGTGCACATGTCCAAACAGCTGGAGTGGCCTGGACAGGTAAAGGTGAAGCATTCCTGCGCACATATCAACCGACTTATATGCTGCAAGATATGAGAGATTTGCTTACTGTTGCAGGAATAAAGGCATAAAATAGTTAACTGGAGCTGAAGCCTATGCGGCGCACTGAACGTTATAGAGTCGACCAGTCCAATTCGTTATGGCGTATATACAAAACGGTGTCATTCTGGAAAGTCGCTAAAAATTTCATCATTATTCAGCTGGCACGCTATACACCATTTTTAAATTTAAAAAACATCATGTATCGACTGTTTTTACGTATGAAGGTCGGAAAAGAGACGGCATTTGCTTTAATGGTCGTGCCTGATGTCATGTTCCCTGAGAAGATCACCGTGGGAAACAATAGCATTATTGGCTATAACACAACCATTCTCGCGCATGAGTATTTAATTGACGAATACCGGCTTGGAGATGTCGTCATTGGGGATAACGTTATGATTGGCGCAAATACGACCATCTTACCCGGGGTGACCATCGGTGACGGCGCCATTATTTCTGCCGCAACGCTCGTCCACAAAGATGTTCCTTCAGGTGCATTTGCAGGCGGAAACCCGATGCGGATTATTTATACGAAAGCTGAGATGGAGCAACGGAACGAACAAAACCGGATAAACCCTTCTCAATAAAACGTTTTGGTGATGCTGAAGTTGTTACACACAACGATACTGTGATAAACTGAGTTTAAAGACAAAAGATTACGGACAGAGAAGGAGAGAAACCGCAAACTGCTGGTACAATACGTATTGGTATGATTTGTGGTTTTTCTGTTTACTTCAAGGGAGTGAGTAACATGGCGGAATTTTCCAGTAAAAAAAGAAACAATGTATTAAAACAGTTAGCAGAACCCGATACACTTGATGTGCTTGTGATTGGGGCGGAATTACCGGTGCAGGCATTGCGCTTGATGCAGTGTCTCGCGGCATGAAAACAGGGTTAGTGGAAATGCAGGACTTTGCGGCAGGCACATCAAGTCGGTCTACAAAGCTTGTTCACGGCGGTTTGCGTTATCTAAAGCAATTCGAAGTCAAGATGGTTGCTGAAGTTGGGAAAGAACGTGCCATTGTTTACGAAAACGGCCCCCATGTGACGACACCGGAATGGATGATGCTGCCATTTTATAAAGGCGGTAACTTCGGCCCGTTCACTTCTAACGCGGGACTCCGTGTGTATGATCTATTGGCCGGAGTTAAAAAAGGCGAACGTCGCGTAATGCTCAGCAGAACAGAAGCTTTGCAAAAAGAACCGCTTATCAAAGAGGAAGAGCTCAAAGGCGCTGGATATTACGTTGAATATAAAACCGACGATGCACGCCTGACCATTGAAGTCTTGAAAAAAGCAGTTGACCTAGGGGCCGCGGCACTTAATTATGCAAAAGCAACTGAATTTGTATATGATGAGGATGAAAAGCTCATTGGAGTTGTGATTGAAGATCAAATCACAGGTCATACGGAAACTGTTTATGCCAAAAAGATCGTCAATGCTGCAGGCCCATGGGTAGATGATTTGAGGGATATGGACGGGTCACGAACAGACAAATCCCTCCATCTTACAAAAGGTGTTCACCTTGTTTTTTCACAGAAGCATTTCCCTCTCGGACAAGCGATCTATTTTGATGCACCGGATGGTCGCATGATTTTTGCCATTCCGCGAGGAGATAAGACCTATGTGGGAACCACAGATACAGAATATGATGGTGATATAGCTCATCCGATCGTAACAAAGGAGGACCGGGACTATTTACTGGCTGCGATCAATTATGAGTTTCCGACCTTAAATGCCATTCCGGAACATGTTGAATCAAGCTGGGCGGGTCTGCGGCCTCTCATTGCTGAATCCGGAAAAAATCCAGATGAAATCTCTCGTAAAGATGAAATATTCTATTCAGATTCAGGTCTTATATCCATTGCTGGCGGAAAGCTGACCGGGTACCGTAAAATGGCTGAGCATGTCGTTGATGAAGTGGCACATCAATTAAAGAAAGAAGCGCAGATCCTTTATTCCGGTTCTCACACGGAACATCTGCCAATCTCGGGTGGTGTCGTTGGCGGTTCTAAACAATTCCATCAGTTTAAATTGAAAAAGATAGAAGAAGGAATGGCACTTGGACTTACCGCAGACGAAACTGATTTGCTCGTTCAAAAGTATGGTGGAAACACAGAACTTCTGTTTGATATCATTCGAACACATGAATCTGAAGCCAAAGCTGCTGACCTTCCCATTACTATATTTGCCGAGCTCGTATATGCAATCAAATATGAAATGGCATTTAAGCCGGTTGATTTCTTCATTCGCCGGACAGGTGCACTTTTCTTTGATATCACATATGTGAAGGAATATAAAAAGGCGGTCATTGATCATATGGCTAAAACCTTGAACTGGACGCAGGGCCAAAAGTCTGCCTTCAGAAACGAACTGGAAACATTAGTCGATGAAGCAGCCAATCCAAAGTGAAGCTCACATGCTCATGCTGGTTTAAGAAAAACTTAAGCTGGCATGGGCCCTCCACTTTTGTATCATCCAGTTCCAACGCCTACCCCCTCGAGACATAAGCAATAATGCTCCGCGGCAAAGGTCGCCACTGCGCATTCTTGCTTATGTTTTTCGGGGGTAAACAAGGCGTTTCCACTTTTGTATCATCCAGTTCCAACGCCTACCCCTCGAGACATAAGCAATAATGCTCCGTGGCAAAGGCCGCCACTGCACATTCTTGCTTATGTTTTTCGGGGGTAAACAAGGCGTTTCCACTTTTGTACTATAGTTATTATTTCTCGGATATGGTATACTTGACCGGGAAATTGACTGATTAGGGGGAGCCCCATGCACGTTACGAAAGAATCCGAATCAACGAATAACAATAATTTAATTCCATTTGTTCCCGAGGGGGACTTTTATTTTGTGAAAGGTGTGGAAGCCTTTCAAAGACGCAAATTTCATATGGCGTTAAAGTGGATGTCCAAAGCCATTGAAATGAAACCACATGATCCGGCTTACCGATGCCAAAAGTCTGTAATTTATACTGAGATTGGTGCATATGAAAAAGCCAACGCTTTGCTTGTTTCTGTTCTGCATGATTATAAGGAGCGGTATCCGGATGTTTATTATCTGATGGCCAACAATTACGCCCATCTGGGATTGTTGAATGATGCTCGCAAATATGCTGAGACATATTTGGAATTGGAACCCAATGGTGATTTTAAAAGAGAAACAAACGATCTTCTCGAAATGCTTGATATAGAAGAAGCAGACGACGAGTGGGATATCGACGAAGATGAATTAATCATCCTGCAAGAGACGATCTTTTATCATATGGAAAATAATGAATGGGATGAAGCGATGCCGTTATTGAATGAAATGATGGCCCTTTATCCGGACTATCCTTTGGCACGTCATGATTATGCGTTTGCCCTATTTTGTTCTGGTCTTGAGGAGCAGGCGATTGAACAAGAAGAGGAAATGCTGAGAGAAGAACCGGGTAATCTGAACAGCTTAATGAACCTGGCTGTATTTTACAAAAAACGCCATGTTGATGCATATGAAGCTTATATACAGACATTACTAACGGTATATCCGATTCATGAACAGCAAAAATTACGTTTAGCAGTGACCTTGGGCAGGGTTGACTGTCATGAGGCTGCCTATGTACGATTTAAAAGCCTTGTCAAATCACATATCAACAGTCCATCATATTATAGATGGTATACAAGGAGTGCCGCTGCACTCGGAAAAATAGAGCAAGCCGTGGAACTTTGGGCTGAAGGATGCCGGGTTCACCCGCAATTGAAGAAGGAAAAAGTGCCATTCGCAACACTGTGAGCAAATAAGTGGACGCAGGTATTTCAGGGCGGTAGTATGATGATAGTCTGATGAAATAAAGAGAAAGAGGGGCGATTTTTTATGTCCGAGGAACGGATTTATGACGTTATTATTGCTGGAGCTGGTCCTGCTGGTATGACAGCAGCTGTATATGCTTCAAGAGCGAATCTCGACACATTGATGATCGAGCGCGGTATTCCAGGCGGGCAAGTGGCCAACACGGAAGACGTGGAAAACTACCCTGGATTTGATTATATTTCAGGACCTGACTTGTCTAATAAAATGTTTGAACATGCTAAGAAATTCGGCGCAGAATATGCTTATGGTGATATTGTTGATGTGGAGGACCATGGCAGCTACAAGACTGTTAAAGCCGGAAAAAAAGAATATCACACCAAAGTGCTGATCATTACCACAGGCGCTCAGCATAAGAAAATTGGTATTCCCGGTGAAGAAGAACTAAGCGGCCGCGGTGTCTCTTATTGTGCAGTCTGTGATGGTGCCTTTTTCAGAGACAAGAACCTGGTTGTGATTGGCGGGGGCGACTCTGCAGTTGAAGAGGGCATTTATCTGACTAAGTTTGCTAAGAAAGTTACAATTGTTCACCGCAGAGATGAATTGCGTGCTCAGAAAATCATTCAGGATCGCGCATTTAATAACGAAAAAATTGATTTCATTTGGAATACAGTTGCCGAAAGAATCAACGGCCCTGACGGCAAAGTTTCCAGCGTTACTTTGAGAAACCGTAAAACAGATGAAACGTATGACCACGACATTGACGGTGTATTTATTTATATCGGAATGGTTCCGCTCAGTGCCCCATACAAAAATCTCGGCATTCTTGATGAGGAAGGTTATATCCCTACGAATGAAAAAATGGAAACGAGTGTGCCGGGTGTATATGCTGCTGGGGACATTCGCGACAAAGAACTCCGTCAAATTGTAACAGCTACTGGAGACGGAAGCATTGCAGCAGAAGCCGCTCAAGCTTATATCGAAGAATTGAAAGAACAAGAAAAATCAGCCGCGATGTAAGCAGTTCTGTAAAAGTAATTTCATCTTAACGCTGCTGTAATACGCACGAAATATAAATGGGGTACAATATAAGTAATTAATTGACCCCCTTTTAATTAATATATCGTTTGGCGCAGGTAGCTCATACCTGCGTCTTTTTTTGCCTGCAATGGCCGGCGGGGTCTTCCTCCAATGGCGATTTATTTCGGTTCATTGTATAATAAGTATAGGATCTTATGTTAGATCCACAACGAATAGGTCTTAAAATCGAAAAGGTGATAAGCATGCAGCGGGTAACAAATTGCATACTATTGAATGAGGGCCATATTTTACTGCTGAAAAAACCGAGCCGGGGCTGGTACGCTATCCCAGGCGGGAAAATGGAACAAGGTGAAACCATTAAAGAATCGGTAACACGGGAGTTTAGAGAAGAAACAGCTCTTGAACTCGAAGATCCGAAACTGATGGGCGCATTTACGTTTAACGTTTATTCCAATAAAGAATTACTGCAGGAATGGATGATGTTCACATTTATTTGTGATACGTTTAAAGGAGAACTTGCTGAAGTGTGCAGAGAGGGAGAATTGGTGTGGGTGCCACAAGATCAAGTGCACACATTGCCGATGGCTGAAGGAGACAGAAGCATCTATAAACATGCCCTGCATTCCAAAGGCATGCTCTACGGTTCATTTGATTATACAGATCAATATTCATTAATAGAGATGCGTCTTGATCCATCTGGATATTAAGGAGCGGATTTGTGTTGACACAAAAAGAAAATGAAACAAAATTGGTGATTATTACCGGTATGTCAGGCGCCGGAAAAACAGTGGCTGTGCAGAGTTTTGAAGACCTGGGTTTTTATTGTGTCGACAATCTGCCACCGGCCTTGTTGCCTAAATTTCTTGATTTAATGCGGGATGCTTCGAATAACATCCAAAAAGTAGCCCTCGTAATGGATCTCAGAGGACGGGAGTTTTTTGACACACTCTTTGATTCTTTGGATATTTTAAGCCATGAAAGCTGGATAGATGAACAGATCCTCTTTCTTGATGCCAAGGATGAGGCACTCGTCAGCCGCTATAAAGAGACGCGCAGATCCCATCCATTGGCGAAAGGTGGCCTACCTTTACAAGGCATCGAACTGGAAAGACAGCTTCTTGACGAATTAAAGGGCAGAGCCCAGCGTATTATTGATACCACCGAACTTAAGCCTAAAGAATTGCGTGAGGAAATCCTGAAAGATTATAAAGAAAAAGAACAAAATATTTTTTCAGTCCATATGGTGTCATTTGGATTTAAATACGGGATTCCAATTGATGCGGACCTTGTGTTTGATGTCCGCTTTTTACCGAACCCGCATTATGTCAGTCACTTGCAGCCATTAACAGGAATGAATAAAGATGTTGCGTCCTATGTATTTAAATGGTCCGATACCCAGAAGTTTAATGAAAAGGTGCTGGATCTCTTGCAATTTATGATGCCGCAATATAAACGAGAAGGAAAATCCCAACTTGTGGTCGCCATCGGCTGCACGGGTGGACAACACCGCTCTGTTGCACTGGCGGAGTATTTTGCCAAACAACTATCCAATACCTATATTACGCACATTACACATCGGGACATTGATAAAAGAAAGGGGCACTAGATATGAGGAACCCCAACGAACCACGGGTGGTGGTCATTGGCGGGGGAACCGGAATGCCAGTTTTGCTCAGAGGCCTAAAAGATTTGCCGATTCAATTAAGCGCACTTGTGACCGTGGCCGATGATGGGGGCAGTACAGGCAGGTTGCGCTCGGAAATGTCTATTCCGGCCCCCGGTGATATCCGAAACGTGATTGCTGCTCTGTCAGATGCTGAACCAATGCTGCTTGAATTATTTCAGCACCGTTTTGCAGTTGGAAACGGCTTGTCAGGTCATTCCATGGGGAACTTGTTACTTGCCGCCATGACGTCTGTAACAGGCGACTTTTACACAGGAATCAAAGAAATATCGCGTGTTTTGAACGTCAAAGGCAAAATTTACCCCATCTCCAATGAAAGCATATCTTTGCATGCGAAAATGGTTGACGGCACCCTTGTATCAGGCGAGTCAAATATTCCTGCTGCCAATAAACATATTGAGCGTGTTTTTTTACAGCCGGAACCGATTCAGCCGTTTCCTAATGCGATCAGAGCCATTGAAAAAGCTGATTTAATTGTGATTTCTCCCGGTAGCTTATATACAAGTATTATGCCTAACTTGATCATTCCGGGGGTTGACGAGGCCATTAGGCAGGCAAATGGACAAGTCGTTTATGTGTGCAATGTGATGACACAGGCAGGAGAAACGACCGAATATACTGCAGCAGATCATGTTCAGGCGATCTATGATCATGTCGGAACAGACTGTTTGGATGCGATTGTGGTACATAACGAGCCCATCAGCAAACAAATCAGGGATGTATATGCTGAAGAAAATGCAGCCCCTGTTGAATACGATATCGATCGTTTATTGTCATTGGGTCTCCGGGTCATTGAAGGGGACATTATCCGCCCAGACAGACCAACATTACGCCACGATACGGATAAAATAGCTGCTTTATTATATTCATTGATTAAACGGACCTAGATGTCTATAAAGAACGGAGGTGGTCCATATGTCATTCGCTTCTGAAATTAAGAAAGAATTAACAGGCGTTGACGTTAAAAACTGTTGCGCTCAGGCTGAACTCGCAGCAATTATCCGCATGAACGGGGCCATTTCTCTATCCAAACAACGTTATGTTTTGGATGTGCAAACAGAGAATGCTGCAATTGCCAGACGCATTTATACGTTGATTAAAACGCTGTACGATCTACCGGTTGAATTGCTCGTCCGGAAGAAAATGAAGCTCAAGAAAAATAACGTATATATTGTCCGAATGGTAAAAGACGTAGAGCGGGTGCTCGGTGACCTGGGCATAATGCGGGAGTCATTGCAATTCAATAAATCCATTTCAGATACGTATTTACAAAATCAATGCTGCAGTAAATCGTATCTGCGGGGCGCCTTTTTAGCAGGTGGTTCGGTGAACAACCCCGAGACTTCTTCGTATCACCTCGAAATCTTCAACTTTCACGAATCGCATAATGAGGCGCTTTGTGACTGTTTAAATCAATTCGACCTGCGTGCCCGCAAACTCGAACGAAGAAATGGCTATATTTGCTATATAAAAGAAGCTGAGAAAATCACTGAATTCCTGAACATCATCGGAGCCCATAACGCCTTGTTTAAATTTGAAGATGTCCGCATCGTAAGAGACATGCGCAATTCTGTTAACCGGTTGGTGAACTGTGAAACCGCCAATTTAAACAAGACCATCGGAGCGGCTTTCCGGCAAATCGAAAATATTAAATTGATTGATGAAACAGTTGGACTGGACGCTTTGCCCGAGAAACTTCATGAAATGGCAGAGCTGCGTGTCAAACATCAGGATGTCTCACTTAAAGAGCTTGGTGAGCTCGTATCAGGCGGCAAAATATCGAAGTCTGGTGTCAATCACCGGTTGAAAAAGATTGATGCATTTGCCGAAAAAGTACGGCAGGGCGAAAGAGTTTAAAATTTAATGAAATTGTAATTCCATCTTTCTCCTAACCATGATATAATGAGCGCTAATTCAGAATTAACTGTCATGCATAAAGATGTACCATGAAGGTTGTCAAAGACCTTCATCAGTCAATATGATAGCGGTTTCTTTTGGGAGGGGTTAATGAAGTGATTGAAAAAACAGTAACCATACAACTGGAAACAGGTTTACAGGCAAGACCAGCAGCACAATTCGTCCGGGAAGCCAACCGATTTTCAGCACATTTGTATCTTAAAAAAGATGAACGTCAGGTTAATGCAAAAAGCATCATGGGAATAATGAGCCTGGCCATTGGAAAAGGGGAAGAAATGACCATTGTTGCAGATGGTCCGGACGAAACAGAAGCAATGGAACATCTTATTGCGTTTGTGGGATAAGCTGCAGCTATCTTCTGAACCAGATCATAAAATTCCAGCTATAGCGGGAAAGTGAAACTCAAATTGAGAGTAGACTAAAAAAGTCTGCTCTTGTTTGCTATTTGGTGTGTGGTTTAGATACTGAAGTATTTGAAGTGTGGGATTAAAGGGGGAATGAAAATAAATATAGCAGATTTTAGAAAAAAACTCCTCGCTATAAATGAGATTATTTATTTTGACGAATATAAGTACCTTCGCGAAAAAGCATCTGATCCTTTAAAGCTACGTAGCTTAATTAGTGAGGCAGAAGATTTCTTAAAGAGAAGCAGTGAAGATCATCACTATTTTTTACATGGAGCTTTAGGCAACTTATACAGGATCGACGCTCAAACAAAGAAAGCTATTGATTGTTTGTCATATTCTCTTAACCTTGCAGTCGAGGAAAGAAATTTTACAAGAGAAATCGTGTCATTAATTCGGTTGGGTGAGGCTTTTAAATACGATCAACAACATCACAAGGCATTAGACCTATTCAACGCCGCTTTAGATAAGTGTGAAGCCAACAATGTTAATGCATACTTAGATTTTGCATTGCAGCATAAAGGGAAATGTCTTTTGGAATTGGCAAGGCTGGATGATGCCGAAGAATGCTTTGTGAAGGCTTTAGAGTTAAGAAAAGAAAAAAGGGAAGTCTCTCTAATTGATTCTACGGAACAAGCATTAAGGCTGGTAAAAGATATGCAACCTAGACGGACCTAATAAGAGAGTTTAGGTTATAAAGAGTAACTTGGAAGGATTAAGTTATAACAGGTGGGTGAAGAAAGAATAATGAATACAACAATAGAAAAAGCTAAAGATCTTAAGACGTTATCTCTGTTTTTAGCCCAAATGAATAAGGAGAAGACATCCCACATAGGCTTTTGCGGTGAAAAGCCGGAGGAAATACATCAGACATTGAAAGATGACTTTATCGGTGATGGAGGCGATGTGAATTTTTTTGTCTGCAGGAATGATAGTGGAGTGATCTTGGCAGCTATTGGCTTGGATATAGACGGGATGACTGCAGAGGTGTGGGGGCCGTTTAATCAAACATCTTCTGTAGAAAAACAAAATGAATTATGGGCCCACTTGTTACATGCGAATCCGGCAGTGGAGACCTTTCAATTTTTCATTAATAAAGAAAATACTCAACAACAATTGTTCATGGATGAGATAAAAGCGGAAGAGAAAGGCGAGCATTTAACTCTGCAAATTACAAAGAAGGATTTTGAGGATGTTGGTGTGATGAAAAGCACGCCATTTGTCCGGAGTGATTTTCAAGCATTTGAAAAAATACATAATGGAATTTTCCCAGATACATACTATGACGCAGCAACAATTAAAGATGGACTCAGCAATGACCATGTGTTACGGCTACTTAAGACAGAATCTAATGAGATACAAGGCTATGCCTATTTTGAAATTGATACCGAAATGGGTGAGGCTTCCTTGGAGTACATTGCCATTGCTAGTGAATTTCAAAATAAAGGATTGGGCACGATGTTATTAAAAGAAACATTATCGGAAATGTTCTCATATCCACAGATCAATGAAGTCACATTAACCGTGGAGAATTCGAATAGCCTGGCTAACCATGTGTATCTTAAGGCTGGTTTTAAACCTAAATATGTATTAAAAAATTACCTTCTTAAGCGGTAGAACTGGAGCTGATTTACATAGAGAAAAGAATTTATATTGTGAGACATTTTAAAGCACGAGGGCAGCCATCAGAGTCTCCTTTAATGAAAAGTTGACCCAAACTGTGAACCAGTGAAAACTTTATAAACCTACATAAAAGTTCTCGGGGAAGTTTTATGTTACGGCTTATATAGCAATTTCATGTGATTTTCTGAAATATGAGTTGAAAACGGCGATATACACTTCAAAAATTCCGATATACCTCTCAGAATTTCCGATATCGCATGCAAAATTTCCGATATATCTAAATTGAACCATATATGTTTGTGAGAGCGTCGTGATTTCCGCTACGGGAAGTCGCTTTCCGCGGGCACGGCCTCAGCCTCCTCGCTCGCAAAAACCGCTCGCTGTGGGGTCTTCGGACTCGTGCTGTTCCCGCAGGAGTCGACTTCCCTCCGCTCCAATCACTCTATGTTAGTCAATGGCTTGGACGGTCCTGCACATATATTCATCTGGGACATTTATACCCTCTAACCTAGCTCGGGGAAAACACGGAGACTCCCGTGGGAGCAAAAGCCTAGATGAGACCCCGGAGCGCGCAGCGCGAGGAGGCTCATCAGCGCCCACTGGACGCGGAGTGTTTTCCCCGAGCGGTTGCAAGTGGCAGTCATAAGTTAGTTCGCAGTTTACTTATATTGTGCTTATATTGTGCCTTACACAAAAAACGTTTTATAGACCTATTTAAATAAAAAACAAGAGCCACATAGGTTGCAGCTCTTGCTTTGATTATTGAATATAAGCGCGCCCGGGAGGATTCGAACCCCCGGCACATGGTCCCGGAAACCATCGCTCTATCCTGCTGAGCTACGGGCGCATGAATGGATGTCTTTTCGGACACATAGGATATTATATCGTTTATGAATCCATAAGACAAGTCTTTTTTAAAAAAGATTAGATTTGGCAAAGAATGGGTATGATGAATGTGTCGTTCAGATTAGGTACATAAAAATCTGAAACGTATCGTTTGACCATTATTGACCTATTGGTTATGATGAAAATAGATCCTATGGATTAACAGTTTAGATACAAGGAGGAAATACCTTATGAATCTGATACCTACAGTTATTGAACAAACGAATCGCGGTGAGCGTGCCTATGATATTTATTCACGTCTGTTAAAAGACCGCATCATCATGCTTGGCAGTGGAATAGATGACAATGTGGCAAACTCAATCGTAGCACAGCTTTTGTTCTTGGAAGCAGAAGATCCTGAAAAAGATATTTCAATTTACATTAACTCACCAGGTGGCTCCATTACTGCCGGGATGGCGATTTATGACACGATGCAGTTTATTAAACCAGATGTATCAACCATTTGCACTGGCATGGCTGCATCAATGGGTGCGTTTCTTTTGGCAGCTGGTGAGAAAGGCAAGCGTTACTCCCTGCCTAACAGTGAAGTTATGATCCACCAGCCACTCGGCGGCACACAAGGTCAGGCAACCGATATTGAAATTCATGCACGCCGCATCATTGAGATGAAAGAAAAGATGAACAAGATTCTTTCAGAGCGTACGGGTCAGCCGCTTGAAGTCATTGAGCGTGACACAGACCGTGATAACTTCATGGACGCAGATAAAGCTGTTGATTATGGCTTGATCGACAAAGTTCTAACAAAAAAACCTGAATAAGCATAACTTAAACAAAAAACCGTGATGTCATTAAGACATCGCGGTTTTTTTCGTTTATTGAGATGCACCCTCTGCATAAAGAGATGCTCTTGCTGCCTGAGCGTCTCAAATAAGAGTGTGAGCGCCACAAAAACAGGGCTAAGCGCCCCAAATAAGAGTGCGAGCGCCACAAAAACAGGACCAAGCGCCCCAAATAAGAGTGTGAGCGCCACAAAAACAGGGCTAAGCGCCCCAAATAAGAGTGCGAGCGCCACAAAAACAGGACCAAGCGCCCCAAATAAGAGTGTGAGCGCCACAAAAACAGGGCTAAGCGCCCCAAATAAGAGTGCGAGCGCCACAAAAACAGGACCAAGCGCCCCAAATAAGAGTGCGAGCGCCACAAAAACAGGGCTAAGCGCCCCAAATAAGAGGACGAGCGCCATAAAAAACGGGCCTCAGCATCCCGAATAATGAGGTGCGTGCTAACCATCCCTCTCTAAAGCTTCAACAATTATTACAGTTATTGCCCCTCTAAGAATATTCCTCTTCAAGTTGTTCAAAATCATAGACATAACTCAACCCCTTGTTTAATAGACTTGAATAAACGCGTCACAGGTCAGGATTAGGGGGAGGCAACCATTTTGACAAAACATGTACTGGAAATAAAGGATCTGCATACCCATTTTTTTACCGACAAAGGCGTTATTCCGGCAGTTGATGGGGTGAGCTTGAATGTCGCCGAGGGGGAAATTGTTGGTGTGGTCGGTGAATCTGGCAGTGGGAAAAGTGTCACGTCTCTTTCTGTAATGCAGCTCATTCCGAATCCGCCTGGCCGAATCGTCGGGGCGATATTTACTTTAAGCAAAAAAATCTTGTACAAACATCTGCAAAAGAGATGAGGAAAATTCGCGGGAATGAGATTGCTATGATCTTTCAGGAACCGATGACATCTCTTAACCCGCTGTTCACCATTGGAAATCAATTAATCGAAGCGATCACACTCCATCAAAAGTTGAAAAAGAAAGATGCAAAGGCCCGTGCGATTGAGCTGCTTAATCAGGTCGGCATTCCCCGGGCCAAGGAGATTGTGGATGAATATCCTCACCAATTATCCGGTGGCATGCGCCAACGGGTGATGATCGCGATGGCGATGTCCTGTCGTCCTGAATTGCTTATAGCCGATGAACCGACGACGGCACTTGATGTCACAATACAGGCGCAAATTCTTGATTTGATGCGTCAGCTGAATGAGGATTTGAATACTGCGATATTGCTCATCACCCACGACTTAGGTGTGGTGGCTGAAATATGTGACCGGGTTGTGGTCATGTATGCGGGGCAAGTCGTTGAGGAGGGAACGACCCGCGAGATTTTAAAGGATCCGCAGCAACCCTATACAAAGGGACTGATCCGTTCATTACCCAATATGAAAAAGAAAGAGCAAAAATTGTATTCCATACCAGGAACTGTACCCAAACCGAAACCAGATATGATCGGTTGCAGGTTTGCGCCACGTTGTGAATATGCATTTGATCGCTGTTTTATAGAAAGTCCGCCTTTATATGATATTGGTAATGGGCGTACAAGCCGGTGCTTTTTAAATGAAGGAGATAAAGAGGTGGGGACACATGACACAGCCATTACTGAAAGTTGAACATCTAAAAAAATATTTTCCGATTAAAGGCGGGGTTTTTGGGCGAAATGTGGGGCAAGTAAAGGCAGTAGATGATGTTTCCTTTGAGGTGATGGAAGGCGAGATTCTTGGGATCGTAGGAGAATCCGGCTGTGGTAAGTCTACAACAGGCAAGTCTTTACTCAGGTTGATTGAACCAACAGAAGGAAAAGTCACGTATGACGGGCATGAGGTTACGACGCTTAATGATGAAACGATGCGTCTGCTGAGGCGCGATATGCAAATCATATTTCAAGATCCATATGCCTCGTTAAATCCAAGGCATACTGTGGAAAAAATTATCGGTGAGCCGTTACTCGTTCACGGCATGAAGTCTGCTGAACAACGAAAAACTCGTGTCCAGGAACTTCTCGAGGTCGTGGGACTTGATGCTTACCATGCCTCACGGTATCCCCATCAGTTCAGCGGTGGGCAGCGGCAGCGGATCGGGATTGCGCGGGCACTCGCCAATAATCCCAAGTTGATCATTTGTGATGAGCCCGTATCAGCACTTGATGTCTCAGTGCAGTCACAAATTTTGAACCTTATGGAAGAACTGCGTGATCAGTTTAACCTGACATATGTCTTTATTGCACACGATTTAAGCGTTGTGAAGCACATTAGCGATCGGGTGGGGGTGATGTATCTTGGACGAATGGTCGAGCTTGCGAATAAAGATCACTTGTATGACGATCCGAAACACCCTTATACGCAAGCTCTGTTATCGGCAGTCCCAACGCCCGATCCAGATGAAAAAAAGGACCGGATGATTCTAAAGGGAGATGTGCCAAGTCCGGCAAACCCGCCATCAGGGTGCGCTTTTCATACCAGGTGTCCTTATGTCATGGATGTTTGTAAATTGGAAAGACCGGCATGGAAAGAAGTTTCCGAGAACCATTTTGCAGCATGTCATTTATATGAATGAAATTGATGTTAACCATTACAATCAATGGTTGATATAGATCACATACAAACAGGGGGTAAAAAAATGAGGCGATCAAGTTGGTTCATTACTCTGGTACTCCTGGCAAGTCTGGTGGTCATTCTCGCAGCGTGTGGCGGTAATGACGAGAACACATCAGATCCAGGCGATTCGGGGGACACGAATGACGGCGAAGAGAGCAACGAAGGAAATACAGGCGGAGATGGGGACAGTGATGAAGAGCAGGTTCTTGTTTTTGCAAGGGGCGGAGATTCTGAAAGTCTCGATCCAGGGAGCACGACAGATGGTGAATCCTCACGCGTAACAAGACAGGTCATGGAAGGGCTGCTTCAGTTTAAAAAGGACTCATTTGAGGTGGAGGGCGCACTTGCCCACGACTGGACTGTCTCGGATGATGGTCTGACCTATACATTTCAGTTGGAAGAAGGCGTTACTTTCCATGATGGCGCACCATTTAACGCAGAAGCCGTTAAAGTGAATTTTGACCGCTGGGCAGATCCAAGTCATGAATTTGCCTTCAGTGATGACGGCTACGTATATTCCATGTACGGGACGATGTTTGGTGGGTTCAAAGGTGATGATGACCATGTTATTGAAGAAATCAATATTCTGGGTGACCACGAAATAGAATTTGTTTTAAAACGGCCGCTCGGATTTTTCCTGCAAAACCTCGGAATGACATACTTTGTCATGACGTCTCCAAAGGCGCTTGAAGAACACGGAGCTGCCATTAATGAGAACCCTGTCGGAACAGGACCGTTTCAATTTGTCAGCTGGAGCAAGGATGACACAATTGTTCTTGAAAAATTTGCTGACTACCGTGTAGATGGTCAACCGAAACTAGATAAAGTCATTTTCGAAGTGATTCCGGAGAATGCTTCCCGTTTGATTGCTCTCCGATCCGGCGACATTGACATTATGGATGGGCTTAATCCGGATGATGCAGCAAGTGTTGAAAGTGAAGCAGAACTTGACTTGTATACACGTGCTGAGAATAACTTTGGTTATGTCGGGATGAATACTGAGAAAGAATTCTTGAATGATGTGAAAGTGCGCCAAGCCATCAACCATGCTATAGATCGTCAGGCCATTGCCGATGCCTTGTATGCAGGCTATGCAAATCCGGCGAAAAACCCATTGCCACCGGGTTATCTCGGTTATAACGACGATGCACCTGAATATGAATATGATCTGGACCAGGCAAAAGCGTTGCTCACTGAAGCAGGATACGAAGACGGGTTTGACATTGACCTGTGGACCATGCCGGTAGCCAGGCCGTATATGCCCGATCCTGAGACGGTGGCAGAAATTGTTCAGAACAATTTGGGAGAAATTGGAATTAACGTTAATATTGTCCGTGAAGAGTGGGCACCGTATCTTGAAAAAACTGCTAACGGAGAACAGGAAATGTTCATGTTGGGCTGGTCGGGAACAAATGGTGACCCTGACTACTTCCTGAGCAGTTTGCTGCACGGTGATAATGTTGGAAGCAGTAACAGAACTTTCTATAAGAACAGTGAAGTCGATGACCTGTTGGATGAAGCAAAAGTAACTGTTGATCAAGATGAACGCGCCAACTTATACAAAGAGGCACAAGCGATCATTGCGGAAGAATCGCCGATGGTGACACTCGTACACTCCACGCCGGTTCTAGCTGCGAACACTGCCGTTAAAAATTATGTGCCACATCCTTCGACAAGCGAATCATTGGCAGAGGTGGAACTGGAATAAAGCAAATGGCAGAACGGGGCAGCATTCTAAAGCTGCCCTGATTCTTTAAACTGGGGTGATATGGTGTTTGCCTATACAATACGACGACTCTTAATGCTCATTCCAGTTCTATTCGGGATGACGCTGATCACATTTTCAATCGTGCATTTAATCCCCGGTAACCCAGCACAAGTTATTCTTGGTGAAACGGCAACCCAAGATGCCATTCAGAATCTTGAAGAGAGTATGGGGCTGAACAAGCCTTATTTTGTCCAGTATGGCATCTATATTCAAGATTTGCTTCAAGGGGATTTGGGGACATCGCTACGATCAAAAGCGGAGATCTCTAAGGAAATTTGGCCTTATATAGCAGCAACGTTGGAACTGACATTTTTTGCGATGATTTTTGCCGTGTTTATCGGTATAAATGCCGGAATCATCAGTGCATGGAAGCAAAATTCCTGGTTTGATTATGCTGCCATGCTCGTTGCATTAATCGGTGTATCTATGCCGATCTTTTGGTTGGGTCTGATGGAACAGTGGGTCTTTTCGCAGGAGATGGGATGGCTGCCTGCAACAGGTCGGGAAAACAGTCGCGATCCCATCGAACCGATTACCTATTTTTATGTGCTGGATTCTTTGTTGCACATGGACTTCTCCAGAACGGTTACCGTACTGAAACATTTGATTTTGCCAAGTATTGCACTTGGAACAATTCCAATGGCGATTATCGCACGTATGACACGTTCCAGCATGCTAGAAGTGATGAAATCAGATTATATTCGTACGGTAGAAGCAAAGGGAGCAGGACAATGGTTAATCATCTATAAACATGCCTTGAAAAATGCAGTGATACCAGTGTTGACTGTTATTGGCTTGCAAACCGGCGTGCTGCTGGGCGGCGCCATATTGACTGAAACGATTTTCAGTTGGCCGGGCATCGGGCGGTATGTGTTTGAGGCGATCAGTTATAGAGATTATCCGGTCATTCAATCTGGCATTCTGGTTGTTGCTTTCTTCTTTGTCATTATCAACCTGATTGTGGATCTTCTGTACACATACATCGATCCGCGAATTAAGTATTAAGGGGGGAAGGAAATGGAAAAAGAAAAAGCCGGCAAGCAGATGCTGATCAATGGCCAAGAAGAAGAGATGATAGAAGCAGCCTCCCCTTTTAAAGATACCATTCGTCAGTTGTTGAAGAATCGGATGGCAGCGGCTGGGTTTATTGTTATTGTGTTTTTTATACTGCTCGGGTTGCTGGCCCCTCTGTTTACGCCCTTTGCGTTCGATGAACAAAATCTCGTTAATCGCCTGCAGGCACCGTCATCTGAGCATTGGTTTGGGACCGACGATGTAGGACGTGATATATTCACACGTATCGCTTATGGGGCGCGGATATCGTTGATGGTTGGGTTTATAGCTGTTACCGGTGCTTTGGTATTCGGGACAGTACTTGGTGTGATTGCGGGCTATTACGGTCGATGGGTGGACATGTTGATTTCGAGGATATTTGATATATTGCTGGCTTTCCCCAGTATTTTACTAGCAATCGCGATCGTAGCTATACTTGGGGCTTCACTTGAAAATGCGCTGATCGCCATTGCCATCATCAATATTCCCATATTTGGCCGGCTCGTTCGCTCCAAGGTCATCAGTTTACGGGAAGAAGAATTTGTCATGGCTGCCAGGGCACAAGGGATGAAAAATGGGCGGATTGTATGGCATCATATCCTTCCCAACAGCCTGGCACCAATTATCGTTCAGGCCACGCTTGGGTTTGGAACAGCCATTCTGGAAGCGGCGGCGCTCGGTTTTTTGGGGCTTGGAGCTCAGGCGCCGAATCCGGAATGGGGTAAGATGCTTGCAGATTCACGTGATTTCATTCAGTTGGCACCGTGGACATTAATCGTTCCGGGCTTGTCGATTATGCTCGTGGTGCTTGGGTTTAACTTGATCGGAGACGGCCTCCGAGATGCCCTTGACCCGAAAATGAAGAATTGAAAGAAGAAACTGCCCATTCGAAGGTGTCCGAATGGGCAGTGTGTTTATTGATTGAATGGTATTAATTGTGATCGTTGTGATGGTCATGGTCATGGTCATTATTGTCATTGTGATCGTTATGATGATCATGGTCATTGTTATCGTTATGATCTTGGTGGTGTGCATTTGCTTCTCCGCCCTCACCAACGACAATCGTGCGTTTAGGCATGGTATGCTGATCAGCGGCATCGGTATGGGCATAGATTTCGTAGTCTGCATCTTCTTCAAAAGTGACATCTGCTGTGTAAGTGCCATCGTCATTGTTTTCAGCCTCAACGGTAACGCTGTTGTCTTGGTCTCCCGTGATCCAGTATTCGAACTTCACTTCGGCGTCAGTCACTTTTTCACCGCCAAGTGTCACTGTGTTTTTTAGGGTGACAGTCTCTCCGACTTCTGCTGTTTCTTGCGGATTAAATTCCGCTTCAACGATTTTAACCTCGTTGTTCTCTGCATTTGTATCCTCATTACCGCATGCTGTCATAAGTCCCAAAATAATCATTGGGATGAAAAGAACAATTAAACGTTTCATCTGTTTGTCTCCCCCTATATCATTAACTGTCGGTTACTGTTTTCAAATCTTTTACAAGCTGTTCCAATTCGTTGGTGTCCGTACCTAAATAGCTTTTGACCACTTCGCCTTCAGGGTTTACGAGGAAGAAACGTACTCCGTGTGTCACTTGGTCGTCCCCAGGCTGCGGCTCTTGCAAAGGTGATTTAAAGGACTTGATTGAAAGTTCCTTAATGGTGTGGAAATCATAACCGGTTAAAAATGTCCAATTACTCAGATCTGCGTCATATCCCTCGGCATATGATTTAAGAACCTCGGGTGTATCTTGTTCTGGATCAACACTGAACGAAACAAACTCCACATTTTCCACCCCATCTTCTGCCAGCTGGTCCTGCATTTTGGACATGTTGGATGTCATTGGCAGACAGACGGTCGTGCAATTGGTGAAAATAAAGTCAGCCACCCACCACTTTCCTTCCAGGTCTGTGTTGGAGAGTGTCCCTTCATCCTGTGTGGTAAAATTAAAATCTCTGACGTCTTCTGACATATTTGTTTCAATTTCTGAGCTGCTGCAAGCCGTTATAAAAAGAGCGGCGGATATAAACGTAGCTATGATAATGGCGGTCTTTTTCATTTTATCGATCCTTCCTTTACAATGATGGAGTGTTGCCAGAGTGATTCAACAAATAGTCTTTCGTTTGCATGTATGTACAAATCTTTCCGTCAAAGCCTCTGACGAATTTCTCGGCATGTGACTGAAATTCAAAACAAAGGACTTGAGGTTTACAGCATTGCATATCCAAGGTTGAATCAATTACATATGTGGCGTGAGCGGCGCTTGTAATCGTTCCTGTCAGAAAATCACGACATAATGCTTCTAGGAGGTCGCCCTCTTGAGTCTGATGGCATCTTAAAATACCGCAATGTGGACAGCAGAATGTTTCTGTGTGCTGATCGTGGAAGATGAGCTTATATGAAAGTCTGCTATCAAGCGGACGATGACACATCTCACACGCGCTCGTGTCCAAACTGAGAGACTTTTCCTGACTGGGAATGGCTATGCCGCCAAATGTTTTTATAACCAGCCCTTCTTCAACAAAAGGTTTTACATCTCTGTGAATGGTCATTTCAGAAACACCCAGAAGTTTGCTTAGTTCGGAAATTTTAATACTGTTATGCTTCTGAACCAAAGCTTTGATTCTCTGTTGTCGTTCGAAAGGCAGCATGTATACACCCCTTCTTAAAATGAATGTGTGAGTTTAACACATTTGCACACAGTATAACATAATAATTGCCATTAATTGTGAATAAAGAATGAACATTGCCGTCTATAGCTGGATAAACGGCAAAATTTCTCTGTCTGTGCTAAACTGCTATATAGATGGATATTTACCTGTATACGATGAAGGAGGTCTATACATTGGCTTGGATCTATGTATTGTTAGCCGCCATTGTGGAGGTATTTTGGGTGATAGGCCTGAAGTATTCCAGCAAAGCTTTGGAATGGGCAGGGACTGTACTTGTGATTGTGCTTAGTTTTTATTTTATTATAAAAGCATGTGAAACGTTGCCCTCTGGCACAGTATATGCTGTTTTTACAGGTTCTGGTGCTGCTGCGATTGTACTGATTGATTTCATCGTTTTTGATGCACCTTTCTCGTGGACCAAGGTCGGATTTATTGGATTGATCGTTCTTGGGGTGATTGGAATTAAATTGACGACTTCAGAAAAAGCAGAACACGAACACGTCGAAACAGGAGGATAAACGCTTATGGCATGGATGTATCTTGTAATTGCAAGTTTCGGGGAAATTTTTGGTGTGATGAGCATTAATCTTTATGTTCGAGATAAAACCCTTAAGCGACTCGGCCTTGTCGTTTTAACTTTTACAATGGGATTTATCTTTTTGTCGATGGCCATGCGTGACATCGCGTTGGGCACAGCTTACGCGATATGGACAGGACTTGGTGCAGCAGGCGCTGTCATCATGGGCATTATTTTTTTCGGTGAGTCGGCCGGCTGGAAGCGCATCTTTTTCCTTGGCTGTATTATTGCAGGAGCAGTCGGTTTGAAAGCAGTGGAATAAAAAAGCGCCCTAAATGAAGGGCTGATCACATATGGAACAAAACTTGTGCAAAAGTAGAAAATGGTGTAAAACGTTTGATCGCACGCAGAACAGTCATGAAACATCGCAGCCAATTACATATACCCACTTGGGCAAAGTGGAGGAAAAAAAGGGGGCAACGCTTTATGAAAGTGCTTTTTTATACAAAAGATCATTGTTCATTATGTGATGATGCAATGGCATTCTTATATATGTTGGAGCGGGATTTTCATTTTGATATAGAGGAAAGAGATATTTATACGAACGACACGTGGCTGGCTGAGTATCAGCTGCGTATTCCTGTTGTTGAAGTGAACGGGGAACAACTGGACTGTGAAGGTATGAGCTATGAGGCTCTTGCTGACCTATTAAAACGTGCTGCTCATGAATAATTCAGCGTCAATGAGGCAACCTATAATCATGCCACACAAAGTACATATATTCAGCAATCAAAAGACTTGAATGCCTTGGTGAATAATGGTATATTTTAAGTGTGGAACGGTCCATATATTTTTTACCCCAAGAGGGACAAAAAATAACCAGCAGGGACAAAACGGGTCCAGAAGATAGGGGCTTTTCATTGTGGAGTCTTTAATAGAACTGCAAAAAACATTATGCCCGGAACTTCTTCAAACCATGCAGGAGCGTTACATGATCCTGCGCAGTATTGACTTGTTTCAGCCGATTGGCCGTCGGGCGTTAGCTGAGAATGTGAATTCTACCGAGCGTACAATTCGCGGTGAGGTTCAATTTCTGCAAAATCAGGGTTTGATTTATGTTACCTCAAAAGGCATGCATACCACACAAGAGGGTAAGGCAGTGCTCGAGAAGCTCACCCCACATATTGGGGAAATGACCCGATTACGTGTTATGGAAAAGCGTCTAAAGGACATACTGAATTTGGAAGAATGTATGATCGTTCCGGGGAATAGTGATGAGGAAAACTGGGTAAAGCAATATATGGGACAAGCATGTGTGTCGTATTTAAGAGCACATCTTGACAACGTCTCAACGATTGGCGTGACAGGTGGCGGAACGATGGCTGCTGTTGCTGGTATGATGCCAACGCTTAAGACACCGAACCGGATATTATTTGTTCCGGCAAGAGGAGGACTAGGCGAACATGTTGAGAATCAGGCAAATTCAATTGCCGCCCAGATGGCTAAACAGGCAAATGGTGATTATCGACTGCTTTACGTCCCCGATCCGTTAAGTGATTCGACGTATAAATCGATGATGACTGAACCAGGTATTCTGGAAGTTATGCAGCTTATCAAGTCAGCAGATATGATTATACACGGAATCGGTGATGCCCTTACAATGGCCCGCAGACGCAAGACTTCAGAGGACGTTATAAACGTACTTCGGAAGAAAGAAGCAGTCAGTGAAGCGTTTGGCTATTATTTCAATGATGATGGTGAAATTGTGCATAAAGTAACTACTGCCGGGATCCAACTTGAAGATTTGCAAGACATTTCTTCAGTGGTTGCAGTAGCAGGCGGAAGTTCCAAAGCACGTGCCATTCATTCTTATTTTAAAACGGGCAGCACGAAAGTCTTGATCACGGATGAAGCAGCAGCACAGCATATTTTAAGGGTATAGTGCCCTATAAAATAAAATTTTATTAACCAGGAGGAATTAATCATGGCAGTTAAAGTTGGAATCAATGGTTTTGGACGAATTGGTCGTGTTGTATACAGACTTGCATTGGAAAATGACGATGTCGAAGTCGTTGCCATTAACGATTTGACAGATGCAAACATGCTTGCACATTTATTGAAATATGACTCTGTACACGGGGTACTTGATAAAGAAGTAAAAGCAGACGGCGACGATCTCGTTGTTGACGGGAAAAAAGTCAAAGTTATGTCAGAACGCGATCCGGAAAATCTTGGCTGGGGCGATTTGGGCGTTGATATTGTCATCGAATCAACTGGTCGCTTCACACATCGTGACGATGCACAGAAACACATTAATGCCGGTGCTAAAAAAGTCGTTATCTCAGCACCTGCTAAAGAAGAAGACCTGACTGTTGTTCTTGGTGTCAATGACGATGAATACGATCCAGAAAAGCATCATATTGTTTCAAACGCATCTTGTACAACAAACTGCATTGCGCCTTTGGCTAAAGTGCTTAACGATGCATTTGGCATTAAACGCGGCATGATGACAACCATTCACTCCTATACAAATGATCAGCAAATTCTGGACTTGCCGCATAAGGATTACAGACGTGCACGTGCAGCGGCACAAAACATTATCCCAACAACAACCGGTGCAGCTAAAGCAGTTGGCAAGGTATTGCCTGAACTGGATGGCAAACTGAACGGCATGGCTGTCAGAGTTCCTACACCAGATGGCTCTCTCGTTGACATGGTTGCAGAACTTGAGAAAACAGTCACAGAAGAAGACGTTAATGCAGCACTGAAGAAAGCAGCAGAAGGTGACATGAAAGGTTTTGCACAATACAGCGAAGATCCACTTGTATCCAGTGACATCGTTGGCAACCCACACTCTTCTATTTTCGATGCATTATCAACAATGGTTATGGAAGATAACATGGTTAAGGTCGTATCTTGGTACGACAACGAACTTGGCTATTCAGCCCGTTGTGTCGACTTAGCTGTTCTGATCGGTAAAAAAGGTCTATAAAAACAAATTTGAACGGAGGGGGATCGAAAACCTCCTCCGTTTTATTTTTTAAATGCGTAATCTGGTTTATTTCAGGGAACAGATACAATGGACTACATACTATTGACAGGAGGTTTTTTTATGAATAAGAAAACACTTCATGATCTCAACGTCTCAGGAAAGCGCGTATTTTGCCGAGTTGACTTCAACGTCCCTTTGAAAGATGGTGAAGTAACAGATGATACGAGAATCCAAGCAGCACTCCCAACGATTCAATATCTAACCGAAAATGGCGCGAAGGTTATTTTAGCCAGTCACCTTGGCCGTCCAAAAGGAAAGGTTTCTGAAGAATTGCGTCTTGATCCTGTAGCAAAGCGCTTAAGTGAGCTGATGGGCAAAGAAATTCTTAAAACAGATGCCGTTTACGGGCAAGAAGTTAATGAAGCGATTTCCAGAATGGGTGAAGGCGACATTTTATTGATTGAAAATGTCCGCTTTGAGGCTGGAGAAGAAAAGAATGGATCAGAGCTGTCCAAAGCATTTGCTGAGATGGCCGATCTTTACGTGAATGATGCCTTTGGGGCTGCGCACCGGGCTCATGCCTCGACAACAGGGGTTGCTGAACTGTTGCCTGCAGCGGCCGGTTTTTTAATGGAGAAGGAAATTGATGTGCTGGGGAAAGCTCTTGAAGATCCTGAACGTCCATTTACGGCCATTATTGGCGGTGCTAAAGTAAAAGATAAAATTGATGTGATTGATCACCTTCTTGACAAGGTGGATCACCTGATCATCGGCGGGGTCTTGCTTACACCTTCATTAAGGCATTGGGCCACGAAATCGGTAAGTCCCTGCTGGAAGAAGACAAGCTGGACTTGGCCAAAGGATTCATGAACAAGGCCAAAGAAAACAATGTTGATCTCCTGCTGCCAGTAGACGCAGTCGTAGCAGACTCATTTTCAGAATCAGCTGAAACGAAAGTGGTTCCGATTGATCAAATTCCGGCAGATTGGGAAGCGCTCGATATTGGCCCTGAAACCCAAGCAAAATATGCAGAGGTGATCGCCAAGTCACGTCTTGTCGTGTGGAATGGTCCAATGGGTGTGTTCGAATTTGACTTGTTCGCAAACGGCACAAAAGCTGTCGCTCAAGCACTAGCTGGAACAGAAGGCTATACAGTAATCGGCGGTGGAGATTCAGCAGCCGCAGTTGCCAAATTCGGATATGCAGATAAAATGAACCATGTTTCAACCGGTGGAGGCGCCTCACTTGAATTTATGGAAGGCAAAACACTCCCAGGTGTACATGCATTAGATGATAAATAATTCAAAAATAATGAAAGAGGTGTTTGGATGCGACAGAAAGTGATCGCAGGAAATTGGAAAATGAATAAGGTCATGACCGAAGCTGAAGATTTTGTAATCGAAGCAGGCAAACACATCCCTGCTGATGAAAACGTTGAAGCGATTGTGTGCGCACCATTTCCTTTCTTGCCGGCACTCGTTGAAAAAACGAAAAACACCCGGCTGAAAATTGCAGCTCAAACAATGCATTATGAAGAAAATGGTGCCTACACAGGCGAAGTCAGTCCGCTTATGCTGAAGAATATTGGGGTTACGCATGTTGTGCTTGGCCACTCTGAGCGGCGTCAGTATTATAATGAAACGGATGAAACAGTTAACCAAAAAGCCATAGCAGCTTTTAAGCATGGTTTAACACCGATTGTTTGTGTTGGCGAAACCCTGGAAGAACGCGAAGCAAATAAAACAAAAGATGTCGTCACAGAACAGGTTCAAAAAGCACTGACTGATCTCACGCCTGACCAAGTTGCCCAAACGATTGTGGCGTATGAGCCGATATGGGCAATCGGTACAGGTAAGACTGCCTCCAGTGCGGATGCTAATGAGGTTTGCAGCCATATCCGCAATGTCATTAAAGATGTGACTGACAAATCGGTTTCTGAACAAGTCGTCATACAATATGGAGGCAGTGTGAAGCCTGCTAATATTGACGAACTGTTGTCACAGTCTGATATCGACGGGGCACTTGTAGGCGGTGCAAGCCTTGAAGTGGATTCTTTCTTGAAACTCGTGGAGGCTGGTACGAAATGACCCAACAACAAGAAAACCCTTTGGCCGCGCTGATTATTCTTGACGGTTTTGGAATTCGTGAAGAAACAAAAGGCAATGCTGTCCAACATGCACACAAACCAAATTTCGATCGGTTATGGAATACGTATCCCCACAGCCAGCTACGGGCAAGCGGATCCGCAGTTGGTCTTCCTGAAGGTCAAATGGGCAACTCAGAGGTCGGGCATTTGAACATTGGTGCAGGGCGCATCGTCTATCAGAGCTTGACCCGCGTGAATTTGTCGATTGAAAAAGGTGAGTTCTATGAAAAGGAAGCATTTATCCAAGCTATGAAACGGGCTAAAGATAACGATAAGGCGCTCCATTTATTCGGATTGTTATCTGATGGTGGTGTGCATAGTCATATTCAGCATATGTTTGCACTTTTGAAGCTTGCCAAAGACCAAGGCTTGAAAAAAGTATATGTACACGCATTTCTTGACGGTCGTGATGTTGGGCCGAAAACAGCTAAAACATATATCAAGCAAACTGAGGAAAAAATGGCTGCCTATGGCGTCGGGCAGTTTGCGACGATCTCTGGCCGCTATTATTCCATGGACCGCGATAAGCGCTGGGAACGTGTGAAGAAAGCATATGACGCTATGGTATATGGCGAAGGTCCCCATTATAAAAGACCGGAAGATGTGATTGACGATTCCTATGCCCATGAAATTCATGATGAATTCGTGATCCCGTCTGTGCTGACAGATGACGCAGATAACCCTGTTGCCACTGTGGATGACGGTGACTCTATTATTTTCTATAACTTCCGTCCGGACCGCGCCATTCAAATATCTCGCACATTTGCCAATAAAGATTTTCATGAATTTGATCGCGGAGAGGGTGCACCAAAAGACCTTGACTTCGTAATGCTTACTGAGTTCAGTGAAACGGTTGATGGGTATGTCGCTTATACCCCTGTAAATTTGGATAACACCGTTGGAGAAGTACTCGCTCAAAATGACATGAAACAACTGCGCATAGCGGAAACTGAGAAATATCCGCACGTGACTTATTTTATGAGCGGTGGAAGGCACGAGGAATTTCCGGGGGAAAAACGTGTGCTGATTAATTCTCCAAAAGTCGCCACGTATGACTTGCAACCGGAAATGAGTGCTTATGAAGTGACTGATGCTTTGCTGAAAGAACTGGATACCGGTGAACTGAATGCCGTTATACTCAATTTTGCCAACCCTGACATGGTCGGGCACTCCGGCAAACTTGAACCGACTGTTAAAGCGATTGAAGCTGTTGATGAATGTCTCGGTAAAATTTTGGATAAAATTGAATCACTCGGTGGCCATGCAATTGTGACAGCCGACCACGGAAACTCTGATGAAGTGGTCACACTTGATGACAAGCCAATGACGGCGCACACTACGAATCCGGTTCCGGTGGTTGTTACGAAAAAAGGCGTGACATTGCGCGAAGACGGTATTTTGGCAGATTTATCGCCTACACTACTTGATCTTCTTCATGTGGAAAAACCTGAGGAAATGACTGGCGAATCCCTTATCAAAAAATAATGATCACTTTTAAAGGAGAGATGGTTTATATGCCATACATTACTGATATTTATGCACGTGAAGTTCTTGATTCACGCGGGAACCCAACCGTAGAAGTGGAAGTTACGACAGAATCAGGGGGATTTGGCACAGCGCTTGTACCAAGTGGTGCTTCAACAGGCGAATATGAAGCTGTTGAACTGCGTGACGGTGACAAAAGCCGCTATCTTGGCAAAGGCGTGGAGAAAGCCGTCGCCAATGTGAATGATGTAATTGCCCCTGAATTGATTGGTATGGATGTTACCCGTCAAAATATCATTGACGCTGTCATGATTGATCTTGACGGAACAGATAACAAAGGCAAACTTGGTGCCAATGCGATTCTTGGTGTATCAATGGCTGCAGCGCATGCTGCCTCAAGCTATCTCGAACAACCGTTGTATAATTATTTAGGCGGCTTTAACGCCAAAACTCTTCCAACCCCAATGATGAACATTTTAAATGGCGGGGAGCATGCTGACAATAACGTCGATATTCAGGAATTCATGGTGATGCCTGTTGCAGCACCAACTTTTAAAGAAGCTCTGCGTACAGGTGCTGAAATTTTCCATTCCTTGAAAAAAGTTCTTAAAGATAAAGGCTATAACACAGGAGTTGGTGATGAAGGCGGCTTTGCACCAAACCTGAAGTCAAATGAAGAAGCGTTGCAAACAATTGTAGAAGCCATTGAAGCTGCCGGGTACAAGCCTGGAGAGGAAGTTAAATTGGCGATGGATGTCGCTGCTTCTGAGATCTATGAAGACGGCGGTTACAACTTGAAAGGTGAAGGCGTCGTCCGTTCAGCCGCTGAAATGGTTGACTGGTATGAAGAAATGGTTAATAAGTATCCCATTATTTCCATTGAAGATGGTCTAGATGAAAACGACTGGGAAGGCTTCAAGCTGTTGACCGAACGTCTTGGCGATCGCGTTCAGCTTGTCGGGGATGACCTGTTTGTAACGAATACAGAAAAACTTGCTGAGGGCATTGAACAAGGTGTTGGCAACTCCATTCTTGTTAAAGTCAATCAGATCGGCACACTGACCGAAACATTTGAAGCAATTGAAATGGCAAAACGTGCAGGCTATACCGCTGTTATCTCTCACCGTTCAGGGGAAACAGAAGATGCAACGATTGCGGATATTGCTGTTGCGACCAACGCTGGTCAGATTAAGACAGGCGCACCATCTCGTACAGATCGTGTTGCTAAGTATAATCAATTGCTCCGGATTGAAGATGAACTCGCCGGTGTTGGCGTATATGCCGGATTAAGCGCTTTTTACAACTTGAATAAGTAATGTGTAAAAAAAAGTGGCTGCCTTGTAAGGCAGCCCTTTTTTGTTTGCGCAAGAACCGCCGCTCAAGCGCAAGAACCGCCGCTCAAGCGCAAGAACCGCCGCTCAAGCGCAAGAACCGCCGCTCAAGCGCAAGAACCGCCGCTCAAGCGCAAGAACCGCCGCTCAAGCGCAAGAACCGCCGCTCAAGCGCAAGAACCGCCGCTCAAGCGCAAGAACCGCCGCTCAAGCGCAAGAACCGCCGCTCAAGCGCAAGAACCGCCGCTCAAGCGCAAGAACCGCCGCTCAAGCGCAAGAACCGCCGCTCGTGCAAAAGACTTTCATCCATATACATGTTATGATCGATCGAGAAGGTGGTGCGGTATTTAAACGAGGTGAAACCATGAATATATTTGAGGCACTCAAAAGTCGCAGGTCTACTCATACGTTCAAACCAGATCCTGTCCCGGAAGATGTACTAACCGATATTTTCAGGTATGGCTCGTGGGCGCCGACCCATTATATGAAAGAACCGTGGCAGATTAACATGTATCAACATGAGGGAAAGACATCGCTGGTAGATGCCATTCTTAAGAGTTATGAGCGCATTGGCATGATCAATCCCAAAGGTGGGGAAAAAGTTGAGAAAATGAAAGCTTCGATGGCCCAGTTTCTCTTGGATATCCCACATCACGCTCTTATTTATTTTCCTATTTCGGATGATCCTGTGCGTTATGAAGAGGACTATGCCTCTGTCAGCGCGTTCATTCAAAACGCTCAGCTTGCTGCGTGGGCCTATGGGATCGGCATGCTTTGGACCATTACCCCATACATGCATGACCCTGATTTTGCAAAGGACCTGGAAATTTCCTCTTCAATGAAGATTGCTGCGGTTATGCAAATAGGTTATCCAGCTAAAATTCCCCGTTCAAAAGAACGAACAGACATCCAGAAAAAACTTATTTTCATTAATGAATAGCATCACCTTATTGCAGAACAGTCCAAAAACGGGCTGTTTTTGTTATGAAAAGTTGGAACCACAAACGAATTACCAGCATATAAAAAATAATGATCGAGAATAATAAATAAGTGTTTACAACTCAAACTTAATGTATTATACTAAACTAAAGTTGCACACGGTAAACATTTTATGTGCAAGCAAAATAAGGTGTAGTAAGCATACTGTTTTCGGGAGGGTAAAGTTATGCAACAAGCAATAGATGTTCATGATTTACATGTATCGTATTATGGCAAGGAGGTCCTTAAGAATGTCAGTTTCTCTTTTGAAACCGGCAATCTTATCGGTATTCTTGGACCAAATGGTGCGGGAAAATCCACACTAATGAAGGCTATTCTCGGATTAATTCCCCATGACGGGGGCGAAATCACTATTGATAACGGTCCGTTGAAAGAAGTCCAAAAGCGAGTTGCTTATGTTCCTCAGCGGTCAAATATTGACTGGGATTTTCCAATTATCGTTAAAGACACAGTTCTGCTTGGAACGTATCCGAAACTCGGGTTATTCAGAAGACCTAGAAAAGCAGATCGTGAAAAGGCCATGGAGTGTCTGGCGAAGGTTGGCATGGAACAATTTGCAGACTCACAGATTGGTGAACTTTCCGGTGGCCAACAGCAAAGGGTATTTCTAGCGCGTGCATTGGCACAGGACGCAGATTACTTCTTCCTAGATGAACCATTTGTAGGTATTGATGTGGCGAGTGAAGAGGTTATTATCAATATTTTAAGAGATTTGAGGGAAGCAGGTAAAACCATATTTGTCGTACACCATGATTTATCTAAAGTTGAAGATTATTTCGATGAACTCATTTTGATCAACAAAGAGTTATATGGAGCAGGCCCCGTAAAATCTGTTTTCCAAATGGATATCATGAAAAAGGCCTATAATATGCCGTTTGCGATGGCGGGAACTCTAGGGGGAAGTGTGTAAAAATGGAATTTATTAACGACATCATGAATTACGCCTTTATGCAACGGGCGTTTGTGACATCTGTCATTGTCGGCATCATATGTGGCGTGATTGGAAGCTTTATTGTGCTAAGAGGTATGGCTTTGATGGGGGATGCTATTTCACACGCAGTTCTGCCTGGCGTCGCCATTTCGTATATGCTCGGGATTAATTACTTCTATGGTGCGGTTCTTACAGGCATTTTAACCGCACTTGGAATTGGTGCCATCAGTCAGAACAGCCGCGTGAAAAGTGATGCTTCAATTGGGTTGGTTTTTTCAGCAGCATTCGCACTTGGGATTGTCTTAATCACACTTGCTAGGAGCGCCGCAGATTTGACTCAGATATTATTTGGCAACGTACTTGCAGTTCGTTCGTCCGATATGTGGCTGACGATTATTGTAGGGGCAATCGTTCTTATTGCTGTATTTGTTTTTTACAAAGAACTCCTTGTATCCAGTTTCGACGAGACAATGGCAGCAGCTTATGGACTTAAAACACGAATGATTCATTATGGCATCATGGTGCTCTTGACGTTGGTCACCGTGGCTTCATTGCAGACAGTTGGTGTAATTCTAGTGGTTTCTATGCTCATCACTCCTGCATCTACTGCGTATCTACTGACTAATAGACTGTCCACGATGATAGGGCTAGCAGCATTTTTTGGCGCTCTTTCATCTATAATTGGATTGTATATCAGCAACATTAACAACTTGCCATCAGGACCAATTATTGCCTTGGCAACAACAGGGATCTTTGTACTTGTATTTTTGTTTTCGCCTAAACAAGGGGTAGTATGGCGGGCAATGAAAGTAAACCGTCACAGAGCCAATTTAGGAAATTAAATTATATTTAAGATAGAAAAGGAGAGAAAAATAGAAATGAAGAAATTGTTGTTGGTGGCAGCGATGGCTGTAATGCTTCTACTCGCTGCCTGTGGGGGAGAAAAAGATGCATCTGGGGACGATGGTAAAGATAAATTAAAAGTCGTTACCTCATTTACGATTATTGCGGACTTGGCCAGACAGATTGGCGGAGATCATGTTGACATTCATAACTTGGTTCCAACTGGAACAGATCCTCACGAATACGAGCCATTACCTGAAGACAATAAGAAAGCGACAGATGCAGATGTCTTGTTTTACAACGGTTTGAATCTTGAAGGTGGGGAACACGGCTGGTTCTTTAAAATGATTGATTCAATTGGTCAGAATGAAGATAAAGTTTATAGCCTCACTGAAGAAGTCGATCCAATGTACATTGGTGGCGGAGAACATGAAGAGGAAATTAACCCGCATGCATTTATTGATCCGGAAGTAGGCATTAAAATGTCTGAAGCGATGATCCAAGCACTTGGTGAAGTGGACCCTGACCGTAAAGACTTTTATGAAAAACAGGGTGAGGAATATATTAACAGGTTAAAAGAAATAGATCAGAAATATGAAGAGAGAATTAATGATATCCCCGAAGATAAACGTATTCTAGTAACCAGTGAACGAGCGTTCCAGTATATGGCTGATCATTATGGATTAGAAGAAGCGTTTATCTGGGAAATCGATACAGAAGAAAACGGCTCACCAGAACAAATTAAAAACCTCGTTTCTTATATCAAAGACAGTGAAGTTCCAGTTTTATTTGTTGAGTCAAACGTTGATACTCGGCCAATGGAAACAGTATCGCAAGAATCAGGCGTACCAATATTCGAAGAACCGATTTACTCTGATGAAATTGGCGAGCCAGGAGAAAAGGTAGACACGTATGTTAAATACTTGAACTATAATATAAAAATTATTCACGATGGGTTAAGTCAATAACATTAAAAGCCTCCACATAGAGTGGGGGCTTTTTTCTGAGTGGATTTTAAGGTTATAAAAAACCCCCTCACGGCTACAATGCCACGAGGGGTTTTTCAATTAAGATTTTTGAGTTTTACTGTTGATGAAAGTAACGACTTCTTCAGCAGAGCTCATGGCCAGGATTTTGTCCGTGTAAGATGCGACTTCTTTTTTCGATAGCCCGAGCAGCTGGGTGCGCGCTGGGAGAATGGAGGTGGCGCTCATGCTGAATTCGTCGAGTCCCAGGCCAAGGAGCATTGGAATGGCTTGAGGGTCACCGCCCATTTCGCCGCACATGCCTACCCATTTGCCTTCTGCGTGAGCTGCTTCGATTACATTGTGAACCAGTGTCAATATTGCCGGATTGTATGGCTGATATAAATAAGAGACGCGTTGGTTCATCCGATCTGCAGCCATCGTGTATTGAATGAGATCGTTGGTTCCGATACTAAAGAAATCAACTTCTTTCGCAAACTGCTTCGCCATGACAGCAGTTGATGGTATTTCAACCATGATACCGACTTCAATATCGTCTGAAACGCTGTGGCCTGCTTCAGTCAGATTTTTCTTTTCTTCTGCAAGCAACGCTTTGGCTTTTTTCAGTTCATCTAAGGTGGCAATCATCGGGAACATGATTTGCAAACGGCCATGCGCACTCGCGCGAAGCAGGGCGCGCAACTGAGGACGGAAGATGTCTTCGTTTTCCAAGCAAAAGCGAATCGCACGAAAACCTAAGAATGGATTCATTTCTTCAGGCAGTTCAAGATAATCGAGATTTTTGTCGCCACCTATGTCGAGTGTCCGTACAACGACAGGTTTGCCTTCCATTTTTTCCAATACAGTTTTATAAGCTTCATACTGTTCCTCTTCAGTTGGCATTTCTGATCTGCCCATATAAAGGAATTCTGTACGGTAAAGACCTATTGCTTCAGCACCGTTCTCAAGCGCAGAATCAACATCACCTGGGTTACCGATGTTGGCGCCAAGGAGCACTTGTTCACCATCTGCTGTAAATGTAGGCTCGTCCTTCAGTTTAGCCCATTCGGTACGCTGTGCTTCATATTCGGTTTGTTTATTGCGGTATGTTTCAAGTGTGCTGTCATCGGGATTAACGAGCACTTTTCCTTCAAGCCCATCTACAATGACCATATCATTTTGGTGCGCTTCTTCAGAGATGTTTTGTGTACCGACTACAGCGGGAATATCAAGTGATCTGGCCATAATGGCTGAGTGGGACGTACGCCCTCCGATATCCGTAGCAAAGCCTTTAACAAATTTCCGATCTAATTGAGCTGTGTCAGATGGGGTCAAGTCATGAGCAATCACAACGACTTCCTCGTCAATTAAAGCAGGATCTGGGAAATCTACTCCAATCAAATGCGCCTTCACACGGCTGGACACGTCTTTTATGTCTGCTGCACGTTCACGCATATAAGCATTATCCATATTTTCAAAAATGGTCACGAACTCTGTCACTACTTCATCAAGTGCCGCTTCTGCAGACATATTATTATTCGTGATTTTCTCTTTCATCGGGGCAATCAGTTCAGGGTCCTGTAAAATAAGGAGATGTGCAGAAAAAATCTCCGCCTGGGCCTCACCCATGGTGACTTTTGCATGTTCTTTTATTTTTTCAAGTTCAGATATGGACGTTTCAAGAGAAGCGTCCAGACGACTGATTTCTTGGTCAGTATCTGTTGCGGTTTTATTTGTGTAAGATAAATCCGGCATTACCAAATGATAGGCTTTGGCAATTGCTATACCGTTAGCGGCTGCAATTCCTGTTAATGTATTCATTTGAATCACCATTCCTCTTCTATAGTTATGAATCAAGTACAAGGTTGAACCATCTCAGCATCGCCTCATAAACGTCCTGATGATTGGTTTCCTGCAGTAATTCATGTCTGGCATCTTCGAAAAGCATTGTCATCACGTCATTCAAACCGGCTTCTGTATATAATTCTGCGGTTTTCCAGACGCCTGTTTCATAGTGACCAACAGGGTCTGCATCACCACTCACGATGAGCATTGGAAGGTCTTTTCTAATCATTTGATTGCGAGACCTGTTATGAATCATCTCAAGCCCTGTCATTAAATCGTGAAAAAATTTAGCAGTTGGTATTGCACCTGTGAGCGGATCGTCTATGAATGCCTGAACCGCCGTTTTGTCCCGGGAAAGCCAATCAAAAGTTGTTTTATTACCGGGGATTTTGCGGTTGTACGATCCAAATACAAGCTTGTTCAACAGTTTCGATTCGTTTTTTGCAGGAAGCACTTCAGCCAGGTTTTTGGCAAAACGAGCGGCTGTTTCCGTATGAAAGCCTGTCCCGGATAGAACCACCCCTTTATATGCATCACTGTTGGTCTGAATAAGATGTCTTGCTAAAAAAGACCCCATGCTATGCCCGAATAAAAATATCGGCACATTAGGGTGTTCTTCCTGAATATACTCGGTTATGACAGATAAATCATCACTCGTTTTAACAAAGCCATCTTCATCGGCAAAATGTCCCAGTAAGCCTTGCTTTTCACCAGTCAAGCCATGCCCCCGATGGTCATTTCCATATACAATAAAACCATTAGAAGTGAGGAAGCGGGCAAAAGCGTCATAACGACCGATATGTTCTACCATACCATGTGACAGTTGAACAATCGCTCTTGGTATCTCCGAATGATCCGGTGCCCATTTCCTAATAAAGATATCTGTCTCATCTTCCATTGTAAGCCAAAACGTCTGCTCCATAGCATCAGTCCTCAATTTTTCTTTTATGATCATATCTCTATGATAAAAGGAACAGTGCTGACTGTCCAAGAGAAAGGTCAAAACCGGTTATAAATTGAGTCATAATGTGAACAGGATTTGAAATTTAGCTTGCCAGCAAAACGCCTTTTATGCTAAAGTAAGATTAGGTATTGTGTAATGGGGAGGCAGTGAGCAAGCATGGAAACTTTCGTTAATATATTATTGGTCATAAACTCAATTGTTATGATTGTTTTAGTATTATTGCAAACTGGAAAGAGTGCGGGCTTGTCCGGAGCTATTTCCGGGGGCGCTGAGCAATTGTTCGGAAAGCAAAAAGCAAGAGGTCTGGATCTCTTTCTGCACCGTGGAACTATTGTGACAGGCGCATTGTTTTTTGTTCTGGCTTTTCTGAGTGGGTATGTTTTACAGTAAAACGATTGACGCATTAAACCCTTATCATTTTATGATAAGGGTTTTTCAATATGCTTTTCATGGGATGAGTATGTATGAATAAAAAGGGTATAGTAAAAGATGAAGGAGAGATACATAGTCATGAAAGTTGTACAACCACAACCATTTACATTTGAAGCGGGGCCGAGGGCAGTCTTGCTGCTTCATGGATTTACAGGCAATTCGGCCGATGTCCGGATGCTTGGCCGTTACTTGGAAAAGAAAGGCTATACAAGCCATGCTCCAATCTACCGAGGCCATGGCAAACCGCCAGAAGAGCTTCTTAAAGCGAGCCCAGACCAGTGGTGGGCAGATGTTAAGGCAGGCTATGACCACTTGAAGGAATTCGGTTATAAAGAAATCGCTGTGGCGGGTTTGTCTCTGGGCGGCGTTTTGAGTCTTAAACTTGCTTATTCGGCTCAGGTTAAAGGCGTCATCCCCATGTGCACGCCGATGTTTTTTGACAACGAGACACAGCTGACGAGCGGTTTTAAAAAATTTGCAACAGAATACAAACAAATGGAAGGTAAATCTGCGACTGACATAACAGAAGAAGTGAATAAACTAATGGACGGGTCACATGATTTATTTAAGCAGCTCAGCCATCTGATCGATGAAGTCAGACAAGGTGTCGATGCGATCTACACCCCAACTTTAGTTGTTCAGGCCAGCCAGGATGAGATGATTAATACGGAGAGTGCTTCTTTTATCTATGATCAAGTGGAGACAGATCAAAAAGATATCAAGTGGTATGAGGCATCAGGTCATGTGATCACACTTGATAAAGAAAAAGAGCAGCTCCATGAAGATATTTACCGGTTTCTGGAAGGGCTGGACTGGGAATTGTAAACCATCAAGAACAATGAATTGAAAGAAGGTGAACGGAAGATGATTGAACGTTTAAGACAATTTTTTAATGAACAAGATACGAAGCCATTATCTGTCCATGAACTGGAAGAAAAGCTGGAGGTAAATGAAGCAGCAGACTTCAAGGAACTTGTCAAAGCCTTGAATACACTTGAAGAAAGTGGCGAACTGGTCAGAACACGTAAGAACCGTTTTGGTGTGCCGGAAAAAATGAACCTGATCCGCGGCCATATCCAGATGCATGCCAAGGGATTTGCTTTTCTGATTCCTGACGAGGAGGGACGGTCTGACATATATATCCATCATACAGATCTCGCTTCAGCTATGAATAAAGATAAAGTTCTCGTTCGGATAGAGAAGACGGATGATACACGAGGACGTCCAGAGGGACAGTCATCCGTGTGCTTGAACGCGCCGTCCATCAGGTAGTTGGCACATTTGAAGATGCTGGTTCGTTCGGATTTGTCATAGCGGATGACAAAAGAATTCCCAATGATATCTTTATACCGGAACATATGAAGCACGGGGCTGTGACAGGTCATAAGGTCATTGCTCAAATCACGAAATACCCTGAAGGGCGTATGAGTGCAGAAGGAGAGATTTCTAATATTCTCGGGCATAAAAATGACCCTGGTATCGACATCATTTCTATTATCCACAAACACGGAATTGCCATTGATTTTCCGGAAGAGGTGATGGAAGCGGCCGCAGAAGTGCCAGATGAGATTTCAGAAAGTGATCTTGAGGGCCGTAAAGATCTGCGCAATGAAACAATTGTAACGATCGATGGGGCCGATGCAAAGGATCTCGATGATGCCGTCTCCGTTCAAAAGTTGGACAACGGGAATTATAAGCTCGGTGTTTATATTGCTGATGTGACCCATTATGTTCCTGAAGGCTCTCCAATTGATAAAGAAGCCTTTGAACGCGGGACAAGTGTGTATTTAGTAGACAGAGTTATTCCAATGATTCCCCACAGACTGTCAAATGGCATATGCTCACTGAACCCACAAGTCGATCGGCTGACACTAAGTTGCGAAATGGAAATTGATTCTACAGGAAAAGTTATCAACCATGATATCTTTCCAGCTGTGATCAAAACAACCGAACGTATGACATACACGGATGTGAATAAAATTCTCGTGGACAAGGACGAGGAAGTGCGTAATCGGTACAAGCCACTTGTTCCGATGTTTGAGCAAATGGAGAAACTCGCTGCCATTTTGAGGTCCAAGCGGATGGGCAGAGGCGCCATCGATTTCGATTTTAAAGAGGCTCAAGTTCTTGTAAACGAAAATGGCAAAGCAGAAGATGTGGTACTAAGAGAACGGCTTGTAGGTGAACGACTGATTGAAGAATTTATGCTTGCTGCCAACGAGACCATTGCTGAGCATTTTCACTGGATGGATGTCCCATTTATCCATAGAATTCACGAGGATCCGGATGAGTCCAAGTTGCAGCATTTCTTTGAATTTCTTGCAGGACTTGGTTATACCGTTAAAGGAACAGCCAACGAGATTCATCCGCAGGCATTACAGAAGGTGATAGATGCAGCAGAAGGTAAGCCAGAAGAAATGATTATTTCAAAACTGATGCTCAGATCTATGCAACAGGCGAAGTATGATCCAAAAAGTGTCGGCCATTTTGGTCTGGCAACAGACTTTTACACACATTTCACGTCCCCAATTCGCCGTTATCCGGATTTGATGGTACACCGCTTGATTCGTACGTACTTGATTAACAAGGACTTAACGGGTAAAACGATAGGCAAATGGAAGGACAATCTTCCGGAGATTGCAAGACACTCATCTGAAAAAGAGCGAGCTGCAGTCGATGCGGAACGTGAGACAGATGACTTGAAGAAAGCTGAGTACATGGAATCACGTATTGGTGAAGAATTTACTGGTGTGATCAGTTCAGTAACAAGTTTTGGTTTATTTGTGGAACTGGAAAACACGGTAGAAGGCCTTGTTCATGTCAGCTATTTAACGGATGATTACTACCATTTTGATGACCGAAGTTATGCACTCATTGGAGAAGCAACGGGCAATGTCCTCAGAATCGGTGAAGAAGTTAGTGTTAAGGTCATCGGGGTGAATATTGACGAACATGTCGTTGATTTTGATCTTGTAGAAGCTCCCAATAGCAAAAAACAAAAGCGACCAGCGAAAAGCCGGAAAAAAGGTAAGCGGAAACCGAAAAAGAATCAATCTTAATGAATTCAAAAACCTGCCTCTCAAACGACGGGCAGGTTTTTGACTGCGGTCTTCAGATTTTCATTGGCATTTACCAGCCCATTTGTTAAAATGTTCATACATACAGTAGGAGGAACCGAAATGTCTAAAGGATTTGGAAAGACGCTCGCGCAAAATCGAAAAGCGTCGCACGATTATTTTATAGAAGAAACATTTGAGGCAGGTATTGTTCTGCAAGGGACAGAAATTAAATCGGTGCGGGCCGGGCGCATTAATCTAAAAGACTCGCATGCCATCATTGATCGCGGTGAAATTAAGCTGATCAACATGCACATCGCCCCCTATGATCAAGGCAATCGCTTTAATCATGATCCAACTAGAACCCGTAAACTGCTATTACACCGAAAAGAAATAGATAAATTGACGGGCTTGACTCAACAACAAGGATATACGGTTGTTCCGTTAAAAGTTTATATTAAGAATGGATTTGCCAAAGTATTGGTCGGTCTGGGTAAAGGTAAAAAGAAATATGACAAACGCGAAGATCTTAAGCGCAAGCAAATGAAACGCGATGTGGATCGAGCCATAAAAGAACACATGAAATAAATAAAGACCGTCATAAAACCATCAGTCAGGCCTAGCTTAGACTGATGGTTTTATTAAAATCTTTCGGGGTACATATCGTTAACAAGGAGGAATGCGGAATGGCTGAAGAAACTTGATTTGATTGCAGAGAAGATCTGCTTGCAATGACGAAACGGCTTGTCACGATTGAAAGCATTGTAAACACTGAGGGTGAAAAGGTGATTGCGCATACGTTGCATACGATCATTTCTTCACTTCCTTATTTTAAAGAGAATCCCGACCACGTTCTATTGGAGCAGACCACCAATGATGATTATGAACGCTATAATGTGCTTGCTTTTGTGAAAGGAACCAAAACACGATCCAATCGGACGGTGGTCCTGATGGGGCATATGGATACTGTCGGCACCGATGATTTTAACAGACAGCAGGAATTGGCAACCGACCCGGATGCATGGATGAATGCATTGAAGGGAGATGACTATTTGTCCGATTCGGTTCAAGAACAGCTGGCTTCAGGTGATTGGTTGTTTGGCAGGGGTGTACTTGATATGAAGAGCGGACTTGCAAGCAATCTTCATTTATTGAGTTACTATGCTGAGCACCCTGAAGAACTTGAAGGCAATTTAGTGTTGCTGTCTGAATGTGATGAGGAAGACAGCTCACACGGGGTGCTATCTGCAGCAGATACACTCCTCAGATGGCAGCAGGAGCACGGATTCCATTATGCCGCAGCGATAAACAGTGATTTTGTAGCCCCGCAATATGATGGCGATGATCACCGCTATGTCTATAAGGGCACCATTGGCAAATTGCTTCCTTCTTTTTTGATAACAGGTGAGGAAACACATGTCGGCTCTTGTTTCGGAGGGCTTGATCCAAATTTTATAGCAGCTGAATTGACGCGGCAAATCAGCTATAATCCAAATTTGTGTGATAGAGCACAAGGAGAAATGACGGTACCGCCTGTGTCACTGAAACAAATGGACCTAAAACCATCTTATTCTGTTCAAACGGCATTATCAGCATTGGTATATTATAACTTCTTCACGCATTCGTGGTCACCACAAAAAGTGCTTGAAATCTTAAAGAAAGAAGCAGAAACAGCTTTTCAAAATGCACTCCAGACTTTTGAAGAGCGCTACCGGGCTTATTGCGATGCTAGTGGTCAACCTTACCAAGATATCCCATGGGAGCCGCGGGTGTTTTTATATGAAGAAATGGAGCATATGTTAATTGAAGCACATGGGCAAGCTTTTATTGATCACATGAATGCATTTAAACAAGATCTGATGTATGATGATACACTCGACATCAGGATGTTTGCTGCCCGAGTTGCAGAGGAAGCCTGGACGTGGATGGAGGACAAAAGCCCCGCTATATTCTTGTTTTATTCAACCTTGTATTCACCTAGAGTTGAATTGAAAGGAGAAAGTGAGGATGAACGTCGACTCCTGAAAGCACTCGATGAGAGTGTTGAAGCCGTACAGCCGCACTATGAACATCCTATTACAGTCCGTAATTTTTTCCCGCATATTTCAGATATGAGTTTTTTGGCGATAAGTGATACGGAAGATGAGATTAAGGCGGTTTCAGCGAATAATCCAGCCTGGGGAACCAAACATAAAGTTGATTATGAAAAAATACGGCAGCTGAATATACCGGTTCTCAATATCGGTCCGTATGGTATGGACGGTCACAAAAAGATGGAACGCATGGAAATGACCTACTCATTTGAAATCCTGCCCAACTTGACCAATAAAGTGATTCAAAAAGTACTTGGAAAGGTATGACAGCCGTCCAAGGGTTGATTTTTACGCTGTATATGCTATAATAGATCATGTCAGATGATCGATATTGAAGTTCGACTTGATCCTCAGACGTTACTCATTTTATGGGGACGTTACGGATTCGACAGGGATAGGTCGAGCTCAGGTTGCGCGTCGAGGTTACGACTCGTAAAACGTTATCGCCAATAATAACTGGCAAACAAGAAGATTACTCTTTAGCAGCTGCGTAAGCACTGCTAAAGGATCCTTTCTGCTATTGCCCGTGTAGCAGCTGAAGGGTCTCAAATGAAACGGGCTATACCACCATCCGCTGTTCGAGGATGATGGTTGAAACCAATCGAACTAGCTGCACGGAAGCCTGTCGGTAGGCTGAAGTGACAGCGAATGATAATATATCGACTATGCGTGTAGAAGCCTGAGTGCCGATATCTCTGGACGCGGGTTCGACTCCCGCCGTCTCCACCAATACATAATTGGTGGTTTTTTTATGGGCAAAAATCGTCCTATTAGGGTACTATGAACAGTCAATGGAGCCAAGTGGTAAACTCTCTTGGAAACAGCACGGAGCGAGTGTGCATATCTGAGATTGAATGTGCAAATCCGTGATTGGGTGTGCATATCTGAGATTGAGTGTGCAAATCCGAGATTGAATGTGCAAATCCGAGATTGAATGTGCAAATCCGTGATTGGGTGTGCATATCTGAGATTGAATGTGCAAATCCGGGATCGAGCATGATATCCGGGGCTGTGCACGCATATAAGTTTGACTTCCCGATCAGTTTTCAGTACGTCGTATTTTGTTCTGGCTAATCATTAAGGTTATAATGATAAGAGCAATATGCTGGAGGCATATACATACAAGGAGGTCTTTTTTTGTCTACTTATCCAAACACAGAAGAAACCATTGGCTTAATTAAGCAGCTTGTTTCGATTCCGAGTCCATCTGGTTATACCACTCGAGTTATTGACTTTGTCGAGGATTATTTTAAAGAGTTGAACGTTGAGACGTATCGGAACCGTAAAGGCGGGCTTATTGCAACTTTACCCGGGCAAGATACAGGCAAGCATCGGATGTTGACGGCACATGTTGATACGCTTGGGGCGATGGTGAAAGAAGTGAAAGCGAGCGGGCGGCTTAAGATCGATCTTATTGGAGGGTTTAAGTACAACTCGATTGAAGGGGAATACTGTACCATACATACGGCTGACGGTAATTCGTTGACAGGTACCATTCTCATGCATCAGACATCTGTTCATGTTTATAAAGATGCCGGGAAAGCAGAACGAAACCAGGAAAATATGGAAGTGCGCATTGATGCAAAAGTGGAAAATGCCGAAGACGTGCGTGCACTTGGGGTTGAAGTAGGTGATTTTGTGTCGTTCGATCCACGGGTAGAAACAACAGGTAATGGCTTTATTAAATCGCGTCACCTTGATGACAAAGCAAGTGTTGCGATTCTAATGCAACTTGCAAAGCACCTGAAAACAGAAAATAAAACCCTGCCATATACAACCCATTTCCTCATTTCAAATAACGAAGAAATCGGCTATGGAGGAAATTCCAATATTACACCTGAAACGGTCGAATATCTTGCTGTTGACATGGGTGCGATGGGTGATGGGCAATCCACAGATGAATACACCGTTTCGATTTGTGTGAAAGATGCGAGCGGCCCTTATCATTTGGGACTGCGCAACCATCTTGTTAATCTTGCTAAATCAAATGGCATTGGCTATCAGTTGGACATCTATCCATATTACGGATCAGATGCCTCTGCTGCCATCAAGGCAGGTCACGATATCGTTCACGGTCTTATCGGGCCAGGTATCGACTCGTCTCATGCATTTGAACGCACGCATGAAACATCGCTGCAATGCACCGAAAGCTTACTTTATCACTACATCCAGTCCGATATGGCCATATAAGTAAAAAGCGTTTGGCTGCAAGCCAAACGCTTTTATCCGTTTATAGGACATATCCATATATACATATAAAGTGGAAAAGGGTACCAAACATGATGAAAATATGAAAAACTTCATGGAAGCCCATATGCTTGAATTCCAAGAACTTCGGTTTAAGCCAGTAAATAATGCCGCCAATGGTATAAAAGACACCACCCAAAACTAGAAAAACCATTCCCGCTGTTCCGATCGCCGGAGCAAGAGACGGACTGAAGAATACAACGATCCAGCCCATAATGATGTACAAGGCCGTTGATAACCATCTTGGTGCATGGAACCATATAAGTTTGAAAATCACGCCCATAATGGCTAATCCGTTGATAACACTAAATAATACCCAACCGGTTGTGGTGCCGTTTAAGCTGATCAGACAGAAGGGTGTATAAGTCCCTGCGATCAAAACAAAGATCATAGAGTGGTCCATCCGTCTTAAAAAGGCTATCACATGATCTCGTGCGATAACCATATGATACGTTGCTGAAGCTGAATATAACAAGATCATACTCACCCCGAAAATAATTACAGCAGTTAAGGCAAGAATAGAATCTGTCGTTGTGCTTGCTTTGATTGTCAAGGCCACCAGGCCAAAAATAGATAAAACAGCTCCAAGTAAATGGGTTAAACCGTTAATGGGTTCACGAATGTACATGCCCAAGTTATCAACTCCTTTTTGTATGTAGTTATTGAAACTATGTATTATAATACTATCATATCATGACGTGGTCAAGGTTTACGCAGATCTTTTTTTTACGTATAATATATGCTAAATAATATGATGGGGGCTTAGCATGAGAAAATGGGAAACATTAATAGATGAGTTGCAGCTTGAGAACAGGCTTGCTTTAGAAGATATTCCCGATGTCGATTTATATATGGATCAAGTCATTCAGCTTTTTGAGAAAAAATTTGCGAGTTCAAAGCGTAATGAAGATGAAAAAGTACTGACGAAAACGATGATCAATAACTATGCTAAAGGGCAATTGTTTATCCCGATCAAAAACAAACGCTATACCAAAAATCATATCATGTTGATTAGCATGATCTATCAATTAAAAGGTGCTTTGTCGATTAAAGATATTAAGCAGCTTTTGTATCAACTCAATGATAAAATTACAGATGATGATTTTCAATTGGAGGATTTATATGAAGGGTATCTCGAATTAGCGAAAGAAAACGCTGATCATTTTAAAGAAGATGTTATGACACGCGCGGAAGATGTCGTTGACGAACTGGACGCATTAAAAGAAGATGATGACGTTGAGTATCTTGAACGTCTGCTTATGGCTGCCTCATTCGTCAATATGAGCAATTTATACCGCAGAGCAGCTGAAAAACTTGTTGATGATATGGATATGCCTCAGGAAAAACAAAAATAAGGGAGAGACGTATACAGATGATGACTGGAAAAAGGTGGATCGCTTTAGGCCTTGCTGCATTCTTGCTTGTAGTGTCTGTTGTATTTCAAATGGTGGCAAGTGTGTTTACCACAGATTTGGAAGCGTTGCTGAATACGAATAAAAAACCATTTGAAGAGGTAACGATCGAATCAGGCGCTTCAGGAAATAAAATAGCCGTTCTCGAATTAAACGGCGTTATTCAGGATACAGGTGGTGGATCTGTTCTTAATGCTGCTTCTTATCAGCATGACCGATTTTTAAAAATGATTGAAGCTGCCGGAGAGGATCGTCAAACAGACGGGTTGATTATCAGAGTCAATTCTCCGGGGGGCGGCGTCGTTGAGAGTGCTGAAATTCATGATAAAATTGTGGACCTCAAGAAAAAATATGACAAGCCTGTTTATATTTCGATGGGGAATACTGCTGCTTCCGGCGGGTATTACATATCGGCTCCAGCTGATAAAATCGTAGCCCATCCGGCCACATTAACCGGATCGATCGGTGTGATTATGGAGAGTATAAATGTCGCTGAGCTTGCGGATGAATTTGGCATTGATGTGAATACGATTAAAAGCGGGGAATTTAAAGATATCATGTCTCCGACTAAGAAAATGACCGATAAAGAGCGTCAAATTTTGCAAACAATGGTGGATGAACTGTATGGGGAATTTGTGAATGTAATCGTTGAAGGACGAGATATGGATGAACAAAAAGTGAGAGAGCTTGGAGACGGCCGCGTATATACGGGAACACAAGCAAAAAATAACGGCCTCGTCGATTCACTCGGAAATCTGGAAGATACGATTGAGATGATGAAAGACGACCATAATCTAGATGATGCAACTATCGTGGAGTACAAAACAGGGCAAAACTTTTCACAGTTGATCGGCATGACGACCAGCAAATTAATTGGCAGAGATGACGAAATATCAGGCGTGCTGGATTTGATCAGAGATTCTTCAGGTCCAAGAGCGATGTATTTATATGCAGAATAAGGAGGTCTTATGATGAGTATTCATGATGGTACTTATGATGCTTCTATAATGTCGGAAGAACATCAGGCCACGAGAGATGTGATGCGATATGCTGGATTCTGGATGCGTTTTTGGGCTTATCTGGCAGATCTTCTGGTTATTGCAGGTTTAAGCACTTTACTTATTGGCCCAATAAATTTACTGATTGATTTAAGGGAAATCACCATAGGGTTCTGGACAACGGCCGGTGTGCTCGGGTCGGTGATTTTTTACGCCTATTTTTTACTAATGACACGCTATTTCGGGCAGACATTAGGCAAGATGATCTTCGGCTTACGCGTGATCAGCACAAACGGTGGGCGGCCTGCATGGGGAGATTTGATTTTTAGGGAAGTTATCGGGAGATTTATCTATCGCGTGTTTTTAGTGATGCATGTTTTGTATATTGTTGTGGCTTTCACTAAAAATAAAGATGGTTTGCATGATATGGTTGCCAACACACATGTTATTTATGAAAGGCATCGATGAGAAAAATGATAAAAATGAGGCGTTTCCTCGGTGGGGGAAGGCCTCATTTTTTCGTGTAATAACGGATTACCAATTTATAAATAGAGAGTAATTCATATAAAATAATCAGTTCGGGTGGAAACCGAGTTGGATGTTTGTCATTTTTTTTAGTAATCTCCTCATTGTCCTCCCAAAACAGCTCCATTAGTTTGTTAAACCGTCTGATATGGTCGCCTCGATTGTAAGAGGATTGGTTGCTCATCGTTTGCTCCAAAGCAGCCACAGCTTCTAAAATAATTTCATTTTCGTTATGAGACCACGCTGGACATTTTAATTGGGTATGAACAAGGTTATCCAGATGGTAATGAATCAGTCTAAGGTCCTGTAAATGCCTTCGTGCTTCTTGAAACCGTTCTTTTTCATTACCAACCATCGGATGAAATTTACTTTCCTCTTGTTGAAAACGGATGAGAGTTTCAATGTTAAACAGTTTCTTATCCAGCTTTTGTATCATTTCAATATCAACAGCATCCTCTTCATGCTTGTTATTTAAAATGTCTTTGAATACTTTTGATATGATTTCGCCTGTTTGCCGTCGGGCTTTGCTCATAACTTCAACAATTTCTTTGGTATAATCTGGCGGTAACACAAACATGTTAACGATTGTGGACACCACTAGACCTGTGGTTGTCGTTCCCAGTCGAATGAAGAAAGAAACGACGAAATTGCTGTGAATGACTTCCACCATGGCTACTGCTGTCAAGGTGGCAACAAGCAATCCCGCGTGGAGCTTAAGTCTGAAACAGGTTGCAATGGTAAAAACGGCAGCAAACGTATATGTAATTGGTGAATTTCCAAAAAGAGAGATAAACAGTACCGCATAAAATGAACCAATGGCTGAAGCTGGGAAGCGGACAATGCCCTTTTTTATCGAATCCGCGACAGTCGGTTCAAGTGTCACAATTGCTGTGATCACTGCAAAAACTGGAGGCCAATTCAATAAATTACAGATCCAGGCTGTTAAAAATACTGCCACACCGGTTTTCACCACGCGGCTGCCAACAAATGGCAAAGCTCGTTTCATAATGACGTATCCTTTCGCTTACAAATATTGACATAAAAAAACATACTCTGAAACACAATTGTAATATTAATATCATATGCATGAAATCTCACCATGTTATACTTCTCGTTGAGTCGATAGAGATTTACTAGATTACATATAAAATATACCATAAATGCATACTTGATAGATAGAGATGGACAAGCCGTTGCATTTAGATGAAAGCGGGGAATTGAATTGAGAAAGTCTATATTGACAGTTTCGGCTGTAGCCGCAATCGGTTTTAGCAGTGTATTTACAGGCAATGTTGTCCACGCAGACAGTTTACAATCTCTCAAACAGCAAAAAGCAGGCGTTCAAGATGAGCGGGCATCGATCAAAAGCGAATTATCCGATGCTGAAGCCAAGATCGCTGATGTGCTGACTGATATTGAAAAAATTAATCAGGAAATTGAACGCACTGAAGAAGCTTTAAAAGCGAATCAGGATAAATTAAAAGAAACTAAAACAAATATTGATGAAACAAATAAAAAGATCACCCAGCTCGAAGATGAGATTAAAGAGCTAGAGGCCAGCATTGAAAAGCGTATGGAAATCCTGCAGAAACGGGCACGTTCTTATCAGGAAAACGGCGGAGACATCAGCTACATGGATGTCGTGTTTGGAGCTAAAAGCTTTGGTGACTTTATTAGCCGTCTGGCAATCGTAAATAAAATTACTGAATCAGATGCAGCACTTGTTGAAGAACAAGAATCTGATAAGAAAGCAGTTGTCGAAAAGCAGGGAAAAGTTGAAGACAGACTTCAAGAGCTTGAAGATATGAAGTTTGATCTTGAAGAGATGGAAAGCGTTATTGTGGCTCAGCAAGAAACAAACGCTGAGAAAAAACAAGATTTAAATAAAAAGAAAACCAACTTGCGCAAAATGGCAGCTAAATTAGAGGTAAAAGACTCACGTCTGGCTTCATTGGAAACGAGCATTGGACAAAGTATTGCCGCAGCAAACAGACCAAGCCCCGGCAGTTTGACAACGCTTGGCAGCTCAGACTCAAGCAATTCAAGTTCAAATAACACAAGTTCAAATAATTCAATTTCAAAACCAGCAGCCAACACAGCTGTTAACACAACACCTGCACCTTCAGGATCAGGCGGTGTCAGCTCTGCGATCAGCCTTGGTAAGCAATATATTGGCCGTTCAACATATGTATATGGTGCTAAGAACCCAAGCCGCGGTCAGTTCGATTGTTCCGGATTTGTTTCCTGGGCACTTGAATCAAGTGGTTATGGAACTGTGCCAAGAAGCACACGTGGATTGAGAAACTTTGGTACAAGAGTTCCTGCAAGTCAGATGCAAGCTGGTGACCTTGTATTCTTCAATACCACTTCCAACGCAGACAGCCATGTAGGTATCTACCTTGGCGGCGGCAAATTCCTAGGTTCCCAGTCTTCAACTGGTGTAGGAATTGCTAACATGAACAGTGGTTACTGGAAGAGCAAATTTAAAGGTCATGTAAGAAGAATTCAATAGTATGAATGTACAGAGGCATCATCCATTTCAGCGGATGGTGCCTTTTTTATCGGCTATTTTCGTATAAATTATAACCAATTATTAGTACACACTTTAAGTAAACTGCGAACTAAAAAGCATAGGAGGGCAAAACCCATCAACGTATATAAGAGCACCGTGATTTGCGCTCCGGGAAGTCGCTTTCCGCGGGCACGGCCTCAGCCTCCTCGCTCGCAAAAACCGCTCGCTGCGGGGTCTTCGGACTCGTGCTGTTCCCGCAGGAGTCGACTTCCCTCCGCTCCAATCACTCTATGTTAATTGAATGCTTGGACGGTCCTGTTCAAGAAAACAAGTAAGAACGTGAACACTCTTAAGCAATTAGTAATAAGTCCATTTATACGTATTATTCCCTATTCAAACGTAATCTCGGTTTACTTATGAGCATTTATTCCGTCTATGAGTGATTTTCAGCCCCTATATGCGCTTCAACCGTTCCGCCCAATAAAGCAAGAAAATGAACACTACTCACCTAGCTCGGGGAAAACACGGAGACTCCTGGTGCGGCCGAGCATAGGTCGTAATATATAACGGGTGGAATCCCCGTCGAGAAAGAACTAGCCATTCGCTCGTAGCGAGTCTTGGACGGCAAATGGTAACATTTGCCCTTAAGCGTAGACAGCGAGGTGATGGGCCGTAAGCCAAGCGGTTGAAGGGATTGAGCTCCGAAATTCGTGCTTTCAGGAAGGTCGATATGCTCAGGAGCATAGAAGGCAACATTGCTATGATCGACAAGGCAAGATCATAACAGCTTCCTCGGAGTCGGTGACCTCGGCACGTCACACATTGATATATTACGGCAACTCGGGAGGTCCTTTAGATCTCTTCTGACGAAGAGTAATGACGAACAAGCGATAATAAAGTAAGGGCTGTCAGATGTCTAAAGGAAGTCGGATAGCGGCATAGTACCAAAGAAATCGGGTAACTCCGATGGAGGGAAGGCCGCTACCTGTCATCGACCTTGAAAGGGAAACATTATCTACACCCAGAGGTGGAATTAATGATGGAAACGAAACTAACAAGGATAGCAGAATTAGCTAAGAAAGATAAGAATATGGCGTTTACGTCATTGGCACATCTCTTAAACGTGAACAATCTTAAACAATGTCATTATGAATTGCCTAGTGAAAAAGCCAGAGGTACAAAAGGAATTTCTAAGGAAGGCTACGGCGATAACCTCAATGAAAATGTCGATGATCTGGTCAAACGGCTTAAGAACAATGCTTACCGCCCTGTACCAGTCAGACGCACTTACATTGATAAGCCGGGCTCGAGAAAGAAAAGACCTTTAGGTATCCCTGACCATGAGGATAAGATTGTTCAACGGGCTATAGGGAAGATTCTTAATGCCATATATGAGAATGATTTTCTTGAAAGCTCTTTTGGCTTCCGCCCTAACAGAAACTGTCATGATGCGTTGAAAATCCTGAATGTATATATTGAAAAGCGCCCCACCAACTTTGTGGTGGATGCTGATATTAAAGGATTCTTTGACAATGTTGATCATGACTGGATGATGAAGTTTCGGAACCATCGTATCAAAGACCCGAACCTCTTAAGAATCATCCGACGCTTCCTTAAGGGAGGTTACATGGAGGAAGGAAAGTATTTTGATACGGATAAAGGGACTCCGCAAGGAGGGATCATTTCCCCCATTTTAGCGAATGTGTATTTGCACTATGTACTAGACCTATGGTTTGAGAAACGGGTCAAGAAGCAATGCAAAGGACATGCATACATCGTGCGCTATGCCGATGACTTTGTATGTTGTTTTCAGTATGAGGACGAAGCAAAAGCTTTCTACTCAGCATTAATTAAAAGACTAGCCAAATTTGGCTTGGAAATAGCTGAAGACAAAACAAGTATCATTTCATTTGGTCGAAACGCTGGAAATGGAGGATCTGGAAAGCCATCTACATTTGATTTTCTTGGCTTCACGCACTATTGCAGTAAAAGCCGAACCGGTAACTTTCGTGTTAAACGCAAGACCAGCCGCAAGAAAATGAAAGCCAAGCTAGCGAATCAAAAGGAGTGGCTGAAAGCCAATCGAAACAGAGATATTCAAGAGATTATGGCAAGACTCGATCGGTCACTTAAAGGATATTACAACTATTATTGTATTACAGATAATACGTTGGCGGTGGAGGAATTCCTCTACCGGGTCAAGCAATTGTTATTTAAGTGGATGAATCGACGGAGTCAAAGGAAATCTTTTAGTTGGGATAAATTCAACTTATTCTTAAGAAAATACCCCTTGCCCAAGCCGAAAATGAAAGTGAACATTTATGAACTAAGAAACGAGATTAGCTATATTTTGTAAATGATGATAGGAAGAGCCGTGTGCGGTAATACTGCACGCACGGTTCTGTGAGGAGTGAGGAATACTCTCGAAAACTAGAGAGTATTCCCGCTTACTCGACTGGGAGCAAAAAGCCTAGATGAGACCCCACAGCGCGCAGCGCGAGGAGGCTCATCAGCGCCCACTGGACGCGGAGTGTTTTCCCCGAGCGATTGCCAGAAGCAGTCATTCAAGTTTTCGTTAGTTCGCAGTTTGTGTCTACTATTCGCTAAGGATTTTAAGTGTGAAAAAGCATCAACTTCCTTAGGTCAGCGTCTTTAATACTATATTTACCACTGTAGCTGTTGTCTAAACTTCTTTTTTTATAAAAAACCCGGAAAAGGTTTATTGTTTTGACTAAGGGGATAAATATAATATATCCTTCAGTGTGTGCCAATTGCTGAAGCGCACCAAAATACATCAATAGGAAAGGAAGGCCTATGACTTTTCGTAACCCGGTATTTTACATATCAGCACTCTTAGTAACCACTCTCGTTGTGATTGGTGCCATTGTTCCTGAGAAATTCGGAAATGTAGCTGAAAAATTGTTTAATTTTACAACCATTAATTTTGGCTGGTTCTATTTATTAGCTGTATTTATTTTTGTTTTATTTCTCATCGGGCTTTCGATCAGTAAATATGGGAAGATGCGACTGGGACCAGCCGATTCCAGACCCGAATACCCTTTTTTTACTTGGATTGGAATGCTATTTTCAGCCGGTTTTGGGGCAGGACTGGTATTCTGGGGTGTAGCAGAGCCCATGAGTCATTTTTTCGAGACACCATTTCCAGGCGTTGAAGCTCAGACAGAAGAAGCCGCCCGTATTGCGATGGGGTATGCATTCTTTCATTGGGGTGTCAGTCAATGGTCTGTTTTTGCCATTGTTGGTTTGGTTATTGCCTTCTTACAATTCAGACAAGAAAAGAAGGGTTTAATATCAACAGCCATTGAACCGGTTGTGGGTAAAAATCGTGTGCTTGGCCAAACGATTGATACACTTGCTGTCATTGCGACTGTAATGGGCGTCGCAACATCACTTGGACTCGGCATATTACAAATGAATGGTGGTTTAAAGACCGTATTTAACTGGCCGACATCTATTTGGATTCAAATGATCGTTGCAGCCGTTATGCTTGTTATGTATTTGCTGTCATCAAGTACAGGACTTAACAAAGGGATCAAATGGCTCAGTAATTTAAATCTAGGCTTATGCCTGGTGTTGCTGCTCTTTGTTTTCCTGGCTGGACCAACTGTCTTTATATTGAACACCTTTGTTCTTGGGCTTGGAGATTATCTGACCAATTTCGTACAATACTCCCTCCGTCTAACCCCGTATCAAGGCGGGGACTGGGTTCGTGACTGGACTATTTTCTACTGGGCTTGGTCAATTGCATGGTCCCCTTTTGTTGGTGCTTTCGTTGCTCGTGTATCCAGAGGAAGGACGATCCGGCAATTCGTATTTGGTGTTCTGGTCGTTCCGCCTGTCATTGCTTGTTTATGGATTGCGGTGTTTGGCGGCACGACTATTTTCAGTGATTTGAATAAAGGAACAAAAATTGCCGAAGCTGTTAATAATGACATTGCTGTTGCGCTCTTTAAAACTTTTGGAGATCTGCCATTTTCAATTGTATTGTCTGTTTTGTCGATTCTGCTAATCTTTACGTTTCTGGTCACTTCTGCTGACTCAGCAACTTATATATTGGGCAGCATGACGTCCAAAGGGAGTCTAAATCCACCGCTCACGGTAAAGATTATATGGGGCGTACTGATCACCGCAATAGCAGTCGTGCTGCTGCTGGCTGGGGCCGGTGGCTTGGATGCGCTGCAGACTGCTTCACTTATATCAGCGTTGCCTTTTACGGTTATCCTGCTGATCATGGTCGGTGCTTTTTTGAAAATAGTCAAATCCTCAAACAAACAAAAATAACATCAGCATAAGGGGTGGTTCTTCTGGATGAAACAACAGAGATTGTCATCAAAATCCTCACAGTTATTTTACTGATCATATTAACGGCATTTTTTGTAGCGACTGAATTTGCGATTGTTAAAGTAAGAGCAACACGCATTAATCATTTGATTGAAACAGGAAATAAAGGTGCAAAAAACGTAAAAAAAATCATAGAACATCTTGATGCCTATTTATCTGCATGTCAGTTGGGCATTACAGTGACAGCGCTTGGTCTTGGGTGGTTAGGGGAGCCTACCGTGCAAGCGTTGTTCACACCACTTTTTGACAGTTTAAACATGTCTCCTGCTGTAACTAAGATTGTGTCTTTTGCTGTCGCCTTTTTCATTGTGACTTTTCTGCATGTTGTGGCAGGAGAACTCGCACCAAAAACAATAGCCATCCAAAAAGCGGAAAAAGTTGCATTGTTATGTGCGAAACCCTTGATCTTCTTTTATAGGGTGATGTATCCATTCATTTGGCTTTTAAATGGTTCTTCCCGTTTGTTTATCCGTCTCTTCGGTTTTAGAGCGGTTCAAGAAAGTGAGGTAGCTCATTCTGAGGAAGAATTGCGCCTGATTCTGTCTGAAAGCTATAAAAGTGGAGAAATCAATCAAACTGAAATGACTTACGTTACGAATATATTTGATTTTGACGAACGCTCAGCCAAAGAAATTATGGTGCCGCGGACAGATATGGTTTGTTTATACAAAGACACCAGCCATCAGGAAAACCTGGACGTGATTAAAGAGCGCCAATTCACCAGGTACCCGGTAGCAGAGGGTGATAAGGATCATATTGCCGGCTTAGTTCATATAAAAGAATTAATGACATATGAATTGGCCAACGACGGGGGTTCTATTTCCAGCTTGATTCGACCCGTACTCCATATCTCTGAGGGAACGCCAATCAAGCAAGTTCTGATTTCCATGCAAAAAGAACGTATTCATATGGCCATAGTTATAGATGAATATGGGGGTACAGCTGGGTTAGTTACTGTTGAAGACATTCTTGAAGAAATTGTCGGAGAAATCCGGGATGAATTTGATACCAATGAAAAACCTATGTGGGAACAGTTGGATGAGCATACATATCTTGCAGACGGTAAGCTGCTGCTGGAAGATATTAATGAACGATTAGATACAGATCTGCACGATAAGGAAATTGACACGATCGGCGGCTGGATCCTCTCACATGATATGGATGCAGGACACGGCACAGTGATTGAACACAATGGCATTCAGTTTATAGTAGAAGAGATCGACGGCTTTCGAGTGAAAAAAGTTAAAATCATCATAGAATGATACCACAGAAACGAATTATGTTTAGATTGTGCGATTTTAGGTTAAATCCCTATTAAGAATGATACAAGGGGTGAAGCATTTTGAATTTGCATGATTATATTAAACGCCTGGAGAATGTTACAGGTGATGAGAAGAACAAAGTATTCACAATGTATTTAAACACTGACCCATCAGACCCCGATCAACAAGGGGGAGAATGGAAGATACATTTAAAAAATGGCTTGAGAAATTTTGAAAGCTATCTAAAAGAAGATGATGATAAGACAGAACTGAATCATTTCAAGCACGTGAAGGAAAAAGTTGAAAAATACATGCACGATAACGAGCAGTCCTTACAAAAAGGCGTGTTCATCTTTGCAACTGGTGACGATGAATTGTGGATAGCCGAGCGGGTGCAAATGCCTGTGAAAACCGATTTCTTTTGGGAAACGACACCTGCTTTAGACCAGCTCAAAGAATTGCATCAAACTTATCCGAAAACAGGTGTGGTCCTTGTGCAAAATGATCAGGTTAAAGTGCTGAAAGCGAATGCTAATGAAGTTGAAGACACGAAAATGTACGAGCTTAATATTGACACAGATCAGTGGCATTTGCACGAAGGTCCGCATAGAGCTGATGCTTCTATGGGTTCAGGAGGAAAGAATCTGCAGCAGGACCAATTTAAAGAACGTTTTGAGGCAAATAAACAACGCTGGTTTAAGAGCATAGCACCTAAGCTTGATAAGCAGGCAAAAGATGACGGCTGGGAAGAAATTGTCATTATGGGCGAATCGGATGAAGCGGACGAACTTGCATCTCAAATGCAAAAAAACCCGGATAAACTGATTTATAAAAACATGCTTGACCACAAAGAAGATGCAATTCTTGAAGAAATTTACAACTAACACGATTAAAGACCGAGCCAAGGTATATACCTTGGCTCGGTCTTTTCTATGCTGTCTGACATGATGGGCATAGTCCATATATTTCAAATTTATGATCGTCAATCTGATAGCCTGAAAGGGACCGTGTCAAATTGTCCATGGGGCAAAGATCAATTTCTTTCGTGGCCCCACACACGTTACATATGAAGTGATGGTGATGATCATGGGAACAACGCAACCGGAAATGTTTTTCTCCTTGCAAAGTGGTCGATTCCAATAGCCCCATTTCCTGATAGAGATGCAAATTCCGATATACCGTATCAAAACTGATTGTAGGGTAGATATTTTCCATATACGTATTGAGATCTTTTGCAGTGCGGTAGCCATCAGCCTTTTCAAAAAACCGTATAATATCCAACCGTTTATCTGTTACTTTAAAGTTATGGGTCTTAAGCATGTTGAGTGCTTCCTGTTGATTCATCTTCGTAACCCCCTTTAGGTCTTGTTGAGTGTCGTTTATATAGCAATGTTCCAATTAAAATGAGGATCGCTGTAACAACTATGGTTCCGCCCGGGGGATTCCGAGCTGGTAACCGGAAATAAGACCAATAACAACGGCCAATTCCCCAAAAACAACCGACATGATCACCATTTGCTTAAATCCCTTCACAACTCTGATGGCAGCTGCGACAGGAAGGGTCATCAAAGCGGATACAAGCAGCACACCAACAATCCGGATTGAGGCGGCAATGACGAGCGCAGTCAGAACGATAAACATCAAATGAATCCATTTGGCATGGATCCCCGAGGTTGCTGCGTGCTCCTCATCAAACGACAGGGTCATTAACTCTTTGTAAAATAAAACAAGAATGCTCACGACGAATATGGATACGCCAAGAATTACATAGAAATCTGTTTGACTGACAGCTGATACAGACCCGAATAAGTAGTTAAACAGATCCGTGTTAAACCCATTGGCCAGCGAAATGAAAATGACACTTAGTCCAACACCGCCAGATAAAATAATGGGAATTGCAAGCTCTTGAAACGCTTTGTAAACACGGCGCAAGCGCTCGATCAACACCGAGCCGCCAACTGAAAAAACCATTCCGCCATAGAGCGGAGACAACGCGAATCCCCAGGTTTTATCAAGGAACAGAGCAAATGCTATCCCGGCAAGTGTGACGTGAGACAAAGCGTCGGCTAAAAGCGACAGCCGTCTCACAACAATGAAGGAACCGAGAAGCGGGGCAATGATGCCGATTAACAACCCGGTATAAAACGTATGTCTTAAAAAATCATAATGTATAAAGTCGGAAATCAAGAGTGGGCCTCCTTCTGATGGTGATCATGGGTCACCAGCTTTACGGGATAGCCGTAAAACTTTGATAAATCCTCAGCCGTTAACGATGTGTAGTCATCTGGCTTGCCATGAAAATGCAACGTTTGATTAATGCAGACAATGTCAGTCGCGTGTTCGGTCATTGTACCTGTATCGTGTGTGACCAGGAGCATGGTGATGCCGTTGTCTTTATTCAAATGGTTCAATAAGTCGTAAAACCGGTCCACATTCTCGGCGTCAACCCCCACTGTTGGTTCGTCTAAAATCAACAGCTCCGGATCACTGACGAGTGCTCTTGCAATAAAAACACGCTGTTGTTGTCCACCGGATAGAGCACCAATGTTCCTGTGGGTAAACTCCCCCATCCCGACTTGTTCAATCGCTGAAATGATTTTCTTTTTATGCTTTTTGGTTAAAAACTTCAAATAACCGACTTTTGAAGTCAGTCCCATTGAAACAACCTCATAAACAGTCGCAGGAAATCCTTTATTAAATGCGTTTGATTTTTGTGATACAAATCCAATCTTATCCCAGTTTTTGAACTGCTGAATGGGCTGGCCAAATAACTGAATATCCCCTTTTTGCGGCTTGAGCAAGCCGAGCATCAATTTTATTAAAGTTGTTTTTCCGCCGCCATTCGGACCTGTGACCCCCATAAAAGCACCGCGGGGAAGTTCAAAATCTATATGATGAAGAACGTTTGTTTTTTCATATGTGTAAGCGACGTTACGCATGGTAATGACTGGTTGTTGCATGGGGTTCAGCCTCCTTATCGTTAATAGGATGTAGCAGTGTCAAGCACTTGCAGATTGTCTTTCATAATCGACAAATAGTCCCGGCCATTGTCGATGTCGTTTTCAGTGAGCACGCTCAAATTATGGATGACGAGCGCTTCTGCACCAATATTTTCCTGAATGATTTCAGCGACTCTGTTAGATGTGTTTTGTTCAAAAATCATATATTTAACGTCATATGCTTTAGCCTGTTCAATAATCGATACGAGCTGTTTTTGAGAAGGTTCTTCGCTTGAAGACAGACCGCTTACCGGTATTTGCTCAATGCCGTATCGCTCTTCCCAATACCCATAAGCAGCATGGGAAACCACGATCTGACGTTTAGGGTTATTTTGGAGTGTGTGTTGAAAGTCCTGATCCAAATCTTCAAGGTCGTTTTTTAATGACTTGAAGTTTGTTTTAAATTCGTCTGCGTGAGCTGGATCGAGTTCAATCAGAGCTTCCTTCACAATGTCAGCCATATTTGTCATTCTTATGGGGTCAAACCAGATATGTGGGTCATGATCACCATGATCATGACCGTCATGTTCATGGTGATCATGATGACCTTCTGCAAACAATTCATGGTGTTGGCCGATTTCCACGAGCATAGGACTGTCCTCATTTGAAGTCAGTGCCCCGGCTGCAGTTTCGGCAAAGCTCTCCATCCCCATTCCCAAGTATATAAAAGCATCACTGTCCGCAATGTCTGTCATGTCTTTTGCAGATGGTTCATACGTGTGGGCATCTACACCGGGTGGGTAAATGGTTTTGGCAACGATATGACCGGCTCCTATACGCTCAACAGCATATTGTATCGGATAGATAGATGTATAGATGGTTAAATGTGCCTGCTTACCCTCAGCGTCATTTGTGCTGCACGCAGTTGCTATGAGCACCAAGCATGAGAGTAAAATCAATAGTGGAGATAAACGCTTCATTGCTGTATAATCCTCTTTTCATTACAAGTGATCATTATTATATCGGAATCATTCCGATTTGTAAATCATAATTGTTACGATTTAATGACCAAACCGTATTAAAATTTGATTTTTATACAGTAGGGGGTATAGTATAAGTGTGAAGACATTTAATGCATTTATCTTATATATAGAGGGAGCGATGGCATATGAAACATGAGCATCCGGTTGTTCCAAGAACCGATGAGGAAAAGACGGCCCTTGTCAACCGTCTCAAACGGATTGAAGGGCAGGTAAGAGGGATTCAAAAAATGATTGAAGAAGATCGGTATTGTGTTGATGTTCTTGTTCAAATCAGTGCAATTAATGCTGCTTTGAAAAAAGTTGGTTTTACATTGACCGAACGACATATGAAACATTGTGTGAGCGATGCTGTTCAGTCAGGTGAAGGCGATGTTGCGATAGAAGAATTAATGGATGTCCTGAAACAATTCAGCAAATAAAGGGGTGGCAATATGAGCACAACAAAACATGCTGATCTGGGTGTCACCGGGATGACCTGTGCTGCCTGTTCAGCACGAATTGAAAAAGTGCTGAACAAGATGGACGGCGTCTCAGCAGAAGTGAATCTAACGACTGAAAAAGCAACGATTGATTACAATCCGGAACAGACGGATATCGATGCCATTTCGTCCCGCATAGAAAAGCTCGGTTACGGCGTTCTAACTGAAAAAGTTGAGCTGGATGTATTTGGCATGACCTGTGCCGCATGTTCTGCTCGAATAGAAAAGGTTTTAAATAAACAATCAGGTGTGCAAACGGCAGCTGTCAATCTGGCCAATGAATCGGCTATGATCGAATACACGCCGGGTTTGATTGATCAAGATACCCTTATTAGCCGCATCCGGAAATTAGGATATGATGCTAAAGTCAAGGCTGATGATCAGGAGAAACAAACCCATAAAGAAAAAGAGCTTAAACGCATGAAAGTCAAGCTGGTGGCTTCTGCATTGTTATCCATCCCATTGCTTATAACTATGCTGGATCACTTATTTGGCATCGCTTTGCCAGCCGTTTTTAACAATCCCTGGTTTCAGTTCGCCTTAGCCACGCCTGTGCAATTGATCATTGGGTGGCAATTTTACCGGGGAGCATACAAAAACTTGCGAAATAAGAGCGCCAACATGGATGTTCTTGTAGCCCTCGGTACAAGTGCCGCTTACTTCTACAGTTTGTATGAAGCCATTAAAACCATTGGCAATCCGGGTATGCACCACACCTTTATTTCGAGACAAGTGCGATCTTAATTACGCTGATTCTGTTTGGGAAATACTTGGAGGCTAACGCAAAAGGAAAAACAACCCAAGCCATCGCGAAGCTTCTGAGTCTCCAAGCGAAACAAGCACGGGTGATCCGTAATGGGGAAGAAGTGATGATTCCTGCTGAAGACGTTCAGATAGGTGAGCGGATAATTGTAAAACCCGGTGAAAAGATTCCTGTTGATGGCCGAATAGAGTCGGGCAGTACATCAATTGATGAATCGATGATCACAGGAGAGTCGATCCCTGTTGAGAAACAAGTCGGAGCTGATGTAATCGGTGCGACGATGAATAAGAATGGCACCATTGAATTGACCGCAACGAAAGTCGGAAAAGATACGGCGCTTGCTTCTATTGTAAAAGCCGTAGAGGATGCCCAGGGCAGTAAAGCGCCTATTCAGCGGATGTCGGACGTTATATCCGGTTATTTCGTGCCTATAGTCGTCGGCATTGCATTATTGACCTTTATGATTTGGTATTTCGTCACAGCTGCGAACGACTTTGAAATGGCTTTAACTGTGGCGATTGCTGTACTGGTCATTGCTTGTCCATGTGCCCTTGGTCTGGCTACCCCAACATCTATTATGGTCGGAACAGGAAAAGGCGCTGAAAACGGTATACTGTTTAAAGGCGGGGAACACCTCGAGCGGACGCATCAGCTTGACACTATTATTTTGGATAAAACGGGGACCATTACAAATGGCAAGCCTGAAGTCACCCATTTTTCCGGTGATCAAGAAGCTCTGCAAATGCTGGTTAGTGCAGAGAAAGGTTCAGAACACCCGCTTGCAGATGCAATTGTCGCATATGGGCAAGAGAAGCAGGTTGAACTGCTTGATGCAGAAACATTTGAAGCTGTCCCAGGGCATGGCATCCGTGCTCGGATTGCTGGCAAAGATGTACTGGCAGGGACTCGTAAACTGATGAAGGAACAGGAAGTTGACGTTTCAGAAATGGAAGATGAACTCATCAACTACGAAACGAAAGGTCATACGGCTATGCTATTGGCAGTTGATGGTATCATACGTGGTATGGTGGCGGCAGCAGACACTCCTAAGACTACCTCTTTGGAAGCGATCAGACAATTGAAAGAAGAAGGTCTTGAGGTCATCATGCTTACCGGCGATAATGAACGAACAGCCCGCGCTATTGCTGCAGAGGTCGGAATCGACCATGTAATTGCGGAAGTGCTGCCGGAAGAAAAAGCAGCCAAAGTAGCCGTGGTTCAGAAGCAAGGCAAAAAAGTTGCCATGGTAGGGGATGGAATCAATGACGCCCCAGCTCTTGCCACAGCGGACATTGGCATTGCAATCGGTACTGGAACTGAAATTGCAATTGAGGCAGCAGACATTACAATCTTGGGCGGCGAGCTGCTGCTGATTCCAAAAGCGATCAAATTAAGCCATGCCACGATAAGAAATATCAAACAAAACCTGTTTTGGGCTTTTGGCTATAATAGCGCCGGTATTCCAATTGCAGCATTGGGATTGCTGGCACCTTGGGTCGCAGGAGCGGCCATGGCCCTTAGCTCAGTAAGTGTGGTCTCAAACGCGCTACGATTAAAACGAGTGAAAATATAAGGAGTGAAAAAGCCCTGCTGTATTCGATGAATGTCGATATACGCAGGGCTTTCAATCATCCTTCATTGAGTTCCTCTATATTCACTTCAAATTCATCAGATGGGTCATCTAGCGCATAAACACGTGCGACTTTGGCACTTTCATCCACGTGTTGAATGAAGATCTGCTGTCCATCATAATTCACACGAATCAAATCACCCGACTCCACGATCTCGCTCGCACGTTCCACATTCATCAAAAAACTCCCTCCTTCCATTTTGACGGGCCAGTCCCCTAAATCTAAAGTCACAGGGGACCGGCTCCGGATAAACTGATTTGGTAGACGCCGCGGTCTGTGGTAATTATGAAAGTGTTGCCGTTGTATTCATACAGGGAAGTGTCTTCCAGTGGAATTTCATAAGTCATATTAGGAAGGGACTGAAAATCATCGGCAGTCAATGTTTCACCGTAGCCATTTAACAGCAGAGCATACTTTGACACGTATCCATCCATTCCTTCGGGTTCTTCTGAGTATGAAATGTGATCCAGCTCTACACGAATCATATCTACGTCGTCCATTTCAATTTTTTTAATGATAATATTTTTACCATTCCATTGGTTGATTAATTCATTGAAAGCCTCAATCGATAAAAATTGCGGTTCCATCTCCATCCCTCCTATGTATAACATGCCAGCCATATAGAATTTCATGCGGCTGATCGACTGGAAAAAATCGGTGCGTCCATGTTAGTTCAGTCAGCAAAAATCATATTTTCACACGAATCTGATCTATTTGTATTGCGAAAAACTAAGGAGTCCTCTATAATGGAAAATAGGTGGATAGGCAACTATCTTTATTTTTTCAACCGAAAATGAATGAGTATTCATTCAAGCATACAGATTGGGGGATAAAACATGAACCGTACGATCAAACGTGCAGCTGTTCTCGGGTCCGGTGTTATGGGCTCTGGCATTGCAGCACACTTGGCAAATGTCGGCATTCCAACTATTATGCTGGATATCGTGCCTAAAGAATTGACTACACAGGAAGAGCAAAAGGGTTTAACCTTGGATGACGCAACTGTTCGAAATCGAATGGCTGCACAAGGAAAGAAAGCCCTGTTGAAACAAAAACCATCTTTGATCACATCGAAAGCGAGTCTTGATCTGATCGAAGTTGGGAATATGGAAGATCATATGGAGAAATTGAGCGAGGTGGACTGGATCATAGAGGTCGTAGTTGAAAACCTGGACATTAAGAAAAAGGTATTTGCCAATGTCGATAAATACCGACAGTCAGGTACAATTGTGACATCCAATACATCCGGCATTTCAGTTGAAGACATGTCAGCTGATTGCTCTGAAGACTTTCGCAAGCATTTCATGGGCACACACTTTTTTAACCCGCCCCGTTATTTAAAACTGCTTGAGATCATACCAACAAAAAGTACAGATCCAGAAGTATTGTCTTTTATGAAAACGTTTGCTGAGGATGTATTGGGTAAGGGCGTGGTCGAGGCAAAAGACACACCGAACTTTATTGCCAACAGAATTGGAACATACGGATTGCTTGTAACCGTGCAGGAAATGCTTAAAGGTGGTTATTCTGTAGGTGAAGTGGATTCAGTGACAGGTCCTATGATTGGCAGACCTAAAAGCGCGACGTTCCGGACGCTGGATGTGGTTGGTATCGATACGTTTATTCACGTGGCGAACAACGTATACCACCAAGTTGAGGGTGAAGAAAAAGAAATATTTGCAGTTCCTGACTTTATGCAAAAGCTTCATGATAAAGGCTGGATTGGCGAAAAAAGCGGACAAGGCTTTTATTTAAAGAAAAAAGGTAAAGACGGCAGTGTGATCTATGAACTAAATCCTGAAACGATGGAATATGAAGACCGTCGTAAACTCAAGACAGCTGCTACTGAAATGGCTAAACAGGAAAAAGGCTCACAACGTAAATTGAAAGCATTAATTAAAGCAAAAGATGACAAAGCGGGAAAACTGGTCTGGAACGTGTTAAAACCGACATTGCTTTATTCAGCTGAGCTTCTCGGTGATATTGCCGATGATGTTACAGCGATTGATAATGCAATGAAATGGGGCTTCGGCTGGGAAATGGGTCCATTTGAAACGTGGGATGCCATTGGTGTAGCTAAATCAGTCGAGCGCATGCAGAAAGAAGGCGAGACAATTCCAGACTGGATTCTGAACATGCTTGAATCCGGACATGATCAATTTTATAAAACCGAAAATGGTGATGTTTACTACTACGATCAAGGTGAATATCATAAGCAAACGTTTAACCCAAAAGAGATCCATTTAAGCCGTGTAAAAGAATCAAATGGTGTAATTAAGAAAAATGCCGGTGCAAGTTTAATAGATTTGGGGGACGGCGTGGCGTGTCTTGAATTTCATTCTCAAAGTAACGCCATCGGTCTCGACATTATCCAAATGGTGAATTATGCGATTGAAGAAGTCGAGATGAATTATGAAGGTCTTATTATTGGCAACCAAGGCAAAAACTTCTGTGTCGGCGCAAATATCGGCATGATGCTGATGGCTGCTCAAGACCAGGATTTCTTTGAACTTGATATGGTTGTTCGTCAGTTCCAGAATATGACAATGAATATTAAATATGCACAAAAGCCCGTTGTGACAGCGCCATTTAACATGACCGTTGGAGGTGGTGCAGAGGTATCACTTCCGGCAGCGGCGATTCAGGCCTCGGCTGAAACCTATATGGGGCTGGTGGAATTCGGTGTGGGTCTTATCCCTGGCGGTGGGGGAACCAAAGAATTGTATCTGAAAGAACTGCGAGGGATCCCTCAGGATGTCGATGTTGATCTGACAAAGGTAGCATCTGATGTATTTGAGAAAATTGCCATGGCTAAAGTATCCACGTCTGCTGAAGAAGCCCGGGAAAATGGGTTTATGAGCGGAAGGGATGCCATAAGCGTTAATCCGGATCATTTGCTTTATGACGCAAAACAAAAAGTCCTTGCACTTTCTCAAACAGGGTATACAGCACCTAAGAGAGAAAAGATTCCAGTTGTGGGGGACCCCGGGTATGCAGTGATGCTGCTTGGAGCGAAAACGCTGCAATTTGGGGCTATGCTTCTGACCATGACGTCAAGATAGCTGAAAAATTAGCTTATGTTTTGTCAGGTGGCAGAATTAAGCAGGGTTCTGTTATTGATGAACAGACCATGCTGGATCTCGAACGCGAAGCATTTCTTAGTTTAATAGGAGAACCAAAAACGCAGCAGCGCATGCAGCATATGCTGATGAAAGGCAAACCGCTTAGAAACTAATTTGCAGAGGGGGAAGATAAGGTGAAAGAAGCAGTTATCGTAGCAGGTGCCAGAACACCTGTAGGAAAAGCAAACAAAGGATCACTTGCACATACACGGCCCGACGATTTAGCAGCTCTGACAATCAGGGAAACGCTGAAACGTGCCGGCAACTATGAAGGAACCATTGACGACGTTATCATCGGCTGTGCCATGCCAGAAGCTGAACAAGGCATGAACATGGCCCGAAACATTGCAGGGCTTGCCGGATTGAAGGACGATGTACCGGGAATTACGATTAATCGTTACTGTTCATCAGGATTGCAAAGCATCGCCTATGCTTCAGAACGGATTATGGTTGGCGGAAGCGACACTGTTATTGCTGGAGGGGCAGAGTCGATGAGTCTTGTCCAGATGCCCGGTCACGTGGTCAAACCTAATCCTGCGCTCGTAGAAAATGCTCCAGGATATTATATGGGGATGGGGCACACGGCTGAAGAAGTGGCACAACGTTTTAATATCTCCCGAGCAGATCAGGATGCTTTTGCAGTACAAAGTCATCAGCGCGCAGCAAAAGCAATTAAGGAAGGTAAATTTGAAGATGAAATTGTTCCCGTAGAAGTTAAGGAAAGAATTCTGGGTCAAAACAGTAAGATAGAAGAGCGCTCACAAATGTTTAAGATGGATGAAGGTGTGCGGCCAGGGACCACCGAAGAAGTACTTGCCAAATTGCGGCCGGCATTTCATGTCAGTGGCTCTGTAACAGCTGGAAATTCTTCACAAATGAGCGACGGTGCTGCATCAGTCCTTGTTATGGAACACGAAAAAGCCAAAGCAGAAGGTCTCACGCCACTGGTGAAATTCCGTTCGTTTGCTGTTGCAGGCGTAGAACCGGAGATCATGGGTGTCGGTCCTGTCGAAGCCGTTCCAAAGGCATTGAAACTTGCAGGTCTAGAACTTTCGGATATTGGACTATTCGAATTGAATGAGGCGTTTGCTTCTCAATCTGTTCATGTCATTAATCAGCTGGGGTTGGATCCATCGATTGTCAATGTCAACGGCGGTGCGATCGCACTTGGTCATCCGCTTGGGTGTACTGGAACAAAACTAACTCTGACACTGGTACATGAAATGAAAAGGCGCAATGTCCAGTTTGGCGTCGTAACGATGTGTATTGGCGGCGGAATGGGTGCTGCCGGGGTATTTGAATTAATGTAAATTGAGTCCAATCCTATAAATGAAAGGATGTTTATGATGAGCGAAACAAAAGAAAAGCTGTTTAAAGGCGGGGCGTTTTTAATTGAAGATCTGACAGGAGACGATGTGATTACGCCAGAGGATTTCACTGAAGAACATAAGATGATCTCCAAAACGACTGAGGATTTTGTAGTTGGGGAAGTCGTTCCTAAAATTGACAACCTGGAGAATCACGAATTCGAGCATTCAGTAGATCTGTTAAAGAAAGCCGGGGAGCTCGGTTTGCTAGGTGCGGATGTTCCTGAAGAATATGGCGGCCTTGGTCTGGATAAAATCAGTTCATCTCTTATTACGGAAAAGTTTTCCCTTGGAGCCGGCTTTTCAGTTACACACGGTGCACATGTCGGAATCGGATCTTTGCCGATTGTGTTTTTTGGCACGCATGAACAAAAAGAAAAGTACCTCCCGAAATTGGCAACAGGTGAATTATTGGCAGCGTACGCATTGACTGAACCAAGCTCAGGGTCAGATGCTTTAGGTGCAAAAACAACTGCTAAGCTCAATGATGCTGGTACGCATTACCTGTTGAACGGTGAAAAGCAGTGGATCACAAACTCTGCGTTTGCCGATGTGTTTATCGTTTATGCCAAAATTGACGGCGAGCATTTCTCAGCGTTTATCGTTGAACGAGATTTCCCAGGAGTGTCAACTGGGCCGGAAGAGAAGAAAATGGGTATTAAGAGTTCATCAACAAGAACTCTTGTACTAGAAGATGCCGAAGTACCAGTAGAGAATCTTCTGGGGGAAAAAGGCCGCGGACACATTATTGCTTTTAACATCTTAAATGTGGGTCGTTATAAACTGGCTATTGGCGGTGTTGGCGGTGCGAAACGCGGCATCGAACTGGCAACAAAGTATGTCAACGAACGCAAACAATTCAATACACCTATATCCAGTTTTGCATTAACGAAAGAAAAACTTGGGACAATGGCGTCCAACACGTATGCCAATGAAAGTGCTGTTTACCGGACTGTTGGACTATTTGAGCAGCGAATGGGTTCTTTGACAGATGAGCAGATGAAAGACGGCCGTGAAGTTGCTAAAGCCATTGCGGAATATCAGATCGAATGCTCGATGAATAAATATATGGCCACTGAGCTGCTTGATTATGTTGTCGATGAAGCTGTCCAGCTTCACGGTGGCTACGGGTTTATGCAGGAATACGAAGTTGAACGCATGTATCGTGATTCCCGAATTAACCGTATTTTTGAGGGGACCAACGAAATTAACCGGCTCATCGTCCCGGGAACCTTGCTTAAGAAAGCGATGAAAGGTGAGCTTCCATTGCTTGATAAGGCACAAAATCTGCAAGAAGAGCTTATGATGATGGTGCCGGAAGAACCAGGCATAGAGCCACTTGAACAAGAAAAATATCTCCTCGGGAATGCAAAGAAAATGGTTCTTCTCGGTGCTGGGCTGGCAGCTCAGAAGTATATGCAAAAAATTGAAGACGAACAGGAAATACTTTCTAATCTTGCCGACATGACTGCGGAGGTCTACAATATGGAATCAGCCATTTTGCGGACTGAGAAAGCGTTCAGTACAACTGGCGAAGAGAAAAATACGCTAAAATTGTTATACACACAAGTTTATGTCCAAGAAGCATTCAACCGTATGGAAGCAGCAGCCAAAGAAATTCTGATTGCCGTTGAAGCAGGAGATAACTTACGTATGATGCTTTCATCATTGAGAAAGCTGACACGTCATACCCCTGTGAACGTGATTGCGAAAAAACGTGAAATTGCAGCTAAAATTATTGAAGAAGAAAGGTATCTCGTATAGTCAGTCATACATCCCCATGCACAGGTTATGTGCATGGGGATGCTTTTCGTCGAAATTACATATTGGTTTTGATATAATAAGGCTAGCTTTCAAAATCGGAGGGATGCGAATGGGCATGGTGTTTTACTGGTACCCGAATTGCAGTACATGCAGAAACGCAAAAAAATGGTTGGATGCCAACGATCTTGCGTATGAATCTGTACATATCGTCGAACAGACGCCATCGAAAGAGGAAATTCTTAAGTTGATTGAAACAAGCGGTCTGCCTGGCAAGAAATTTTTTAACACAAGCGGCAAAAAATATCGTGAGCTGGGTATGAAGGATAAAATGAAAGATTTATCCACGGACGAAATGGCAGCTTATCTTGCTTCGGATGGTATGCTCATTAAGCGTCCGATCGTCACGGACGGCACACATGTAACGGTTGGCTTCAATGAAAATGTTTTTAAAAACACATGGTTGAACCAATAACATGAAAAGTAAATTATAAACGTGTTATACTACAAGAGAATGTGTATGAACTAATGGAGGGATATTCATGAATTTACCAAAGGATTTATTATACTCAGAAGAACACGAGTGGATTAAAAAAGAGGATGGCAAGGTCAGAATCGGTATTACCGAATTTGCTCAAGATGAGCTTGGTGACATCGTTTTTGTTGAACTTCCAGAAGTAGGCGATGAACTTGAAGCAGACGAGCCATTTGGCAGCGTTGAATCTGTTAAAACCGTTTCAGAATTGTATGCACCGCTAAGTGGTAAAGTTGTGGAAGTTAACGAAGAACTCGAAGACAGCCCTGAGCTGGTTAACGAGTCCCCTTATGAGAAAGCATGGATGGTCGTAGTAGAACCTTCTGACGAATCAGAGTTCGATGACTTGCTTTCAGCTGAAGGTTATAATGAAGTCATCAGTGAGGATGACTGAGCATAGAATAAACTATAAAGGCTGGCTGGCACCTCATCGAGGCGTGCCAGCCTCTATACATTTAAAAAGAATTCGCAGGTGTAAGCAAGCGTTTTTCTTGAACGGGTAAGGAGTGCTGTGGCAAGATGACAAACATACCTGAAAAAATTATGATCGTTGAAGGTTTGACTGATAAGAAACAGGTGGAAACGGTGCTTGATGACGATGTATTAGTGGTATGCACGAATGGAACCCTCGGTGTCGAAAAGTTTGATGAAATGCTTGAAGAATATGATCTCGATCACAAAGAAGTATTCATTCTTGTGGATGAAGACGAATCCGGATTTAAACTCAGACGTCAGCTTCGGCATGAACTGCCGCATGCAGTTCATATTTATGTCTCCAGTGAATACCGTGAAGTGGCCACTACCCCGTTTGACATTCTGGCGACAGCTTTGGCAGGCCGCCATATCAATGTTAATCCTAATTTTCTTATTTGAACCATTTTTAGCGACCATGAGACACACCAATTGAACAGGATGATTGAGTTGCAGCAAATAACTGAAACGCGTCTCAAAGAAGATAGCTACCTATTGTATATTCACACCCCTTTTTGTGGAACATGCCACTTGGCAAGGACCATGCTGGAAAAAATAGAAGCTGTTCATGCTCAAGATATATTTTATGAAATGAATGCTTCTTTGTTTCCGGAATTTATGCAGGAAGCCAAAGTGGAAAGTGTCCCATGTTTCTTGATTAAACAAGGAGGAGTGGTTCAGGAAAAGGTTTACGCTTTTAAATCAACGGCAAACATTTATACGTACTTGCTCAAGTACAAACCTGAGCTTTTTGTAAAGTAGACGTTGACATCAATTAAATGTCATGCTATGATTTTATACACTTAATTAAAACTTAATGAAAATCGAACTCTTATCAAGAGCGGTGGAGGGACTGGCCCTTGGAAACCGCGGCAACCATCAGACGCATTTTTAGTCTGGTAAAGGTGCTAACTCCAGCAAAGCATAAGCTTTGAAAGATAAGAGAACGTGAAGACATATACTCACGTCTTTCTGTTCTCTTACAGAAAGACGTTTTTCTTTTGTGTTACAGTGTCCAACGCATTTGTTTGTACAGGAAGGTGAGGATGAAATTGATCTCGATTAAGGCTTTAAGCAAACAATATGATACAAAAGGTGACGGTCCAATTAAAGCAGTCGATGGCCTGACGCTCGATATATCTGAAGGAGAAATTTTTGGCATTATTGGATATAGTGGTGCGGGTAAAAGCACATTTGTCCGTCTGCTCAATCGACTGGAAGAACCGTCAAGTGGCAGTGTCACGATTGACCGTGAAGATATCACAAAAATGAGTTCTAAAGCGCTGCGAATCGCGAGGCAGGATATCGGAATGATCTTCCAGCATTTTAATTTGCTGTGGTCACGGACAGTCGAGGACAATATTGCGTTTCCGCTTGAAATAGCAGGTTACCCTAAAGCAGAACGAAAAAAGCGTGTTCAAGAACTCGTACGACTTGTCGGATTATCAGGAAGAGAATCCGCGTACCCTTCACAATTAAGTGGCGGACAGAAACAACGCGTCGGTATCGCCAGAGCGCTCGCTAATGAGCCTAAGGTGTTGCTGTGTGATGAAGCGACTTCAGCACTTGACCCTGAAACGACCGATGCCATACTCGATTTGCTTGTGGACATTAATCAGAAGTTAGGTCTTACGATTATTCTTATTACCCATGAAATGCATGTCATCCGGAAGATCTGTAATCAGGTGGCAGTTATGGAGTCTGGAAAAATAGTTGAACAAGGCGAGGTTTTGGACGTGTTTTCACATCCTGAACAAAATGTCACCAAACGGTTTGTGGCGCAGGTTATGGGCGAGGATGAGACAGAATCATTCGAACTGCTGACCGAAGACTTCCCCGAAGGCACGTTGGTCAGATTGCAGTTTGTGGGCGAAACGGCTAATAAGGCACTCATCAGTCAACTTGCCAAACAATTTCCGATTGACATTAATATCGTACAGGGAAAAATCACACAAACTAAACACGGCTCATATGGAACACTCGTTGTGCAATTGCTTGGGGAAACGGGTGAATTGGAGCAGGTTGTACAATATATAAGAAAAGAGACGGCAATTGGTGTGGAGGTGTTAAGCCATGTGGAATGAATGGTTTCCAAATATTAAGCTTGAAGATTTCATCGAAGCGACAAATGAAACATTTTACATGACGATTGTAGCCTTGATCGGAACCTTCATTTTTGGAATATTACTCGGCCTCCTTCTTTATCTTACAAGCAAAGGAGGTCTCTGGGAAAACAAATTAACCAATATGATAACAGCATCTGCAGTTAATATTTTCAGGGCTATCCCTTTTATTATTTTGATCTTGCTGCTCGTGCCGTTTTCAAAGTTCCTCATTGGGACGATGCGTGGGCCAAACGCGGCACTCCCGGCCTTGATTATTGGGGCGGCGCCGTTTTATGCGAGGCTTGTGGAAATTGCTTTGAAAGAAGTTGACAAGGGAGTCGTGGAAGCCGCACAAGCTATGGGAGCTAAAACACGAACCATTATCTTTCGCGTCCTGCTGCCGGAATCTATGCCGGCTTTGGTTTCGGGTTTAACAGTTACAGCCATTGCGCTTATTGGGTATACGGCCATGGCGGGTGTCATCGGTGCAGGTGGTCTTGGGAACTATGCCTATTATTTTGGGTTCCAGCGCCGCGATCAGGATGTTGTATTCATATGCTCAGTAGCCATTGTCATCATCGTATTCCTTTTCCAGTTTATCGGCGACTTCATTTCCAACAAACTCGATAAACGCTAAAGCAAATAAACAATATTTCCAGAGTACTGATTGTTACTAGTTATTAAGGCACAGTATAAGTAAACTGCGAACTAACTAGTTAGATCTAATTTGGGATTTTATGACTGCCACTGGCAACCGCTCGGGGAAAACACTTCGCGTCCAGCGGGCGCTGCTGAGCCTCGGGCCCACAGGACGTGGGTCATGAAGGCGTTGCGACAGGACGTCGCGGTTTTAGCCTCCCTTCCCCTATGACGACCTCCGGGGTCTCACCGAGGCTTTGCATCCCGCAGGAGTCTCCGCGTTTTCCCCCGAGCTAGGTTAGAGGGTGTAAATGTCCCAGATGAATATGTGTGCAGGGCCGTCCAAGCCACTGAACAAACATAAAGTGATTGGAGCGGAGGGAAGTCGACTCCTGCGGGAACAGCACGAGTCCGAAGACCCCACAGCGAGCGGTTTTTGCGAGCGAGGAGGCTGAGGCCGTGCCCGCGGAAAGCGACTTCCCGCAGCGGAAATCACGATGCTCTTCCGAACATATATGGTGTTTGGCTTAGCTATATCGGAAAATCACATGAAATTACTATACGAGTCGCAACCTAAAACTTCACAGGCTAGGGGTCTTAAGTTTTTTTCATTAGTTCGGAGTTTGTGTCTACTATGCGTTAGGCGTTTTAATGTGAAAGCCACGTTTTTAGAAAAGTGTTTCCGAAGCTAATGTGCATTTTAGCTTTTATATAAAAATTCATTGTAAAGAGGAGAGAAGTTATATGAAGAAGTTGGTTGTGTTTTTAGGTCTTTTACTTGTTGTATTTTTGACGGCTTGTGGGGATGGTGAGACAAATTCAAATGATGAGGGTGCTGCAAATGGGGGTTCCGATGAGGAAACGAGCATTAAGGTCGGGGCGACGAGTGTGCCGCATGCTGAGATTCTTGAAGAAGCAAAACCGATTTTAGCTGAAAAAGGTATTGAATTGAACATCCAGGAGTTTCAGGATTATGTAACGCCAAATGACGCACTGGCTGAGGGTGAAATTGATGCCAACTATTTCCAACATATCCCTTATCTTGAGCAAACAATAGCAGATACAGGATACGATTTTGATCATTTTAAAGGAATTCACATCGAACCAATGGGCATTTACTCCAAAGATTTCACGAGTCTTGACGATGTTCCAAAAGGTTCTGAAGTCATCCTCAGTAATTCAGTAGCAGATCATGCCCGTGTGCTTGCCCTTTTCGCTGAAGCCGGTTTGATTGAATTGGATGACTCTGTGGAGGCAAGTGAATACACGTTTGACGATATCACGGCCAACCCTAAAGAACTTGAATTCCTGCCTGATTATGATGCAGCATTTTTACCGGAACTGTATGAAACAGAAGATGATGTACTTGTTGTCATCAATACGAACTATGCCATAGAAGCTGGACTCAATCCACTTGAAGATGCGTTATTTATTGAAGGTGAAGAATCCCGTTATGTAAATGTGGTTGCTGTGCGTTCAGAGGACAAAGATCATGAAGCACTGAAAACATTGGTGGATGTCCTGCACTCGGATGAGATTCAAACATTTATTAAGGAAAAGTATGATGGAGCAGTCGTACCTGTAGGCGGAAATGAATAACTGAAAACAAATATTGAGTAATATTAAGCATTTCGACGATATTAGCTCAATATATCAAGGAGAAAGATTTGAATGATTCACAGCTCAAATGGCTGATTTGTATCAAGTTTAAACCGGAGTTATCCGTGTTGTGTATCCTCTTGTGTGTATGTTAAAGTAATACCTGACATAACATGAAAGGATGATTCACTATTAATAGTGACATTAGGATGGATTATACGCCCAAAATGGAAAAAGCGATGCAACAATCGCATAAGATGGGCTATGCGGAATACAGCAGAAACTTGGATAACCGCTTGGCAGTTGAAAAAAAACGCCACCAAGAATACGAAAAAAGCAAAATGATGGTTACTGAAATGAAACATCAAGTTTACAAATAATATATGTCAAAAATACAAAATGGTGCCTCTTTAAACAGAAGGCACCATTTTACATATTAAACACCTTTGATTCTCAATACAACATCGAGATAGTAGAAAGTAGTCGATAAGTGTATTACAATAGAAGATAGGTTTTAAAAGGTAAGTGTTAAAAGGTTGTATTTACTTTTTAAATGCTTTAAAATTGTAATGAGAATAAATTGAGAATGGACGTGGCTGTCTGGGCTCAATAAAAATAAATACAAGTATTTGGAGGTATCGAACATGGCAGGATCAGTTCTAGAAATCAAAAATCTTCATGTAACCATTGAAGGGAATGAAATATTAAAAGGTGTTAACCTTACGATAAAGGGTGGCGAGTTCCACGCGGTTATGGGGCCAAACGGAACAGGGAAGTCAACATTGGCTTCAGCAATCATGGGACACCCTAAATTTGAGATCACAGAAGGCAGTGTTCACCTGGATGGTGAAGATGTACTCGAAATGGAAGTTGATGAACGCGCACGTGCCGGTCTGTTTTTGGGTATGCAGTACCCAAGCGAGATCAGTGGTGTAACAACATCTGATTTCTTACGTTCTTCTATTAATGCACGTCGTGAAGAGGGCGATGAAATTTCCTTAATGAAATTCATCAAAGAGATGGACGAAGTGCTTGATTTTCTTGAAATTGATAAAAACATGGCCCAGCGTTATTTGAATGAAGGTTTCTCAGGCGGTGAGAAAAAACGTAATGAAATTCTTCAACTCATGCTGTTGAAGCCGGAAATTGCGATTTTGGATGAAATCGACTCTGGCCTTGACATCGATGCATTGAAAGTGGTCTCTAAAGGGATTAATAAAATGAGAGAGGATAACTTTGGCTGCTTGATTATCACACACTATCAGCGTTTGCTGAATTACATCACCCCAGATTATGTCCATGTTATGATGCAGGGCAAAGTTGTTAAATCCGGTGGTCCAGAGCTCGCTCAGCGTCTCGAAGCTGAAGGTTATGAGTGGATCAAAGAAGAACTTGGCATTGAAGATGAAACAGTCGGGCAAAACGCATAGAGAAGGAGGGGTATCATGACGGTTGAAACAAAACGATTATATGATAAAGCTTACGTTGAACAATTTTCAAAGGCACATCAGGAACCGGAGTGGATGACGACTTTGCGTCTTCAGGCCCTTGAACAAGCTTATGCGCTTGACTTGCCAAAACCTGATAAAACAAATATCACGAGATGGAATTTTACTCGTTTTAAACATACTGCAGAAAAAGAAGCTGCAGAGATTACATCACTGCAGGAACTTCCTGAAACGCTTCAGGATTTCATCGATCAAGAAAATATTACAGAGAACCTGCTTATTCAGCGTGACCAAACGGTGGCGTACGTGAACGTCAGTCAAGAGCTTAAAGATAAAGGCGTTATTTTTACAGATATATTCACCGCTTTAAGAGACCATGAAGATCTTGTTAAACGTTATTATATGAAAGATGCGGTTTCAGTTGATGAACATCGATTGACAGCTTTGCATGCCGCGCTCATGAACGGTGGAATATTTGTCTACGTCCCTAAAAATGTTGAAATTGAATCCCCTCTTCAGACGATTTTCTGGCAGGAAGATCCGGAAGCAGCTCTATTCAACCATGTGCTTGTAGTAGCAGATGAGAGCAGTTCACTCACATACGTTGAGAACTATGTTTCCAATAATGATGAAGAAGAAACGATTGCGAACGTTGTAACAGAAGTAATCGCCAACGATAATGCCAATATTTCTTTTGGTGCAGTTGATCACTTTGCAGCTGGCACGACAACCTACATGAACCGCCGTGGTGTTGCATATCGCGATGCCGTCATTGACTGGGCACTTGGACAAATGAACGACGGCCATACTGTATTTGAAAATGTGACCCATTTGGTTGGAGACAACTCAGCCACACATCCAAAAACAGTAACGGTTGGCAATGGCAAACAAATCGTTAACTTTACAACGAAATCTGTTCATAGCGGAAAAGATTCCGAATCTCACATTCTTCAGCATGGTGTGATGAAAGATAAATCAACGGCTATCTTTAACGCCATAGGAAAAATATACAATGGTGCATCAGGGTCAAATGCAGAGCAAGAATCACGTGTTCTGATGCTCAGTGAGAAGGCACGCGGAGATGCGAATCCAATTCTGCTCATCGACGAAAACGATGTAACGGCCGGGCACGCCGCTTCTGTTGGCCGAGTGGATCCGCTGCAGCTGTATTATCTCATGAGCCGCGGGATATCCAAAGAAGAAGCAGAGAGCTTGATCATCTTTGGCTTCCTCGCTCCTGTTGTAAACTTGCTGCCAATTGAATCTGTCAAGAAACAATTGACACAAGTGATTGAAAGGAAGATGTCCTAAATGGATGTCAAGGCGATTCGTAAACAGTTTCCAATTCTTCAACAGGAAGTAAACGGACACCCGCTTGTATATCTCGATTCGTCAGCAACATCGCAAAAACCGCTTCAAGTTATTGAAGCGGTGGATGCTTACTATCGAGAGGACAACTCTAATGTGCACAGAGGTGTTCATACGCTCGGTTCACGTGCCACTGAGAAATATGAGGGTGCAAGGGAAAAAACCCGCCGGTTCATAAATGCTAACAGCAGTGCTGAGATTATTTTCACACGGGGAACGACAACAGCGATTAACCTCGTGGCAACAAGCTACGCAAGGATGAATCTCGGACCTGGTGATGAGATTGTTATTAATGAAATGGAACATCACAGCAACTTGATCCCATGGCAGCAAGCGGCAATGGCAACAGGTGCAACCTTAAAATATATACCACTGCAGGAAGACGGCACATTGGCAATGGAAGATGTCAGAAACACCATCACATCCAACACAAAGATTGTTGCCGTTACACACGTATCTAACGTCCTCGGAACAATCAATCCTGTAAAAGAGATTGCGAAAGCAGCTCATGATCAGGGAGCAGTTATTCTTGTTGATGGTGCACAAGGCGCGCCCCATATGAAAGTAGATGTGCAGGAGCTTGATGTGGATTTCTATGCATTCAGCGGTCATAAGATGTGTGCGCCAACCGGCATCGGCGTTCTTTACGGTAAACGAAGCTTGTTGGAAAATATGGAGCCAATTGAGTTTGGCGGTGAGATGATTGATTTTGTTAATCTCTACGACTCCACCTGGAAAGAGCTTCCGTGGAAGTTTGAAGGCGGCACACCTATTATTGCCGGTGCAATAGGTCTGGGAGCAGCAATTGACTTCCTTGAAGATGTCGGGCTTGATCATATTCTTGAGCATGAGAAAAAGCTGGCCGATTATGCCATGAAACAAATGAATACAGTAGAAGGCATGGAGATATACGGTCCCAGAGAAAGAGCGGCACTCGTCACCTTTAATTTAAAAGATGTTCACCCTCATGATCTGGCCACCGTCCTGGATGCAGAAGGCATTGCTGTCAGAGCAGGCCATCATTGTGCACAGCCGCTTATGAAATGGCTTGACACAGTGGCTACTGCGCGGGCAAGCTTCTATTTATACAACACAGAAGAAGACGTTGATCGACTGATAGAAGGACTCTCTAAGACAAAGGAGTATTTTGGTGATGTCTTTTAACAACCTTGATACACTATACAGACAAGTGATTTTAGATCACTATAAAAACCCCCGCAATAAAGGCCACGTTGAAGGCGATGCCTTAACCGTGGATATGAATAATCCGACTTGTGGTGATCGTATTCAATTACAGATGCGCGTAGAAGACGGAAAGATTCAGGATGCCAAGTTTAATGGGGAAGGATGCTCTATCAGCATTTCTTCAGCTTCAATGATGACACAGGCCATTAAAGGCAAACCTGTTGATGAAGCGCTGCATATGTCAGAATTGTTTTCAGATATGATGCTGGGTAAAGAAGTGGACATGGACGCGTTAAGTTTGGAAGATATTGAAGCCTTACAAGGTGTTTCAAAATTCCCCGCACGTATTAAATGTGCGACGCTAGGCTGGAAAGCCATGGAAAAAGGTGTTCAGGATGAGGGATCCAAAGCAGAATAGTCGCATGCCAAACGGTTACTATTCATAAGGAGGTTTTACACATGGCTAAAGAAATGCCAGAAATGGAAGAGTATAAATATGGATTCCATGATAAAGATATTTCAGTTTTCCGCACGGAGAGAGGTCTCACGAAAACCGTCGTCGAGGAAATTTCACGTCAAAAAGATGAACCTGAATGGATGCTGGAACAACGCTTGAAAGCATTAGAAATATTTTACAGCAAACCAATGCCTCAATGGGGCGGGGATCTCTCTGAATTGAACTTTGATGAGATCATTTACTATGTTAAACCATCTGAAGCCCAAGGCAGATCTTGGGATGAAGTGCCTGAAGAAATTAAGAATACGTTTGATGCACTCGGTATCCCAGAAGCTGAACAAAAGTATCTTGCTGGTGTGTCTGCACAATATGAATCTGAAGTGGTTTATCAAAGCCTTGAAAAAGATCTCGAGGAAATGGGGATTATTTTTAAGGATACCGACACAGCACTAAGAGAACATGAAGATTTATTCCGTGAATATTTCGGGAAAGTCATCCCGGCTGCAGATAATAAATTCTCGGCCTTGAATACAGCAGTTTGGTCAGGTGGTTCATTCATCTATGTACCAAAAGGTGTGCAAACAACCTCGCCGCTTCAGGCTTATTTCCGCATTAACTCGGAAAATATGGGGCAGTTTGAGCGCACGTTGATCATAGTTGATGAAGGTGCTTCTGTCCATTATGTTGAAGGGTGTACGGCACCAGTATATACAACTAACTCCTTGCACAGTGCGGTCGTTGAAATCTTTGTTAAGAAAGACGCGTATTGCCGCTATACAACGATTCAAAACTGGGCAAACAACGTTTATAACTTGGTTACGAAACGTGCAACATGCGATGAGAACGCGACAATGGAATGGATCGATGGTAATATGGGATCCAAACTGACAATGAAATATCCGTCCGTACTTCTTCGCGGAGAAGGATCACGCGGTACGACGATCTCAATTGCACTTGCCGGTAAAGGTCAGCACCAAGATGCCGGTGCGAAAATGCATCACTTAGCACCAAACACATCGTCATCAATCGTGTCCAAGTCGATTTCCAAACATGGCGGAAAGGTGTCTTATCGCGGGATCGTTCACTTCGGCCGCAAAGCTGACAACGCCCGCTCGAACATCGAGTGCGATACGCTGATTATGGATAATATATCCACATCAGATACCATTCCGTACAATGAGATTTATAACGACAACATCTCATTGGAACACGAAGCAAAAGTCTCGAAAGTATCTGAAGAGCAGCTGTTCTACTTGATGAGCAGAGGTCTTGAAGAGCAAGAAGCTACAGACATGATTGTTATGGGCTTCATCGAGCCATTTACCAAAGAACTTCCAATGGAATATGCCGTTGAAATGAACCGTCTGATCAAACATGAGATGGAAGGTTCAATCGGCTAAGACACCAAAACCTCTTGCCACAACTTCTTTTGTGGCAAGGGGTTTTTTGATTGCATAGAACTCGATGGGGAGTGCCCAGGCGTTTCCGCTTTCGTTCTTTGTTTTACATATGCGCACTTGGCGTGCAAGACAAGTGTTAAATGGTGTATAGTATTAAATACATGCAATGAACGAACAACATAGGAGATTGAAGGGATTCTATTGGTTTATGTTATCTGTATTTTAATTGGTATTATGACTGCATTTGCCGGCAGCCTTATTGGTCTTGGCGGCGGAGTGGTGCTTGTTCCCACAATGCTATTGCTGTATCAGTATTCTGATGCATTCGGATGGGCGACGCCGCAGACAATTGTAGGGATTTCACTGGTGGCGATGGTGTTTACCGGGTTGTCCTCCACATTGACGTATTATAAAAAGGGGCGTATCGATACCAAGACAGGTACTCTTTTTTTATTTGGAAGTATTCCAGGAGGGGTCATAGGCGCTTGGTTGAATCAGTTTATTAATGCCGAGAGCTTTTCTTTGTATTTCGGCCTTTTAATGATCGGATTGTCATTGCTTTTTTTCATCAAGCGTAAAGACCCTGATCAAGGGCTGTCGAGTGAAGACAAACATGTTCGCACGTTTACACTGAATGGAGAAGTATACCGCTATAGAGTATCGGTCTGGCTCGCATTCTTTCTGTCGCTTGGTGTTGGAATGTTGTCAGGTTTATTCGGTATCGGCGGTGGTTCTATTATGGTGCCAGCAATGATCCTTTTATTCGGCATACCTGCCCACATTGCAGCCGCCACATCAATGTTCATGATATTATTTGCCAGCATCATCAGCTCTGGCACACATATTGCACTTGGCCATGTTGCCTGGGAGTATGTATTTTTCTTCATTCCTGGTGCTTATATTGGCGGGACCCTTGGGGCAAAAGTCAATCAATTGCTCAAAGGCAATACCCTTGAACTTATTTTAAGAATTATGCTCGTGCTTATAGGCCTCAGATTAATTTATGATGGAATTGCTTAAGGGGTTTTTTCTATGCAGGAAACGATCCATATTTATTATACCAACGATCTTCACAGTTATTTCGAGCATTGGCCTCAGGTCGTAGGTTTTTTGAAAGACAAACAAATGCAGGATGAGGTCAACGGTCATACTTCCCTTCGTGTGGACATTGGTGACCATGTTGACCGGGTGCATCCCATAGCCGAAGCATTTATGGGGAAAGCCAATATTGAGCTTCTGAATGAGGCGGATTATGATGTTGTCACACTTGGGAACAATGAGGGCATTACAATGGCACATGAAGATCTTGAAGACTTGTATAACGAAGCATCATTCAGCGTTGTATGCGCCAATCTTTCTAGTGAAACCGATAGAACACCGAGCTGGCTTCAGTCACACGTTCAAATTCAATCATTACATGGGCTCCGAATCGGGTTTATCGGGTTAACGGCTCCATTCAATGATTTTTATGAACTGCTTGATTGGCATGTTGAGAGCCCATATGTCACACTGGATGACCATCTGCATGACATGAAACAATCGTGTGATGTGATTGTGTTGCTCTCACACCTTGGTTTGAGTGAAGATCAGGAAATTGCCCGTCGTTTTCCAGAAATCGATATCATCATCGGCGGACACACGCACCATCTCTTAAAAACGGGTGAATACGTCGGGAATACACTAATTACGGCAGCAGGCAAGCAGTGTCAATATGTTGGAGAAGTTGTTTTACATTGGAATAATAACATCCAAAGGCTTGTTAAAAAAGAAGCTTATGCGGTTGATATCAGTCACTTGGCCAAAGATATGCCCACTTCCCAGAAGCTTCAGCAATTGGATGAAGAAGCAGACCGAATTTTATCTGTGCCTGTTGGTTATACGTCTCGTACACTAAAGGCACGGTGGTTCAATCATACGGAATTAATGCAGGCTCTGACGGATACATTGTTGAACTGGACTGGTGCAGATGTTGCGATGTTAAACGCGGGTCTCATTCTCGACGATATTCCGGCCGGAGAGATCACCTACAAGCGAATTCACAGCGTGTGTCCCCATCCGATCAACCCGTGTGTTGTGAAAGTTACTGGAGCGGAATTGCTTGAAATCATCCGTATGGCGGAAACGAAAGACTTCACAGAGATCAAGCTGAAAGGGTTCGGTTTTCGCGGCGAGGTTATTGGCAAAATGATCTATTCGGGAATAAGGCTGGAGACAGTCAAACGTTCTGACGGTGAGGAAGTTATTATAAATGCAACCATTAATGGGGTTTCCATTCAGCCGGATGAATCGTACCGACTGGCAACAGCGGACACCTTCACATTTGGCAGACTTCTCCCGGAAGTGGCTAAATCGGAAAGCAAAACATTTTTTCTGCCGGAGTTTTTAAGGGATCTGCTTCTTAAAACAGTGAAGAATCTTAAACTTTGAATACGGGTGACACTATGTGCCTCCTTTGCATACACTGCTGTGTACATGATAAAGGAGGTATGCAGATACATGATCACCGTGAATCCGCTTGAAATTGAAGGTATGATGTTTACTGCCATTCGGGTTGAACTGCCCAAGACGAATCTGCTTGTCATAACAAACGAAACCGGGTATGTTATGTGCGGCGCACTGGATGTTGAAGTATTTAACAGCCTTCTTGCGGACCGAAATGTCATCGCAGCGAGAGCCCTTGGTGTAAAAACGATCGATGAGTTGCTGGAAGCACCCTTAGAAAGCGTCACAGATGCATCACAGACATTCTATGGTTGGAAGCCTGGTATTCCGGTAAGAGAAGCCCTGTTAAATATCGCTTGAAGTCTTTAACTCCAAATTCAAATATGATTCTAACCCTCTTGAAACAAGCATATCTTGTTTTGAGGGGGTTTTTGTTATGATGAGAAAAAAGCGGTTGAAGCGAACCCGCACGCCGCCTCAGGCCAAAAATATTATGATTTTGACGAGTATTGTGTTTGCATTAATGGTTTATGGCAGCATTGAGTTAATTGACAAAGGGATCGAACCGACTTTAATGGACATCGGAACTGCAAAAACAAAAGCATTTGCGACACGGGCGATTAATACAGCCGTTAAATTCGCCGAGGATTATGAGTTTGAAGAAGTATCGACCGTTACTTATGACGATGAAGGAAAAGTTGCGACTTTTAATTGGAATTCAGCTGTAATTAGTGAAATCAATCGAGTTGCCACGGATCGGGTAGAGGAGTTCTTTCACAGTATGAACGAGGGAAAGTTGCCTGAGTATGATGAGGCACTAGAAGAAATACCGGAGTTTGGTGAAGGGGCTGAAGATTTATCCAAAAAAGATTTAACAGTAGTTGAAATTCCTGTGGGTCAGGCGACAGGCAATACCATTTTAGCTAACCTCGGGCCAAAAGTACCAGTGAATATGGAGTTTGTAGGCAGTGTTCATACAGACGTGGTAAGAGAAAGTGAACCCTTTGGTATTAATGCTACATTTTATACGATTTATTTAATTGTAGAAGCAGAGGTACAGGTGGTCATACCCTTTACGACAGAGGTAATGCCGGTGAAAACCCGGATTGACATCGATTCTGGCGTTATTATGGGAGACATCCCTGAGTTTTACGGCGGAGGTAATAATGATCCCTCAATTTCAGTTCCAAAAAAAGATATAACAGGGGATTAAATGATAACGCTGAGCTGATCATGAATAGCAGAATATAAAACATATACCAAATAATTTTAATATTGTTTTGACAATGTCTGCGAAGCGCGTTATAATCTAATTTAATATCAGAAAAAGAAAAAGATTTTAAGTTAAGCCAATATAATAATTCTATTGGCGAGTAGAAGAAGGAGGAGGAGATTACATGGAAACACGTTCTCAGTGGGGGACGCGAGCAGGTTTTGTACTGGCCGCGATGGGTTCGGCAATTGGTCTTGGGAACATTTGGCGATTTCCGGCAACAGCGTATGAAAATGGAGGGGGCGCATTTTTCATACCATACTTAATCGCATTATTGACGGCTGGAATTCCAATTTTGATCATGGAGTTTACAATGGGTCATAAGTACCGTGGCTCTGCTCCGTTAACATTCCGTAAAATCAATAAAAAATCAGAATTTGTTGGCTGGTGGGCTGTGATGGTTGCTTTTGTCATCTCTACCTATTATTCAGTCATTATTGCCTGGGCAATATCTTATTCGATTTTTTCTCTAAATTTATCTTGGGGAGACGACACAGGTGCATTTTTAATGGGGATTATTTAAACCGATCTGTGGATCCCGGACAGACAGGCAGTTTTGTACCAGGCGTGCTGATCCCACTTATTATCGTATGGATTGTTGTACTCGGTATTTTGTTCCGAGGTGTTCGTAAAGGGATTGAAACAGCAAATCGGATATTCATTCCAACATTGGCAGTTATATTTTTGATTATTGTTATTCGGGCTGTCACATTACCAGGTGCAATTGAAGGTCTGGAAGCTTTCTTCAAACCGGACTTTTCTCAGATATTTAATTCCGATGTATGGGTGGCTGCCTATGGACAAATATTCTTCAGTTTATCCATTGCATTTGCCATCATGATTACGTATTCAAGCTACTTGCCGAAAAAGTCGGATATTACCAACAACGCTTTTATTACCGGCTTCGGAAACTCGAGTTTCGAACTCCTGGCAGGCATTGGGGTGTTTGGGGTTCTTGGGTTTATGGCTACAAGTACCGGAGTGCCTATAGATGAAGTTGTTGAGGGCGGCGTTGGACTGGCATTTGTCGCTTTCCCTGCCATCATTAATGAGTTTCCGGCATTGAATGAGTTGTTTGGTTTCCTTTTCTTCGCCTCACTCGTTCTGGCTGGGCTTACATCACTTATGTCGATTATTGAAACGTATGTTGCGGGACTGTCTGATAAGTTTAATATCTCCCGTAGTAAGGCTGTCATATTTGGCGGTGGCACGGCCTTTATCGTGTCACTGTTGTTTGCAACTCAAGGCGGTTTGTTCTTCCTGGATGCAGCGGACTACTTTATTAACCAGTTTGGTGTCGCGATGCTTGGTCTCGTTGAAGTTGTGCTGATTGCCTGGTTCTTCCAGCAGCTTAAAAATCTGCGCACACATGCTGATGAAGTTTCGGATATCGGTTTGGGAGCTTGGTGGACCGTGAGTATTGGTGCCATCACACCGATTGTTTTGGGATACATGATGTTTGATCTCCTCAAAACAAATATCCTTAGAGAATTCGATACAGATACAGGGAACTATGAAGGATACTCGGATATGTTTATTTACTTCGGAGGCTGGTCTGTTGCAATTGGAGCCCTTGTAGTCGGCGTCATCCTTTCTATGATCGCATGGAGAGGTCCACATGCAGAGTCAGCAAGTTATAAATCCGAAACAAAGGAGGCCAAATAAATGAGTGGAAGCGCGATCGCTGTTATGGTACTCGGAATGGTCATTATTTGGGGAGGCTTAGCTGCCAGCGTGCTCTACGCTGCCCAGAAAGCCCGTAAACAATAAATAAAAATGAAAGCAGGGGTTGCGACAAGCGCCCCTGCTTTTTACTGGTTATTCTTACTCATGCGCTCCCATTTTCGTAAATAAGGGAAGGGGTCAAATGACCATTCGCTATAACCGTTATCTTTGTACATACCATAATGGAGGTGTGGTGGGAATTTGCCTGAAGTCCCTGGTGGACCATATCCCGTTGAACCAACGCTGCCAAGCTGGTCGCCTGGTTTGACGACAGTTCCTACTTTGATATCCTCTGTATAACCGCTCATATGGGCATAGTAATGATAGATGTTGTGAATATCACGGATCCCTATGCGCCATCCACCGTATAAATTCCAACCTTTTAATTCGACAACACCATATGTGGTTGATTTGACGGGAACGCCATAGTCAGCAAAGATGTCTGTGCCTTCATGAATGCGAAGGCCTCCAAATCCACGGCGGTCTCCCCAAGTATTCTTATAACTATAATTATAATTGGTCGCCACAGGGAAATCCCGATCGGTCAATTCAATGGATTGAAATTTCCGGTAAACTTTAGCCGTGTTTTTAATGGTCTGAACCGTTAAGTCACGCTGGTAGTAATTCCATAGGGCGATGTGAATATCCTCCATGGACGGGCCTTCTTTCATCAGTTGCACAGCAAATGTGTACAAAACATCTTCGGGATTTTCAATATCTGCTTTACCATCCCCATCCCCGTCAAGGCCAATACCGTTAAAGACAGTTATGGCATCCATATCATTTGCTAGGGTGATGTTGCCTGCACCATGCCATTCCAAAGGATCCATATCCAAGGAGATCATTTCATCATCTGGAACGTTCTTTTTAATGCTGCGTTCATATTGGTCGATTGCAGCTAAATAATACCAGGGGATGAGGGTTAGAGCCTCCGTTTTTTTATAAAGCGCCATGCGCTCATCCCATACAGTGTTTTTCGCTGAGTCATCTGCATAGATTGAAAGGGGGTGTGCCAGGAATATGACAACACCCAAAAACAGAATTTTAGTTTTATGACTGAACAATGGGCTCACTCCGTAAATTGTGTCATTCATTTTCGCCGTCAGATGGCATTTTTTTATTTTGATCAATGCCTTGAGGAGATTTTTTCATTTCAGTAATGATGCTTTCGATCGTATTCTTGTAGTCAGGATTGGCGACACTTGAGTTGTGCAAGCTGTGAATGTCGTTGATCAGTATCTTGTTGTCAGATACATAAACCTTATAAAAGCTTGGCATCACTGCGACGGCTGTTTGTTTCGCTATGTCGGCAGCTTGTTGCGCCTCACGGTCATCTGCCTTGTCATATGCAATCAAAACGGTGTCGCTTGTGACGAGTGTTGCGACCTCATCAAATCCCTTGTTCCGGAGTATGGTGCGTGTGATGATGTCAGCCATTTTTTTCCGGTCGACGGTGATCATGCGGTCATCTTCTGCATTTTGATCGAGCTGTTCTTTCTTAAACCTGACATAACCTAGTCGGTAATCTTTTTCGTTATCAGACGTATGGTCCTGATTACTCAGTTCTTCGTCGGGATGCAAGTTGTTAAGGGTGTCATTTCCATCATCAATAGCATTGTTATTATCGTTGGCACAGGCCGACATGAAGAGTAAGCCACTGCATGCCACTGTTAGAAATAATAATCGCAAAATCTGTCACCTCATCTTCTTGTTTAGGCTTAGTGTGGTTCAGAGGATCGTTTTCATACAACTATTTTTTATGGCTACAAGCGCTTAAACGTGGTAGACTAAAGTCAGATTAAGGGGGGAAGGCTCGTGGTGGAAATTAACGGCAAAACCTATGAAATCATAAAGAACGTTCGGGATGGTTTTGATGCTGAGGCCATAGAAGAGAAATACAGCGATATCCTGACCAAATACGATTACATTGTGGGTGATTGGGGTTATGAACAATTACGGCTGAAAGGATTTTATCAAGATCGGAATCCAAAAGCCAATTATGAATCGAAGTATAGTGCAATAGCAGATTACATATACGAGTATTGTAACTTTGGATGTGCCCATTTCATTTTGAAAAAAATAGATAAATAAGAGCAGCAGCTGTTGAGGCTACTGCTCTTTTTGATCAGGATCACCTGATTCATCATGAAGCGGATGAGAGCCCGGGGCTTGTCTTGGTAAATCATCGTGCTGCTCCTTATCCGCGTAGATAAAAGCGCTTTGCCGACGCTGACCTTCTTCCCATGGTGTGGATTTTCCGTAAGCGGGTTCATCCTGTCCAATGGGTGAGCCAAAGGAGCCTTCAGGAAATTCTTCAGGGATCAGCTCATCGCGCATGCTTTTCACATTGGCAAAGTCGGAGTAGCGGTCATTTTGTTTGTTCTTCAATGATATCACCCTTTCCAGCTTAGTATTGCCGGCGAAAGGGTAAGTTATAACCACTTACTGATCATGCAATGTGCACCTTTGATAACCGCCCCATTCTTTCTCGATCAACTCTCCTAGTTTGAATAACTTTTCCTCGTTACCATTTTTACTCATAAGCTGTACCGACATAGGCATGCCGTTGTCATCTTTTCCGACGGGAATTACAAGAGCTGGGAGCGCCCAGACATTCGCATACGCTGTATAGGTCATATATTCTGTATATGTTTTTCGGATGGAGAAGATTTCTTTATAGACATGTCCGTGTTTTTGGGCACCACTGTGATAGACCGGAGAAATCAGGACACGATTTTCAAAGTAATCATGAAGCACCTGGTCCCTTGTTTAATAACTTTTTTAATTTCCAGCTGTCTTTGAGACGATGGTTTAAAAAGCCTGGCCCCAACTAATGCCCATGTTAAATAAGGATGGTGGTCAGTTGAGTGGGTCAGCTTTTCTTTAATCAGTGTACCAAGTGCTGTTTGGGTGTCTTGTGTAAAAGCTGCACGTTTAACTGAATCACCCCAATCAATAGACATGATTTCCTGCCAAATCTGAGCGGCTTCAGCGAAATACGGCGGGACTGTATACTCATGTTGAAAAGCTGTCCCCAAACGTGTTTTCAGTTGCTGGAGAAATGTGCGCATGGTCTGCTGTAATGGGTAAGATATGTTCGGATCTAAGATAGCCACTTTCAAGTTGTCAAGGTCTGAGTTTGTTGAAGTAGGCTCAGCCATCACGTTATATAACAACCTCATATCGCGGACAGACTTGCCCATTGGCCCCATGCCGAGCATCCTGCGTTGTAAAGGGGGCCGGAAGGAGGGTAATGGCCAGCATCACTGACCTGATAACGCCCTGGCTTGAATCCTACGACCCCATTGAAATGGGCAGGGAAACGAATGGAGCCGCCAATGTCTGACCCTAAGCCAGCAGCGGCCCCGCCTGCAGCTAGCAGCGCACCTTCACCACCGCTTGATCCTCCGGCAGTACTGGTCAGATCCCAGGGATTGTTGGTTCTTCCATATAATTTGTTATCTGTTTCCTGGCAAAAACAAAGTGCAGGTGTGTTCGTTTTACCTAAAATAATGGCACCTGCTTCTCTCAAACGTCTAATAACCTCAGCATCATTTTTTGCACGTAAAACATGCCTGTGCACAAGGCCACCTGTCGTACTCATTCCTTTTACATCAAAAGATTCTTTGACACTAATTGGCACGCCTTCTAAGGGGCGGATGTTTTTACCGGAAACCAAACGTTCATCAGCCAGGCGCGCTTCGTCTAAAGCCTCTTTAAACCGATGTTCCACCATAGCATTTAATACGGGATTAATCGTTTGAATGTGTCCGATAAATTGTCTTGTAACTCCTTCACTCGTTATTTTATGAGCTCGCAGCATTTTCATAATATGGGTTGCATCCCAGGAAAAATCTGTTTTGTCGATCATGAGTAATAAGCCCCTTTCGACTATTTTGAATTCCATTATTTAACAACATTATACCATTGAAAACAAAAGGTTTTTAAAAACAGTAGAAAAGACCCACGCTATATTAAGTTGACATAAAAAAATAAGCAATAATCCCTATACATAATGTCACTTTTTGTTCATAATTTGTTTTTTATTTTATTAATTGATCGACAGTTTAGTTCTTAAGTCTTAAGTTGATATCTGGAACGATTTGACAACCGTTTTAAATATGTAAAAATTGGGTAGGTACTTTATAAGTATTAGAAAATTAGAAAGAAAATGAAGAGAGGTTTAGGGGAATGCTCGAGTCGAAAAGAAGAGCCATTATCTTTTTTATTATCGCTATTTTGCTTGCAGCCACATCAGGCTATTTGGTTCTTAAGAAAGTACAGACATTAAACGCCGATTTAGGAACCATGGTGAACGTTTATGTGGCAGGAAAAGATGTGTCATCACGGGCGGTGATCACACCAGATGACATCACGACGGAAGAAATGCCGAAGAAATACGTCAGAGATGAATACATACAAGATCCGGAAGATTTCAAGAACAAAGTCTCTGTCGTACCTTTGTCAGAAGGAAACATTATCACAAAGTCTATTCTTAAAGAAGCTTCTTCCGTTACAGAAGCAAATAACCGTTTGATTTCAATACCTAAATCAGATCCTGTATTTTTTGATGAAAGATTAACAGCACTTGACCGGGTGGATATTATCGTATCCCATGAGGTTGAAGGTGAGATGAAGACCGAGGTATTCATGAAGGATGTCAAGGTTGCAACAATCACTAAAATTGATGATAAATTTTCGGGTGTCCAATTGGAAGTTGCACTTGAAGATGCGCCGGAACTGATTCATATGCATCACTATGCAGACCGATTTCGTGTCGTAAAAGCAAATGTTGGTAAGGCAAAACGACCACATAACGTCCCGGCAACAGAAGAAAATGATGCAGAAGCTGAAAACGACGCACCAGCAGAAAAGAAGCTAAACAAGAGGACGCTGAAGACAGCAAAGAAAAAGAGCAAGAAGAGAAGCCAAAAAAGATGAAAAGAAAGATGACAAAAAAGAAGACAAAGAAAAATAACGAGGTCAAAAGCCACTAGAAACCGTTGGAGGAAGCCATATGAAAACGATGAGTGACATATATATATTCGGGCATAATGACGAGCTGTACCCAATTGTTGAAGCCACAGTAGCTGAAGGCTTTCAATTGAAACACGTGACGCCCGAAGACTTGAAGAAATTGACCATCCAGATCGTCTTGGTTCTTAAAACAGAGGAAGAGTCGCCGCTCGATCAAGTTCAACACGTTTTATCAGAACAGCCTGATGCAGCAGTTGTTTTTGTAAATAATCAGCCGGAATTCGAACTGCTGCGGGACTTGACCCGGCTTGGAGTGAATGACTATTTTGTTCTGCCTGAAGAGGAGTGGTTGCTCACAGAACGCATTAAAGGACTTGCTGAAGCAAAGCTCATTTCAAAAGAAAATACGACTGCTGAAGGATTTAGGCGGGGTGGCGGTAAAGTCTTTACCTTTTACAGCGGGAAAGGCGGTACGGGTAAGTCACTGATCAGTTCGACATTTGCTCAAACGCTTAAACTAGAATCTACTGGAAAGGTGCTCTACATTGACTTGAATATGCAATACGGGGGAGCCGAAACTTTTCTTGGAATTGACAGTGAGCGGTCTGTGATAGATTTGTTGCCTGTCATCAACGAGCTAAACGAACATCACCTCAGAAATGTATCAGAAACATTAGAGCCATCCGGGCTTGACGTGCTTGTGAGTCCGCGGGATGCCGAGATAGCCGAAAAAATTGATGAGTCCTTTATTATGCGGCTGATCCGGGCAAGTAAGAGAAGTTATGATTTCATTATCATTGATACCCCATCCAATCTTGATGTTAAAACCTTTACAGCACTGGAAGAGTCCGATCGAATCTATTACTTAATGAATCTTGATACCATATCCATTCGGGTCCTTAAAGGGGTTGAAACGTTACTAAAGCAGCTCGGTGTAGATCCGGAAGAACGTCTCGAACTTATTATTAACTTCAAAGGAAAAGACAATGAACTATCAAAGAAAGATATCGAGCGCTTCGTTACGTATACGATTGCCAGTGAAATACGCAGGGACTTTAAAGGCGTTCAAGCTCACATGAATAAAGGAGAACCTTTAAGGCGTGAGCCTCAAGAGAAGAAATTGACCCCCGTGGCCAAAGATATTCAGAAATGGGTTCGTTCAATGCTGAAATAATTGATAAAGGCAGGTGAATACAAGGTGGCGCTTTTTCAAAGACAATCAAGACAATCGCAAGCAGAGCGGGACCAGGACTTTAAAATTAACAATACATATATTGATAACCTCGTAGAACACTACAAGTCCAGGTTGCTGACAGAAGTCAATCTTGAACAGATCACAAGCCTTCCAGAAGCTGATAAGAAACTATCAATCGAGCGATTTATCAATCAGTTCATGGCAGAGGAAAAGGTCGTCATCCCAAGACAGGATAAAGATGCTCTCTTATCCATGCTGATTGATGAAAGTGTCGGGTTCGGCCCCTGGAGCCGCTTTTAAAAGATGATGATATCACTGAGATATTGGTGAATGGCCCAAGAGAAATTTATATCGAAAAACGCGGAAGACTGGAGCGCTCTGATGTGGCTTTCAAGGATGAGGCACATGTGCGGCACATTGTGGATCGGGTTGTTGCCCCGCTTGGACGCCGGATCGATGAAAGTTCACCAATGGTGGATGCCAGACTGCCGGACGGAAGCCGTGTAAACGCGGTCATTTCCCCCATCAGTCTTGGCGGTACCATCATTTCTATTCGTAAGTTCCGCAAAACACCATTTGAAATGAAAGATCTGCAAGGTTTTGAAACCTTTACGGAAGATATGTCAACGTTCATGCAAGCTTTGGTTCAAACAAAGCTGAATGTGTTGATTTCAGGTGGAACAGGAAGCGGTAAAACGACATTACTGAACGCCTTGGCCAAAGCCATTCCGCATTCAGAACGTCTGGTGACGATTGAAGACTCTGCAGAACTCAAATTCGATCGTTCCAACGTTGTAGGTCTTGAAGCCCGTCCACCAAACGTAGAGGGAACAGGTGAAATCACCATCAGACAGCTTGTAAAGAACGCACTGCGGATGCGGCCTGATCGAATCATAGTCGGTGAGGTTCGTGGAGCGGAAGCGTTTGATATGCTTCAGGCCATGAACACTGGTCACGAAGGTTCTCTGACGACTGTTCACTCCAATACACCGCGAGACGCCATTAATAGGGTAGAGGGCATGGTTGTCATGGCTGGTATGGATCTCCCAACACACATCATTAGAGAATACATTGTGGGAGCACTTGATTACATCGTTCAGGTTCAGCGGTTAACGGACGGCACAAGAAAGATAACCAATATATCCGAAGTGGCGATTGGTGATGAAGGCAAAATTGAAGTGAGAGACATCTTCCACTTTAAGCGAACTGCCATGGACCAGGACGGCACAATACACGGTTATTATACGCCGACAGGCATTGTACCTAAATGCCTGGAGCACTTAAATGTGTTTGGCATCGATTTTCCAAAAGAATTTTTTGAACCAGAGGGGGATGCTGTGGATGAATCTGGCCGTATCTATACTTTATAGTCTTGCCGTCTTATCCCTTCTGTTTTGGCTCTATTTCTATCTTGGCTATCGTAAGCACCGAAAAGAGTGGACACAGCAAGTGAGGCAATGGTACCCCGAGGAAAAAAGAAAAAGCTTCATCAGTAAATGGGGGGATAAGTTCGACGAGCGTGAAGGCGCACAAAAGCTGCGAAACAAACTGCAAAGTGCGAATCTGGGTCTTTTGCCCTCAGAGTATATCGGAATTTTAGTCGTCGGTTATCTCTTATTGTTTGTTGTTTTCTTCACCATTTTTAATATGGTAGCCAATTTGAGTATGATCCTGCCGCTCGGTATTGTTATTGCATCGCACTACCTATTATTTTATTTCAGAAAAAACAACTACGAACTGAGGTTTAACGAACAACTGGCTGAAATTTGCCGCTTACTTGCCAATTCGGCACGGTCGGGACTCACGATCAACCAGGGGATTGACTTGATTGCCCGAGAGGTTTCCGCACCGGCGGGTCCAGAGTTTAGCAGGATTTCGAACGAACTAAAGCTTGGTGTTTCGCTTGAAGTTGCCCTTAGATCTGTGCAAAAGCGTAATAAATCGAGGGATTTCAACTTATTTATAGCCACATTATTGATTCAGAAAAAGACGGGCGGAAATTTGGCCACAACGCTTGATACAATGGCCAATACATTCGAAGACCGCAAAGTACTGACGCAGACTATTAAAACCATGACCTCTGAGCAGCGGTATATATCTTTAGTTATTCCAATTATGCCGATTTTCTTGTTGCTTATTATGAACAACGTTATTGATGGTTTTATTGAGCCCCTTTGGTCAGGTTTTGGGCTCGTTATATTGTTCCTATTTCTGGGGGTCATTACACTGGCAACATTGCTCATTAGAAAAATAACGGATATCAAGGTGTAGCCTATGGACGCGCTTATCATACTTTCAATCATCGCATTTTGGTTTTGTATCGTTTTGTTTTTAAAACATTTCTGGTCATTTCTACAGGAAAAACGTACAGTTCTGCACCATGTTTCAGAAGTCACAGCCACAGATCCTTTCGAAAAGAAAATTAAAAAACGCAACAAACGTGCAGCCGTATTTCACAGAATCACCACATACGCGGACGATTTCTCGGATCTTGGTCAGCGCATTAATTTTTTCAGTGAAAATCATGATGTTGAAGAATGGCTGCGAAAATCAGGCAACCCGTTGAAATTGACAGTTGAGAGATTCCAAGGTTTAAAGATCTTCTTGTTTCTCGTAGGCGCTTTTGCTGGCGCCCTTGCACTTGTCATCGGGTTCCCGTTTGCACAATATATTTTAGCGTTTGGCCCACTATTGGGATACTTCTTACCTATTATTCTAGTAAGGAGGGAGGCTAAAAAGCGCCAGGAAAGGTTAAGAGCTGACTTGCCAGATTTTCTTGATACGGTCAGTACAAGTGTTCAGGCAGGCGTCAGTCTCGATCAAGCATTAAAGGAGGTGATTCGTCACTTTGATGGTCCCATTCGTGAAGAGTTCTCCAGGTTCAACCAGGAAATTGAATTGGGCGTTCCAAGAGAAAGAGCGTACAGGGAATTGTTGCGTCGAAATGACAATCAAGAATTTCAATCGTTGATTAAAGCCCTGCTCCAGGGTATGAATCTCGGTGTACCGATCGCTACAACATTTAAGATTCAAGCCGAGGACATGAGACAGATTCGTGAAGAGCAGGTTAAAGAACTGGCGGCCAAAGCATCGCCAAAGGTTACACTCGTCACAACGTTTTTAATCGCCCCAGTCTCCATCTTAATGATCGCAGGATTGATGATCATGAACATGTTGATGGGTGAAAACAGTATTTTTAATATGTTTTAAAAAATAGGAGGAATAAAAATGATGAACATGTTAACGAATTTGTATGCGAAGACAATGAGTCAGGTGAATGCTTGGAAGAAAGAGGAGCAAGGTTCACAGACGTTGGAATGGATTGGAATTGCTGCAGTAGTTATCATTGTAGTCGGTTTAGTATCAACAGCATTTGATGGCTCTGAAATTGGTGCTGACATCTATGACAAGTTCACAACTTTCCTAGGGAAAATAGGCGGGGAGTAAAGTATAACGGTTAAGTCACTCATCATAGGTAGGAGTTTTGTTAATGATAAATCTTAAATTGCCTTTAGTACTGGTCATTAGTGCAACCTTGCTAATAGGTTGCACAAGTGACGAAGATTCACAAAACGAGATCGAGGAAAACAAATCTAATCCAAAACAAGAAACTAGCGAACGAAATGATGAGTCCACCAATGATTCAATTAACGACATTACTTCAGAAGAGTCTTTCTTAGAATCGGTATCTTTTTTAGAGGATATTCCATCAACCCCGGGTACTGCTAAGGAATTAATTAATCAAGCTGAGGGTGAATTTGCTATCCATTCCTCAGAGTGGGGGGATGAGAAATACAGTGAACTTGCAAAAGAAACCGAAAAACTAAAACCGCTCCCTAAAGATGCTAGCGAAAAGGAATTGGACCTCTACTATAATTACATCTATTCATTGGTAGCTGAGGATTTTCCTGATCCACAAGAAACTATAAAAAAGTGGGAGTTTGGGTCATTTGGAGATCCTGACTTACCTGACTCAAGATACCATTTTAAGGAAAACTACAACATTGAAGTTCTGCTTGACGCAAGTGGGAGCATGGGCGCTTATATTGGCGAGCAAACCATGATGCAAATTGCTAAGGAGTCCATCAATAACTTCATGAAGCAGGTGCCAGAGGAAGCAAACGTTTCTTTCCGTGTTTATGGTCATAAAGGCACTGGTGACAGCAGCGATAAGGAAATGTCTTGCTCAGCCATTGAACAGGTTTATGGATATGCGACATATGATGAGGACAAATTCCAAAAAGAACTGGATAAAATAGAACCAGCCGGCTGGACCCATTGGCAGACGCTCTAAAACAGGCTGAAGATGCGCTTAAAGAATTTGATACCGCACATAACACAAATTTAATTTATGTTGTGAGCGATGGCGTTGAAACATGTGATGGTGATCCAGTGCAAGTTGCTAAATCATTAAGCGAATCAAATGCTCAGCCCATTATAAATATCATAGGCTTTAATGTGGATACCGATGCTCAAAAACAACTGAAACAAATGGCGGATGTATCAGGAGGAATATTTTCAACAGCAGATAACCAAAAGCAACTTGAGGAAGAGTTTAATCGTGCAGAAAAAGTTTTAGAAGCATGGGAAGCATGGAAAAAGATGCTCTTAAAGATGTTGATAGCATGGAGGTCCACAGTCAATTTGACATTTTAAGTTTTAACAATGAATGGACGACTAAGTCAACAAGAATGTTTAATAATCTGAGGCGTGTTCCAAAGCGCTTGGAAAAAGAAGGTATTATTAGCTCTGAACAATTAAGTGACCTCTTAAAAAGAAATAATGACATTGAAAAACTCATTAAGACTACTTCAAGTGAATTGAAGGAAGAGTTAAAAGATATCAACACTGAAAAACTGGAAGAAATGAAGCAGTCTATTAAGGACAAATACAATAAACAAACGAGTGAATAATCAAGGGTCTAAATGCTAGTAATCTTTGTTTTAACCATCATGAGAAGTCCCTGAATAAGTGCATGCCCCTTATTCAGGGACTTACTAAAAACTACGCATCCTGTCCACGGGAGGGCGTATGATGTCCAAAACTGAGAAAAAATGCGTACATTTTACCTCGTTATAATGATTTTTATTTATGTCAGTTATGTGCCTGTTACATTTTACGAATGGATATGGAGTGATGGCGGAACCCCATATACAGCATTCTTACTTGGAGTCGCCATCCCACTAATACGGGTGAATCATATACGGGATATCCGTAGAAAAGAAGAGGAATCCAGCATGTGAGTAATCATTAATAACGCTTATATGGGGTGATGACGATTGGGGCTCTATTTAAAAAGTGCATGTTATTAACAGCCGTCGTTCTAATAACCTTTTTTCCAGTATTGTCACCGACTGTGTATGCCATTAGTTCCTGGACAGGGGACTCGTGGGAAGGAAATCCTTGGAGTGGCAGTCCTTGGGATGGATCTAATCTTAAATGGATTGGAGAAGATATTAAACCATCACAAGCTAACGATATAGAGGTTCCAGAGAATGAAATTGAATTGCCATGGTATCTGGAAGGAGGGGAGGGAGACGATTCTTCCAGTGATGATTGGACAGCCGATGGATTTATAGGGAATCGAATTAATGGTAAGCCTACCGCTGGAATGATTGCAGAGGTTGGAAATGATGACTCTAATAAAAAAATAGCGGACTCCATGGAGTTTTTAACCACAGATATAATGGGTGGAAATGCAAAGTTTATATCTGACGGACTAAAACACCAACGATATTTGGATAGCGGACAAAATGGCTCTGGTTTTGGAGCTACCTCAAGAAGTGTGTATAGTAATATGCTTGTGAATGGTTTTAAGCTTTCTGGAGCAGACAACAAATACATGACTGCAGCAGAATCGGCTGTTTATTTTAATGAGGGTGTTCAAGGTTATAAAGTGATTAAAAATGCCCATGATTATAGACAAATTCCAACTAAAAAAAGAGATTTGTCTAGCAAAGCAAATACCATAAAAAACATCTCCAAAATGGGTGGAGTTGAAAAGGTTTTATCTAGATTTAGCATAGTTACTGCAGGGGTGAGCGCTGCCTATTCAGGATGGGATACAGCTATATTGTCTGCTGAGGCATCTAAAGTCGTGAAAAGTGATGCAAGTGGTACACAAAAAACAATAGCAGTAGCTAATGCAACGGAGAGCGCAGGAGACTTCCTTATAAGTGGAGGTGTTTTAGCTTCAGCGGTACCAGTGCCAGGATTTAGAGTGGCTGGAGGAGTAATAATTCTTATCGGAGCAGCACTATGGGGCGCTTCTAAAGTAGCAAAGTTTTATGCGAAAAATTGGGATACTATAAAACTTGGTTATAAAGCAGCTTGGGAAGGTATAAAGCATTTTGGCAAAAAAGGTCTGAAGTCTATTGTTAAAGGCTTAAATTCATAGAAATATATGAGTGAAGGTGTGATAGATATTAAGTACTTTGACAAACGTGTTAAAGAAGAAGCCAATAAATACAAAAGGCTGTTTGAAACATTTACCGTCAATCCAGGTGCCTCTCGAATTAACAGTCACGATTACTTTTTGGTTAATTATTATAGGTGGGGAAAAATAACCGGATGTGCAGTAGTTTCTTCTAATTCTAAAGCTGACAAAATTGAATACACTGCGGCTTTTGATGAACTGGTGGAATTTGCAACATTATTTTCTTCTGTTTTAGAAGTTGAGGAAAGAGCTCGTGCAAATATGGACGCGTTTATTACACTCGAAAAATTTCTAACTAATGTTTTGAGGGGCGGCGTTACACTACATGATGAAGATAAATCTGAATATCAATATTCTTTGAAAAGAATTCATTCCATTTTAAACCTTCAGGATCGCTTGAAGGAAATTTATAATACCACTGCAAAGAAACAAGAACAATACCATAATGGTTCGATAGAAGTCATTTCCAGGGAGGATATTCAAGAGGCAGCTAGGAGCTTAGGGGAAGTTGACTTTATTCAATACAGACAGGTATTAGCCATCCATGAACTCATCCCCAAATTAAAGTACATTAAAAACATGGAAAACGAGCAGTTAATCCGTTTTAAAACGTCAGCGGTTAAAAGGTATCTTGTGGAGTTTTCCAAAGGTGAAAATGAACAATTAAAGAACGTAAAGAAGATTGAATTCCAGTCCAATATGCAATCTTTGACAAAGGAGCAGCATATACAAGGCGCTTTAAAAGACTTCTATAAAAACTTGTCTCATGCTAATCGGCGATTCAGAAAAGATTTAAGGTACCCTGAAATTTAAAAACAGGTGCTGGCAATTTATGAATTCATACCTAAATTTAATTATATCAGAGGCTTAAGAAATCAGAAGATAAACCGTTTTAAAACGGATGAGGTTAAACGATATCTTGAGGAGTTTTCCAAGGGTGAAAATCAGCAGCTTGAAAATGTGAAAAGAATTGAATTTCTACTTAATTTAAGGGAACTGACAATGGAACAACATATTCATGAAGCAAATAAGTTATTTTATAAAAACCTCGCAGAAACAAATGCTTTATCCAGAAAAGAGCTGCGGTATCCAATCTGAAGTAGATAGAGGTGGTGAAGCTGATGGAAAAACCTTTAAAGACCACATGGGATGTATATACGGGTCAATTTGAAAAGATATTAATTCTAATGCTTTCAACAACTTTGCCTCTATTAATCTTGCATTCGTTTTTAACCAACTACATATATGCAATTACACCAAGTTATTCTGTCGTGTATTCGTTCGCTGATATTTATTATGCCCTTATAACTTTATTATTTTACTTATATGCACAGGTTCCATATATTCGTTATGTTTACAACGAGTATATGGGAGTCGAAAACAATTTACGTAATACTATATACACATTTATTACCAATGGTTTTACGGTATTTGTTTTTGCATGTATCGCTTCAACGCTCACCACACTAGGTTTTATGTTATTGGTGCTTCCTGGTTTAATCCTGATTACATTGTTGTTTCCAATCCCGTATATTAGTATTTTTGATAATAAATCTGTCTGGAAGTCTATTAAAGAAGGCGTGCGTCTTGGGAAAAAACATTTCTTCAAGATCTTAATGATCATTGGGCTTGTTGGGACAGCTGAATTATTATTCGGGATTTTTCTTACCTATCAACTTTTTACGATCACTTCATCCTTTGCAGCACAAGTCATTACTCAAATGGCCTTAAATATGATTGTATATCCATTTGTCATCATGCTTTTAACAGTTTACATAATAAAATGGCGCGGGCAGCAAGAGCTGTTGGATTCCCAGGGCGTGATGAAAGTGATGTAACCTGAAGGAGTATTTTTATGAATGTTGATGCATTAGCAAAAAAGCATAAAAAAATGTTCGAACAATACAGCTTCAATGCCGGTGGATGCAAGGTTAACGGTGATGAATTTTATTTGGTGAACTATAAAAGGTGGCATAAACTAACAGGGTGTGCCGTGGTATCACCACAGCAACCTTCAGAGCAAAAATCATATATGGAGGCGTTCTACCTACTAAACAATTATGCGCAGTACGCCTCCTTACTGCTCATTCATGGTGAATTTCGAGCGAACATAAACATGACGTCTTTCGAGAGAGTGAATGCGTTTATAGACACGATAAGTTCTATGAACAAAGAAGTCTCTCAAAAAGATGAGGAAATAATCATGAATTGTAAAGCTGCTACTGAAAGTATATTGAGACTGCAACAGGAGCTTGTAGATCAATACACCCCTTTTCAAGAGAAAAATGAACACATCTTTAATGGTAATAAGCCGTTTATTACGAAAGATGATGTTAAAGAAGCGCTAGAACTCATCGCTGAGGTTGAATACATTCAATATCAACAACTGTTATTGCAATATAGGACTATTGATGATTTTAAAAAACTTTATAAGATATGCAAAACAGATGATGAGATGCGCCGTTATATGAATGCAGAAGTGAAAACTTACATCAATGAATTCATTAGCAGTAAGGAAAACTTAAAGAAAAACATAAAAAACGTCACTTACCAAAAAGATATGGATCAACTTGACCGGGAACAATTTAAAGAGTTGATTAAAGCTGAAACTGTGAAGAATGTAGAAAAGGTTAATGCTGAGTCTTTGAAGGGATTGAGATTTCCTTGAAATTAAAAGGATTAATAATATAGCAAATAAAAGGAGGGGTTGGCAATTAAATCATGCATTAAAGGTTTCTTAGTTTCATTAGCAGTGCTTTTCATAGTATTTCAACCTGTCATGGTTCCTGTTTCTCATGCGGTGGAGTCTTGGACAGGAGATCCATGGAAAGGTGACTCCTGGGAAGGTGATTCCTGGGATGGCAGTAATTTTAAATGGGAAGGTGATTCATGGTCAGAAGATGGCTGGACCGGAGATGCCACTGAAGGAACTGAGGCTGCCAATGGCGAAGGGTGGAACGGGCAAAAATGGGAGAGTCAGCCATGGTACATGCGTGGCTGGAATGGCGGTAATGGTTTTACTGGCGATTCCTGGCAGGAAAATGGTTGGAATAGTGATGGCAGTCACACTGGTGATAATTGGAGTTATCCGGGCTGGGCAGGAGCTGCTTCAAAAGGAGATGGCTGGAACGAATCGGGTTTTCAAGGAAGTAATCCCTGGAATCAAAATGGATATCAGGGCGGTGATCCATGGTCTGAAGGTGGATATGCCGGAGATCCATTTTCGAATCAGGGTTTCGCTGGAGCCGGTTATAGCGGAGGCGCCTGGCAAGAAGCGGGAAGCAGTGGAGCAGGCGCATTTAGTGGACCTGACGGATATACACCTCCAGAGCGCTTTTATGATTCAAACGAATTTAAGGAAACGAAATTTGTTACAGATAAACTCATAACAGGCACGGCAAATTTTGTTCATGAAGGTTTAAATGACGGCTTTTCGTCTGAAAAGACTGGCTTGCATTTAACTGACCTGTTTGTAAGTGGCGCTAAGTTGCAGACCGGAGATCACTGGGCATATGATATGTATGATATGACGTCAACTGCCAAAGATGGTTATGACAAAGTATCGAAATTGGAAAGCCTGCGAAAAGCAGAAGTGGTAAGAGAGATCACCACAAGAAGCGCGTTTAGAGCTAACCAAATTTCTAATACATCCAAGGTACAGCAATATGCTTCGATTATTAAAGATTCTGCAGGCCAAGTATCTAGGAATATGGATATATCCAACGTATCTGGTACTTGGAGTAAAATGGGCGCCCTATCCAAGTTTAATTTTGTGACCTCAGGTGTGAATGCGGGCATTTCGGCTTATAAGACAGGTGCGAGTTTTTCGGATGCAGTAAATACATTTAATAGTGATGCTACCGGGACCGAAAAAACAGTTGCTGCCGCAAAAGTTGGAACCAATTTTGGTGAGACATTGATGAGTGCTGGTGGCGTCGCCGCAGCTGTACCTGGAGGTCAAGCAGTTGGGGCAGGGCTTGCAGCTGCCGGAGCCGGAGTTTTTGTTGTTTCTAAAGGTGTTGAACTGGTTGCGAAAAACAAGGAAAAGATTGCAGCTACAGCTAAAAAAGCTACAGACACAGTGAAAAAAGCGGCTAGTAAAGGCTGGAAAAAAGTTAAAGGATGGTTTTCATAATTAACGATTAAATAAGGGTGGGAAGCTTTCTACCACCCTTTAAATAAATTGAGTTTTTGAGGTGAAAAGAAATTGCTAAACGCACTGGAACAAGAGCAACTGCTGGAGCTCGGAAAAAAACATCAAAAAATGCTTGAATCAACTTCAATCAATGCTGTTGGCTACAAAACAGATAACAATGTATATTATTTGGCATTTTATCAAAGTAAATTTACCAATTCGCTGAAGGGCTGCGCAATAATACCTTTTAATTCCGACAATGCAAATGCCCCTCAGTCCATTCTTGAAAACTTAATGTACTTTTCAGTAAGCAGTAATGGTGCGTTAAGTATTGAGAAGAGAGCTAAGCAAGATATATCTGTATGGGAGGAAATCCACGCTTTTTTGAAATGGGTAATCGATGAATCTTTAGATGGCACATTTAGAGATTCGTATACAAATGCATACAAGGCAATGGAGCAAATGATAGAATTCCAGAAAGATATGGTACAGTTGCATGAAGAAGTGACGGCATTGGACCAGAACATTGAACAAGATGGATATTTCACAGAGGAATCCATTAATACTATGGTGCAATCCGTTATCAAGGCCGACTTGATTCAATATCGTCAGTTCTCCTGGCACTATGAAAATTGTATAGCTTTTGACAAAGTATACGATCATGTTCAACAAGAAAACCTTGCTAAAGATCACATTGATATACGCTTATTACACGAAATGACTTCTGAAAAAGCACAAATGGATTTAAGAGATTCCTTAGAGCGACTGGAAAAAGGAGAAAGTGTAAAGGGAATGTCAGATGAAGAAATATATGATACTTGGATGAAATCATATGAACAGGATCTTGACAATGAAGTATCTAAAATGAAAAAAATTATGCGCTTCCCGTAAAGAGGAGTTACTTATGAGAAATCCACTGAAATACACATGGCATTTATACACGAGTCAATTTGAGAAAATTTTATTGTTAATGGTGCTCACAACACTGCCTTTATTATTGCTTCATTCTTATACAACCAATTATATATACGCAATTACACCCACCATTAATCCAGTCTATTCGGTTGCTGATATATATTACGCATTAATAACGATTTTGCTATTCATAATCGCACAGACGCCATACGTAAGGTTTGTATTTAATGAGTACATTGGGAAGGAACCTAATTTAGGTAACACCTTTTATGTATTCTTAGTCAATGGCTTTACTGTTTTTGTATTTGCGCTGTTAGCTGCATTGGTTTCCACCATAGGTTTTACGCTGTTTGTATTGCCGGGGCTAGCTGTACTTGCATTATTATTTCCAGTCCCATACATCAGTATGTTTGACGAAAAATCAACATGGAAGTCATTTAAAGAAGGTATACGAATTGGAAAGAAGCATTTTTGGAAACTTCTCCTTGTTCTTTTAGTCACAGGGCTACTGGAAGGTATTTTTGGTGTTGTTGTTGTGGCTCAAATCTTTAAAATAACCAATTCATTCGCTGCTCAGATTTTAACCCAAATGACTTTAAATTTACTTATCTTCCCTTTTGTGGTTATGTATATTACCTCTCTAATTATTAAATGGAGAGAATCTCAAGAAGTTCTCGAAATGCATGGTGAATCATAAGCGCTGCTTAAGCTATTGGGGGGCAACACATTGAACGAAAAAGGGGAAAAACAATTATTAAAGCTTGGAAAAAAACATGCTAAATTTCTCGAAGACACATCAGTAAATCGGGAACCTTATGTAATTAATAATCATCGTTATTATTTGGTTACTTATCAAGGCCTTTTTAGCAGCACAGATAAAGGTAATGCCATCATTTCTCCCGATACGAACAATCGTGAGGAAGCAGAAATCGCACTTTATTTTTTAGCAGGCTTTTCAATTTCCTGGAATAACGTGGCTCAAAGTGTGGGTGAGCGTGCCCAAGTTGACTTCTCCATCTTAGAAGAAGTAGAGCATTATTTAAAAACAGTGTTGAACTCCGGAGTGCTTAGTGATAATGACCAGACCATATATGATAGATCACTAAGTATTATACAAAACATGCTCACATTACAGGAAGAAATGAAACAACTATGGAAGGAGGCTCAAAAATTAGAGGTTGCTATTCAAGAAAAAAAAGCTATCTCAGATTCGGATGTTGATCAATTATTGTTGATGAATGTTCAGGGTGGATGGATCCAATATGTGCAGTTTAAAGATCGCTATACCTATAGGCAGGACTTTGATGTGATTCATGCAAATCACAGTAGACCTGAAATACAGCAGTTTGAACGTTTTTCAGACCCACGGACATTAGAAAATATGACAAGTGAAGCGGCAGCAGATCAGCTTAAGGGTGCCATACAACGTCTCACGGAACATCACCATCCTATGGATAAGGATGAATATATTAATCATTTTTACTCAGTTACCAAAGAAAGATTGATAGAGCGGGTAGAACAAATGAAAAAAACATTACGCCATCCATAGAAGGTGATAAATTAAAGAGGGGAGATGAGATGAATGAGGACATTCATTCAATTATTGTTGCTTGTCTTGTTTATGGGGCTTGCTGCATGCAGTTCACCAGAAGCAGATGAATTAGCTGACTACCACAATCGCTATGTGGAGGAAGTCAACCCAAAAGCTGACAAAATTGATGAACACTTAAATAAGATTGCTATGATTGAAGCCATGGATGAAGCTTTAGCTTATCAGAAAGAAAATATTAATCCATTGGTTGAAGATATAATGACTTTCATTCAGCAGCAAGAACCAAATTCTGACGTGGTTAAAGAAGTTCATGAAATGAGAGCTGAACAACTGAAGCTTTGGAAAGAAGGCTTTGACCTTAGAACCGAAGCAATGAAAGAAGCAGCTAATGAAGCAGCTGAGGCCCAAATTAATAGCCTCGTTGAGCAATCTGATAACAAAATGATAAAGGCTGCTGAATACGCTCAACAAGCCAATGAAAAAATAGCAAGCTTGGCGGACCAGTATGAATTTGAGCTTAAAGAATGACCCCATTTTAGGAAACAACGCAATATATAAAAGACATATCTTTTTGGCTTGGTGATAACGATGAACGAAGCGGAGCAACAAAGACTTCTAGAATTGGGCAAACAACATAAAAAGTTTTACGAGGATGTCTCGATAAATATCGAGGGTTATAAGGTTAATCATCGCTTGTTTTTCTTGGCAATGTATATGAATAAATTCAGTGACAATACGAAAGCGTATGCTGTTGTGTCATTTGAAAAGCATAGTTATGAGGAAGCGATGGAGGCCATGTATCCGTTAACTTCATATTTCGTAACATGGAATAATGTATTAGATTCAATTAAACATAGGGCTCAAGTTGATTTTTCGATTCTTGAGGAAGTAAGAGACTACCTTAAGCGAATAGTTAACGCTCAAGTCTCTGGAATAGATATTTCTGTATATGAGCGATCCTTACGTATCATCCAAAGTATGCTTGATCTTCAAGAAGAGATGAAGCAACTGTGGCAAGAAGCTGATAAGATGGACAAAAACATACGGGAGAAGGTTTTTTTTGATGATCAGGAGATTGAGCAATTGATTATGTATAACCTTAAGGGCAATTGGATCCAATATGCTCAGTTCAAGGATCGTTATGATTATTGCGATGATTTTGATGTCATATACGATAATCGCAATATACCTGAAGTAAAGAAGCATGAAAGTTTCACTAATAAAAAGACACTGTTTAATATGAGAAGTAATATCGCTGCTGATCAATTAAAAAAATCAATTGATCGTTTGACAGAAGGCAAGGCTCCAATGGATTATGAAACGTATATGGAGCATTTTTATGTAGTCTACAAAGAACGGCTGGTGGAAAGTTACGAAAGAGATAAGAAGATGTTGCGCTATCCTTTAAGCTAACGCTTGGTGATATATGTTTAAACACCAGATGATTGAAGTGAGGTGGTGAGGGTTGAATGAAACGGATCAGCAAAGACTCCATGAATTAGGTAAAAAACATAAGAAGTTCCTTGAAGACTACACGATTAATATCGATGGTTATAAGGTGAATAACCACCTGTTTTTCCTAGCTATGTATATGAGTAAATTCAGCGAGAATCCAAAAGCATATGCTGTTTTTTCACTTGAGCATCATAACCGTGAAGAAGCAAAGGAAGCTTTTTATCCTCTATTTTTTTACTTTTCAACTTGGAACATTATTTTAGAGGTGGTTCAGCATAGAGCTCAAGTTACTTTTTCGATACTTGAAGAGGTAAGAGATTACCTTGCACGTATTGTTAATGCTCGACTCTCCGCAGTAGATATGACTGTATACGAGAGATCATTAAATATTTTACAAAATATGCTTGATTTGCAAGAAGAGATGAAACACCTGTGGCAAAGCGCAGATCAAATGGACAAACAAATAACTGAAAAAGGCTATGTTGATGACCAGGAAATTGAACAATTAATTTTATATCATATTAAAGGTCATTGGATCCAATATGCGCAATTTAAGGACCGTTACACTTATCGCAAAGACTTTGATGTCATTTATGATAATCGGAATATACCCGAAGTAAAAAAGCATGAAAAGTTTACTAGAAAAAAGACGCTTTACAATATGAGAAGCAACATTGCTGCTGATCAATTAAAAAAATCAATTGCTCATTTGACAGAAGGAAAGGCTCCAATGGATTATGAAACATTTATGGATCATTTTTACGACGTTTACAAAGAACGTGTTCAACAACAGTTCGAAAAAGTTAAGCCGATGTTACGTTATCCATAAGGTAAATGAACTGTTTATGGGGAGATTTGGTGATAAGTGATGAATAAATCTGAACAACAAAGACTTCTAGCGTTGGGCAAAAAACATAAAAAGTTTTTCGAGGACGTTTCCATAAATTTGGATGGGTACAAGGTGAGTGGTCGATTATTCTACTTAGCACGGTATACTGGTAAATTCAGGACAAAATCCAAAGGTGATGCGGTTATTTCGCTTGAAAAACATACACCTGAGGAAGCACAACGCGCTCTGTTACCGTTAGTATCATACTTTATTACTTGGAATAACATTTCGGACTCGATAGGTGAAAGAGCTCAGGTCGATTTTTCTATACTTGAAGAGGTTAGAGATTATTTAGAACGAATTGTAAATGCTGATATCGCAACAATTGATATTCCTGTTTATAAACGATCGCTTTCCGTCATTCAATCCATGCTTGATCTGCAGAAGAACATGAAGCAGTTGTGGCAGGAGGCTTCTCAATTTGATAAACACGTTAAAGAAAAAGACTACTTTACCGATTCAGAGATTGATCAGTTGATTATGTATAACATTGAGGGTGGCTGGATCCAATATGCACAATTAAAAGATCGGTATCAACATCGTCGGGATTTTGATGTCGTATATGCCAATAGGGATAAACCTGATATAAAAAAATATGATAGATTTTCAGATAAGCATACTTTATACAACATGACGAGTGACTGTGCTGCTGAACAATTAAGACAAAACATTGATCAGATGACAGATGGCAAGGCACCAATGGATTATGACACATATATTGATTACTTTTACAACGTATATAAAGAAAGATTGAAGGAACGGGTTGAAACCCTGAAGAAAACGTTGCGTTATCCTTAAGACAGAAGATCAAGGAGGGTGGTTGACGTGGAGAAGTTTTCTTGGATGAGGCGAAATGAAGAGGGCAGTGCGACCATTGAATTTCTGGGTATCGTACCAATAGTATTGATTGTCATGATGGTTGTTGTGCAATTTGTCGTTGGAATCCATGGGGTGATTGTAGCTCAGTCGGCGGTAAACGAATATGCGGATGTTTATTCCGTGACAGGGGACAGTGGCGAGGCCGGGGCAACCGCGCAAAAAATATTGGATACGACCAGTTATGTGTCTGGTAATGTTGCGGTATCCCAGGTGAATGACAAATATTTTACAGCAGATATTGATGTAGATATCAGTTTAATATTCTTACCGAAAAAGCTGCGTAATGGTTATATTCCGGATATTTCATATAGCACGTCAACATCAGGCAGGGTGATTGAATGATACAGCGTTGTAAGAAGCTATTAAACAATGAAAATGGGAACACGATGTTGTTTGTGATGGGCGCCGTTGGTTTGTTGATGCTTTTATTTGTATTTGTTTTTAATATGGGCTCAGCTTTTGTGACGAAAGAAAAATCAGCAGCAACAGCGAGCCAGGCAAGTCTTGCTGCGACAAGTGCCTTTTATGAAGATTTAAGAGATGCGCTTACTGGAGAGGTCTTTCCACTTGGTGAACCTGATGACGAAGATGGTGGCGGCGAATCTGAAGAAGGTGGGGACGATCCAGATGATGAATCGAGTGAAGAAGAATGGGATTTTGATGAAGAAATAACGGAGGCAAAAGAAAACAATCCAATTGGAAGCTTAAACCCGAATGAGTGGGAGATAGAAATTTTGGAACAGGTTGTACAAAGTGGATTGGACACGCCAATTCTTGGTGAGCTGTTAGAAGCGTATTTACAATCCAGCATGTCTTCTGAGAAGGTCGTCAATGCTGCGCGGCAGGCCGTTCTAAAAAATGGCGGCAAATTGGACGGTGCGATGTTAAAAGTGGAAGATGACCGGTTTAAAGTGAAAGCAGCGAATGAATTTGAATCAACATCATTTGATGGTTTTATGCAGGGAATTAAACAGAAACTATATAAGGATTCAGCTGGTCCTACTGGGGAATTGATTGAAACGTTGTGGACAGGTGACTCCACTTATGATTTATAAGGAGAGAAAATACATGAAAAAATTATATATGTTGAGCCTCATGGTTTTAATGACAGGATTGTTGGGGGCTTGCGGAGCATCAGAGGAAGCAGAGGAGTTGGCAGATTATCATAATAGTTATGTGGAAACGGTCAATGATTTAGCAAGTCAGGTAGATGAGGAAATGGCGCGTTCTTATAATGCTGGAACCCCTGAAGAGGCTTTACAAATTCAAGAAGAGAAAGTCATGCCTCTTGTAGACGAGATTATGGGCTATATAGACTCACTAGCCCCCAAAACAGATGTTGTCAAGGAACTTCATGAAAAACGCAAAGAGCAGCTAGATGTCTGGTCACAGGCAATGACGATGAACGTTGAGGCGCTTAAGAAATCAGTAGAAGGTGCCAATGAAGAAGAAGTAAATCAATTACTTGGACAGTCAGATGAAAAGCTGACAAAAGCTCGAGAAAATGCTCAAAAAGCGGATGCCTTCATGGCAGAAATGGCTGAAGAGCATGATGTGGAAATAAAGGAATTGGATGAAAAATAGTTTAATAGCAACGTATGCACCATGCAATATGGTGCACGTTTTATAGATTTCATGTCTGAATATTCCTTCTCTGTAAAGGACAGGAGGTTAGATTCATAATGTTTAAGCCGCCAATGAAAAAAGCTGTTTCTGCATTATTTGCTGTTGCATTGGCATTTCAGTTTATTTGGGTTCCAAGTGCTGGTGCAGTTGAATCCTGGTCAGGCACCCCTTGGCAGGGAGACGCCTGGGAAGGCACACCATGGAATGCTGAGGATTTTATTTGGCAAGGCGACTCCTGGGAAGGTGAAGGGACTGAAGGCGATGGGACAGATGGGCAAAAAACGGATGGGAACGGTGTAGACTCCAGTGGTAACGGTGACATGCAAACAGATGAAGCCCAAGAACAAAATGACGCGCAGGAATCAGATACAGATGCACAAGCAGAAGTCGTGGAGGAGTGTCTCCCATCCCCAGACAATGCTGACTGTGATGATGATGCGGATACATTAGACTTGTCCACCAAAGAGAAAATAAAAGAGGCAGTTGTACAATTTGAAAAGGACAATCCTTATTTGTTTTTGCCGGATTCACCAGTTTTTCAAGAACAGCGGGAGGAACAATTCGCGCGCTTGGAAAAGGAGTTTGCCAAGCTTGTTGAGCGTCCGCATGGGCGTGTGGATGATATTACAATTGCTGACAATGTTATGGCAACATTGGCTGATTCAGGCTATAGCGACGGGAAACTTGGAACAGAAGTCCAAAATCAAAATGAAGCATTTTTGGCCCAGCATGGCTGGAATGAAATTGGAACTCAATTTAATGATGATTCAGGTTTTCATGCGCGTGCATTTAACCAGGCTGAAGAAGGCACAATTGTTGTTTCATTTGCAGGAACGGAAGACTTGCAAGACGGAATAACGGATGCTGCCCTTGCTTTTGGATATGGTTCAAAGCAGTTTGAAGAAGCTGCCGAATATGTAGAGGAATTAATAGAACAATATCCCGGTCATCAAATCGTTTTAACGGGACATTCTCTTGGAGGGGCAATTGCACAATATACTTCCTTAAATACAAATGTTCCGGCTATAACTTGGAATGCTCCAGGCATTAAAACGCGCGATTACAGTTTTTTTGAAAACCCTCTCAGTATCGGGATGAGTGACAGTAATGTCGATGTCCCGGCTAAATTTTTTGATGAAAATGGGCTTTTTGATGATTTAATTGTGAACCATATGATGGAAGAAGACGATATTGGTACGTATCACATTCACGCAGGGCAGTCGATTGTTTATTCAGATGACGGGACTTCTTCAATAAGAGATGATTACAGTGGTGAGGCTCACAAATCGAATACTTTGTGGTCCTTGATCGGAACGGCGATTGGTAAAGGGTTTGACTCCTCCACATCAATGT